>ALAO01000163.1 GCA_000307955.1 Solidesulfovibrio magneticus str. Maddingley MBC34 | reverse complement strand
GTCCGGGAGGGGCTTAGCCCCTCCCGGCTGCCGGAGGCATTCCTCTCTCCCTATCGCCCACGCGCGGCGGCGCGGGCTTCCAGGACTTTGCGGAAGGCTGGGGAGTTGACGCGGTTTAAAAGCAGCATGTCTTCGGTTTCCAGGGAACGGCGCAGCTCGTTGACGTCGCTTTTGAGCAGCCGGCGCACGGCCAGCATGGCCGCCACCTGTTCTTCCTGGTAGTTGTCGGCCATGGTCAGGGCCGTTTGCTCCAGCTTGTCCCGGGGCACGATGCGGTCCACGATGCCCAGGGTCAGGGCCTCCTCGGCCGAGAACCGGGGCCAGGTGAGCACCTCGGCCGCCTTGCCGCCGCCGAGCAGCCGCGACAGGAAATAGCCGCAGCCGCCCTTGGGCAGGGTGCCCAGCTCCACGAAGGCGTTTTCGAAGACCGAACCCTCGGCCACGATGCGATAGTCGCAGGCCAGGGACATGCTCAGGTGGAAAAGCGAGATGCGGCCGCAGTCGGCGTTTATGGTGAGCTTGTTGAGGCCCGCCATGGTCAGGGCGTAGTTGTTGACGAGGTTGAGCAGGCGCTGGAGCAGGTAGTCTTCCCGGCGCGAGCCGATCAGGGTTTCGAAGAATTCCAGGGTATCTTCGGCTCCGGATTTTTCCGGCGACCCGATAAAAGCCACCACTCCGACCTCGTCGGTGCGGGCGATGATTTCCAGGTGATCGAAAAAGGCGTCGATCTTTTTGAGATCCCCGGCGTGGCGGGTGAAGTGCGGTTTGCCGCGCACGACAAGAACACGATCGCGGCGCTCGGCGGAAAAAAACTCGTTGTCCGTGACAAGGCTGGTCGTGGCTTCCATGACGTCCTCCCAGACGGCCCTTTGCCGATGCCTTGGACTCTGCCCCCGGCCGTAGTTCCTGTCAATACAAGCCCCTGGAAGGCGCGGGCGGCCCGGCGATTCGGCAAAACCCCTTGCCTTGGCCGCCAGAGGCTTCTATCCTCGCCCAAACCGCAACCGCCAACAGGGAGACCGCCGCATTGAGCGCCCGAAGCCTGGACGCCTTGTTCCGTCCCAACTCCGTGGCCGTGGTCGGCGCATCGGCCGACCCCGCCCATGTGGGCGCGGTGGTGATGCGAAACCTGCTTGGCGGCAAGTTTCTCGGCCCGGTCATGCCCGTCGCCCCGGATCTGGCCGAAATCGACGGCGTGACCTGCTACCGCTCCGTCGACACCCTGCCGCTGACGCCGGACCTGGCCGTCATCTGCACCGGCCCGGAGTCCGTGCCCGAGACCCTGCGCGAACTCGGCCGGCGCGGCGTGGGCGCGGCGGTGGCCCTGCCCCCGGGCTACGCCAAGCTCGAACCGGCGGCCAAGCGCGAGCTGCAGCAACGCATGATCGAGGCGGCCGCGCCGTCGGGCATCCGCATCCTCGGCCCGTCGGGCATGGGGCTGCTCGTGCCCGGCATCGGGCTCAACTGCTCCCTGGCCAACCGCGACGCCCGGCCCGGCCGCATGGCCTTTATTTCCCAGTCCGCCTCGCTTTTCACCGCCGTCCTCGACTGGGCCCACACCAAGGGCGTGGGTTTTTCCCACATCCTGTCCCTGGGCGACCGGGTGGACCTCAAGTACGCCGACATCCTCGACTACATGGCGGGCGACCCCAACACGCGCTCCATTCTCCTGTACGTCGAATCCGTCACCGACGCCCGGTCCTTCATGAGCGCCTCCCGGGCCGCCGCCCGCAACAAGCCGCTGTTGATCGTCAAACCCGGGCGCAAGCTGTGGACGCTTTTTCCGCCAGGGCCGGGCGAAGGGCGCGACGAGGTCTACGACGAGGCCTTCCGCCGGGCCGGCATGTTGCGGGTGGGCGAAATCGACACGCTCTTCGACGCCGCCGAAACCCTGGCCCGGGCCAGGCCGCTCTCCGGCGACCATCTTTCCATCCTCACCAACGGCGGCTCGGTCGGAGTCATGGCCGCCGACGCCCTCCTGGACGGCGGCGGGCGGCTGGCCCCCTTCGACGCCGAGGCCGACGCCGCGCTCTCGCCACTTTTAGGCCCCAACTGGCAGCGCAAGGGCGTGGTGGACATGGGCGTGGACGCCGCGCCGAGCCTCTACGCCGATGCTCTGCGGGCGCTTTTGCGCATTCCCGGCGGCAGCGCCGTGCTGGTCGTCCACGTGCCCTTTCCCGGGGTGTCGCCCGAAGCGACGGCCAAGGCCGTGGCCGAGGTGGCGGCCAAGACCAGCCGCACGGTGCTGGCCTGCTTCATGGGCTACGACCCGGCCGGCGGCGAGGCGCTCAAGATTTTAAACAGCGCCGGGGTGCCCACCTACGCCACGCCGGATCAGGCCGTGTCGGCCTTTGTGCATCTGGCCCGCTACCGCAGAAACCAGGAACTCCTCATGGAGATGCCGGCCAGCCTCCCGGAAGCCTTCGCCCCGGACCCCGAGGCGGCCCGGGCCGTGGTGGAACGGGCTTTCGCCGAAGGCCGGCTCACGCTGACCGACCCCGAGGCCAAGGAAGTGCTCGGCTATTACGGCGTGCGGGCGGTAGCCTCCCAGCTCACCGAGGACATCGACGACGCCGTGGCCGCCGCCGACGCCCTGGGCTATCCCGTGGCCGTCAAGATCGTCTCCCCTGACATCCCCAAGCCCTTCGACGTCGGCGGCATCGTGCTCGACGTCACCGGCCCCGAGGCCGTGCGCGAGGCGGCCCAGGCCGCCCGCCGCCGCGCTCTGGAGCTGGTGCCGGAGGCCCGCATCGAAGGCTACGTCATCCAGGAGATGGGCCGGCGCACGGCCGCCCAGGAAGTCACCATCCAGGCCCGGGTCGATCCGATTTTCGGCCCCTACGTCGTCTTCGGCCAGGGCGGACTGGCCGCCCGGGTCACCCGGGACAAGGCCGTGGCGCTCACACCCCTCAACATGTCCCTGGCCAAGGACCTGGTCGGCCGCACCCGGGTCTCGGCTGCCCTGGCCGGCGTCGGCGGTCAGCCGCCGGCGGACCTCGGCGCGCTCTACCTGACGCTCAACCAGATTTCCCAGTGCATGGCCGACCTCGAACGGGTGGCCGCCGTGGACCTCAACCCCGTCCTGGCCCACCCCGACGGCGTCACGGTCATCGGCGCGGCCATCCGGCTTTCGCCCGAGGAAAACCCCAATCCCCACCGCCTGGCCATCCGGCCGTATCCGCGCGAGCTGGAGGAGAAGGCGATCCTGCGAAACGGCCGCGAGGTGCTCCTGCGCCCCATCCGACCCGAGGACGAGCCGGCCCACTTCGAATTTTTCAAGCACCTCTCCCCCGAAGACCTGCGCTACCGGTTCTTCGGCGTGGTGACCACCCTGTCCCACGCCGAAATGGCCAAGCTCACCCAGATCGACTACGAGCGCGAAATGGCCTTCATCGCCACCGCCCCGGGCGAGGGCGGCAAACCCGAGACGCTCGGCGTGGTGCGCGCCTCCACCCGGCCCGACAACGCCACGGCGGAATTCGCCGTCATCGTGCGCTCGGACCAGAAAGGCGCCGGCCTTGGCCGCACCCTCATGGAAAAGATCATCCGCTACTGCCGGGGCCGGGGCACCAAGGAACTGACCGGCCAGGCGCTCATGGAGAACGGCGGCATGCAGGGGTTGGCCGAAAAGCTCGGTTTTTCCGTGGTACGCAACTATGACGACGAGGTAGTGGAAATGCGTCTGCCCCTGCAGGACGCCGACGACGGCGAAGGCGGCCAGCCATGACCGGCAAATCCACCCCCGCCGCGCCGCCGACCGGCGCGGCCGCCACGGTCAACGACGCCATCCCGGCCCAGGAACTCAAGTCCTACGCGCCCATCAAGACCGCCTCCCTGCGCCCCTGGGGCACGGGGAAATTCTCCCTTTACGTCCGCAAGGGCCAGGGGCTGGTCCTGTTCGCCACCCGGGGCGGGGCCTTCACCCAGGAACAACTGCGCCGGCTGCGGGCCAGCAACGTCGAGACCGTCTATATCCACCGGGGCGAGCTGCGCCACTACGAAAACTATCTGCGCGACAACCTGGGCGAACTCCTCCTGGACGAATCCATTCCCGTGGCCGACCGGGCCGAAGCCTGGCACGCCTGCGCCAGCCAGCAGGTGCGCGGCGTGCTGGAGGAAAAGCTGCCCCACTCCATCAGCCGCGCCCGGTTCGACCAGGTGGGCAAGCTGGTGCGCCAATCCATCGGCTTCCTGCAAACCCCCGGGGCCATGCAAAACCTCGCCCCGCTCATCAGCAAGGGCTATCAGGACTACCAGCACGGCCTGGCCTCCATGGTGCTCACCTCCATCATGCTTATGGACCACAAGGGCATGACCGAAGACCTGCTGGTCAAGGTTGGAGTCGGAGCGCTGCTCCACGACATCGGCAAGACCGGCCTGCCGCCGGGCCTCATGGACCGCCGGCCAGACAGCTGGACGCCCGAGGAAGAAGCCCAGTTCAAATCCCACCCGGCCATGGGCGTGGGGCTGCTTGTCGGCCTGCCCCTGCCCACGGAAACGCTCCACTGCATCCTGTTCCACCACGAACAGGAGGACGGCAAAGGCTTCCCGGCCGGCCTGCCCTCGGCCGGCATCCCGTTTTTCGTCAAGGCGCTGGCCATGTGCAACACCTACGACGCCCTGACCCGGACCTGCGTCTGGCGGCCGGCCTACCCGCCCTTCGAGGCCCTGCGCAAAATGGAAGCCCGCAAGGAAACCTTCGACCGGGCCATGTTCAAACGGCTCATCATGATCCTGGCCGACGCCGACATGCTCGGCAAAGGCGGCGAAGCGGCCAAGGACGGCGAACTGCCGCCCGAGGCGGTAAGCAATCAAGATTAAAAGAGAAGAAGAGGCCTCTGGCGGCCGGGGGCCTGAGGCCCCCGGCCCCCCCGAACGGCGCAAGGGGACAAAGGGGGTGGGACTGGTCTTCCTCGGCGTCACGTGGGGGGACCGACGACGCCGCCGGTTGCGGCGGGCTGGGCGTTCCCTGTCGAAAATTTCATACTTCCGCGCGGCACATTCCTCGCCGCCAAGCCATTGCCATGGCAACGACCCGGAACTCCGACGTTTTCCCCGAGCCCCGGTCAGCGTTTCACGCCTCGTTCGGCCCATGACGCGCGCCGCCGCGCCCCACCCATGGCTGGACATCGGCCGCCCCGGCTCCTAGCCTGGGTCCACTGAGGCGACCCATGCCTCGAAAGGAGTGCCCAGTGGACAGAAGAGCGTTCATGAAAACGGCCGGCACGCTGTGCGTCGGCCTGGGGATCGGCGGGGCGCGCGACGCCCTGGCCCAGAATGCCGACATCCTGCCGCCGCCGGTCCTGCCGGGCGGCAAGACCCTGGAAGAGGCCCTGCGCGCCCGGCAGTCCATCCGCGCCTATGCCGACAAGGACATCCCGGCCGAGGTGCTTTCGGGCCTTTTGTGGGCGGCCTGCGGCGTCAACCGCAAGGAATCGGGCAAGCGCACCGCTCCTAGCGCCGTCAACAAGCAGGAAATCGACGTCTGGGTGGTCAAAAAGGACGGCTTTTTTCTCTACGAACCCAAGGATCACATGCTGTCGCGCAAGGGCTCCGAGGACATCCGGGCCCTGACCGGCACCCAGTCCTACGTGGCCGAAGCGCCGCTCGATCTGATCTACGTGGCGGACATGGGCAAGGTGGCGGGCAAGACCGACCAGGAACGCGCCAATCTGGCCTGGGCCGACACCGGCTACGTGAGCCAAAACGTGTACCTGTTTTGCGCGGTCATGGGCCTGGCCACGGTGGTGCGGGCCAGCATTGACCTGCCGGCCTTGTCCAAGGCCCTGGGGCTTGGCGAGAAGCAGCACATCATCATGGCCCAGTGCGTGGGGTATCCCAAGGCGTAGGGTCGCACTCCACCCCCGGGCTGCCCCAGCAGGGCGTCCAGGCATCTTCAATGCCCGGCAAGAATACCCTCCGGCCCAAGGTTCAGGCGGCCTTCGGGCCGGGGGATGTCGAGCCTAGTCGCCGGCCGCCGCCAATCACGGCGCATCACACAGCCCGAACCGTAACCCATGCGCCGAACAGCAAGGCCTGGAAGAACCGCACGGGAGGGGCAAAGCCCGCCTCCGCCAACAAGGCTATCAGCTCGCTCTCCGGCCTGTAATCGATGTCCCTTTCGACATGGGCGCGATCCTTGGCCAACGTGTCCGCATCAACGCCATGCGAAGCATAGTGCCGCAGCCAGGCGTCGAGCAGCGGCGCAAAGCTTGAAGACTGTTTGTCCCCAAAGAGATCCGCGAGAATGAACATCCCGCCGATCTGCAAATTCGCCGCAATGGACTTGAAGTAGGCGAGCTTTTCGTCTCTCCCCTTGATGAAATGGGCGACGAAGATCGAGGCTGCCGCGTCAAACGGCGCGGATGCCTGGTAGTCTTGCACGCGGCCCGTAAAGAAATCGACCCGGCCAGCCATGCCCGTCGACGCCGTATTGTCCCGGCATGCCTGGATCATGTCCGCCGAAACATCCACGGCCACAAAATTCCAGGATGGAAATCTGCGCCCCAGCGCGAGTATTTCAGCGCCCGTGCCGGCTCCTGAAGAAAGAAAGCGGGTATCGGGCGGCAACGCGGCGCACCAAGCCGCCGCCAGGTCGTGCAAGGCATCGTAGCCGGGACAGAACTGGCGTATCCTGCGGTCATACTTCGCCGCATGGCTTTCATCAAAATGCGCTGTGATCGTGAATCCTTCCGTCGCCTGCATCCGCCACCATCCTTGCTGAAACGAACAAGGCCTGCGCCTCTCTCTTGAGTCCCCTTTCTGGCAAACAACCAGCAGGCAGGGCGTATCGCGGCAGCCGTTCCGACGACAATGCCGCCACGAGCCAGACGATACGCCTGCCCCAGTCCAATAGCTTACCCCGGATACCCCGCATCCGCTTCCAGCCCCCGCGAATTGGCGGCCTGGCGGGCGAGCACGTCGCAGCGCTCGTTTTCGGGGTGGCCGGTGTGGCCGCGCACCCAGCTGAATTTGACCTTGTGGCGGGACAGAAGCGGCAGCAGTCGCAGCCACAGGTCCTGGTTTTTGACCGGCTTACGCTCGGAATTGACCCAGCCCTTTTTCTGCCACGAGACCAGCCAGCGCTTCTCGATGGCGTCGTGGACGTAGCGCGAGTCGGTGGTGATGGACACCACGCTCGGCTCGGCCAGCTCTTCCAGGGCCACGATGCAGGCTAAAAGTTCCATGCGGTTGTTGGTGGTCAGCTTGCGGCCGCCGGAGAATTCCCGGCGTTCGTCGCCGTGAAGCAGCACCGCGCCGTAACCGCCGGGGCCGGGATTGCCCAGGCAGGCCCCGTCGGTAAAGATGATCACGTTTTGCTGCGGCGCTTTGGTTTCCTCGGTCACGTATCGTCTCCTTTTGCCTTGTCGGCGGCCTCGTCCAGGGCTGAAACGAGCAGCCCCACCGTGGCCAGCAGGCCCTCGCGGGGCTTGCCCGCCCGGCAGGCGGCGTCCAGATGCTCCCGGGCCAGATCGGCCGGCAGCCCGGCCGGCAACCCGGCGGCGGCCAGGGGCGGCAGGACCACCCGGCTGCCGGCGCAGTCCGGGGCCGCGTACACGACGATTTTTTTGGGATTGTTCAGGGTCGGCGGGGGAATATCGGTTCCCAGCCGCACGGCCAGCTCCAGGCCGAAACGCCCGCGCAGATGCTCGGCCGCTTCCAGCAGCCACAGCCGGTCCTCGCGGGAAAGCACCCCGGCCGGATCGGCCACCACGCCCCGGGCCTCGGTGCGCGCGATGACCCGCTCGAAATTCCTCTGATAAGCGACAACGGCCAGGGCGAACACCCCGGCCAGCAGCAGTCCGCGCGCCAGGCGCTCCGACGTGGAGCGGCCTCGCGGGACGAAAAACAGCCGTTTCATGACGCGCTCGGGCCGTCCCCGGCCACCTGCCCGTCGTGGATGTGGACCACCCGGCCGCAGCGCTCGGCCAGCCCAGGATCGTGGGTGACGAGAATGAGCGTCATGCCGCCGGACAGGGAAAAGAGCAGCTCCATCACCATTCGACCGGTCTCGCCGTCGAGGTTGCCGGTGGGCTCGTCGGCCAAAAGCAGACGCGGACGCGGGGCCAGGGCCCGGGCCAGGGCCACCCGCTGCTGCTCGCCGCCGGACAGCTCGGCCGGAAAATGGCCGCGCCGCCCGGACAGGCCCACGGCGTCCAGGGCCTTGGCCGCCTGGTCGAAGGCGTCGGCCCGGCCGGCGAATTCCAGCGGCAGGGCCACGTTTTCCAGCGCCGTCATGGCCGGCACGAGATGGAAGGCCTGAAACACGATGCCCACGTTGTCGCGGCGAAAGCGGGCGAGTCCGTCCTCGCCCATGGTCGTCAGGTCCTGCCCGGCCACGGTCACCGTGCCGGAGGTGGGGGCAAGAAGCCCGGCCATGAGCATTAAAAGCGTGGTCTTGCCCGCGCCCGAAGGCCCCATGACGGCCACAACCTCGCCGGGAGCGGCGGCCAGGTCCACGCCACGCAGGATGTTGACCCCGCCGGCCTGGCTTTGTAACGTCAGCCGCACATCGGACAAGGAAATCATGCACGCCTCCAACATCCCCACAGCGGGCGCGCCGCGCCCCGTGCCGTCCCCGGCAGGATACCAGCTTGCCCGGAAAAGACAAACCGCGCCGGCGCGCCTGGCCCTGGCCCTGGTCCTGGCCGTCCTTGGAGTTTTCATGCCGCACAGCGCCTCGGCCCTGACCCTGGCCGCCCTGGGCGACAGCCTCACCGCCGGCTGGGGACTGCCCGCCGCCGACGCCTACCCGGCCAAACTGGCCAAGGCCCTGGCCGCGCGCGGCTATGCCGTGGAGATCCTCAATTTCGGCATTTCCGGCGACACCACCGCCGGCGGTCTGGCCCGCCTCGACGCGGTGCTGGCCGCCAAACCGGCCGGCGTCATCCTGGAACTCGGGGCCAACGACATGCTGCGCGGCATGCCCACGGCCGTGCCCCGGGACAACCTCGACGCCATCCTGGCCCGGCTCAAGGCAGCCGGCATCCCGGTCATGCTCTGCGGCATCCAGGCCATGCGCAACTACGGCGCGGCCTACGCCCGGGAACTCGACGCCGTCTATGCCGAGTTGGCCAAGAAATACGACGCCGTGCTCTACCCCTCCTTTCTCGACGGCGTCACCGGCGTTCCCGGCCTGACCATGCCCGACGGCCTGCACCCCACCGCTGCCGGAGTGGACGAAATGGTGCGGCGCAGCCTGCCCGCCGTGGAAACCTTTCTTTCGCGCCTGGGCGTGCGCCCGGCCGGCGCGCCGTAACCGCCATGCCCGCCCTTCTGGTCGACATCGGCAACACCAACATCAAGTTCGGCCTGGCCGAGACCGGCGGGCTGTTGTCGTCGTTCGCCCTGCCCACCGACCGCTCGGCCACGCCCGACAGCCTGGGCCTGGCCCTGGCCTCGGCCCTGCCCTTTCACGGCTGCCGGCCGGCCGACATCGAGGCCGCCGTGGCCTCAAGCGTGGTGCCGCCGCTTAATCCCATCATCGAACACGCCATCTCGCGCTATCTCGGCGTGCGACTGCGCTTCGTGCCGACCGACATCCCCATACCGCTCAAAAACCTCTACGGCCGGCCCCACGAAGTCGGGGCCGACCGGCTGGTCACGGCCTTTGCCGGCCGCCGGGCCGTGGGCGCGGCCTCGGTCATCGTGGTGGATTTCGGCACGGCCACCAATTTCGACTGCGTCCAGGACGACGCCTTCCTGGGCGGGCTCATCTGCCCGGGCCTCATGACCTCGCTTTCCGGGCTGGTCAGCAAGACGGCCAAGCTGCCCCACGTGGCCCTGGACCCGGGCGACGGGGCGCTGTCCATCGGCCGCTCCACCACGGACTGCATCAACCAGGGCTTCGTCTTCGGCTTCGCCGACATGGTGACGGGCGTGACCGCCCGCTTAAAGGCCCATCTCGGCGGCGACGTCCACGTGCTGGCCACCGGCGGCTTCGCTGAGAAGCTCGCCCCCATCTGTCCGGTCATCCGCGACGTGCGGCCGGAACTGTTGCTCGAAGGATTGCGGCAATTGTGGCTGGCCTCAAGCCGGCCGGGAGGCCGGAAATGACGATACTGCCGGAGATACTCGGCTGCTACCAGTCCGAGAAGCGCGAGAAGATGGGCGGCCAGGGCGGTTCCGGGCGCGGATTTGTCCAGCGCATCGACTGGCTGGCCATGAAGCTCGGGCCGGCGCGCATCGTCATCTTTCCCCTGGACGAAAAGCATCTGCCCATGCCCCTGCAAAAGATCGTCACGCCGGAAGAATTCCTGCGCCATTTCGTGCCGGCCCCGCTGCTGTACAGCGAGCGCATCGCCCCGGCCGCGCTGGTGCTGGGCCGGCTGCTGCGCGACGTCGGGCCTAGCCTCGACCACAAAACCCTGCCCCCGCCCGAACAGGCCCTGTTCATGGTCATCCTGGCCGCCCTGGCCGCCGCCGGCCGGCCCGACACCGGCGAGGACGCCCTGGCCGTGCTCCAGGGCAGCGCGGGCGCGGCCACGGCCGAAGGCCAGAAGCTGGCCATAAACGCCTTCGGCATAAGCCTTCGCAAAAGCGGCGACTTCGACGGCGCGGCCAACTACTACCGCAAGGCCCTGGAACTCTCCCCGGACGACGAACGCCTCATGTTCAACCTTGCCCGCACCCTCTACGAAAAAGGCGACCCGGCCGGCTGCCGGGAACTCCTGCAAAAGGCCGTGGCCGCCGCCCCGGATTTCGCCGAAGCCAAGGCTTTCCTGCGCTACTTGGCCCGGCACGCCAAACCGGCCGGCGTCGAGGACTTCCCGGACATCACGATCTGACGAAGCCTGGAAGACATTCCCGATTCCCCCGTCGCCGCCGGCATTTTGCCCGGCCCCGGGGCTTATAAATCGTTTGGAATTGCGCTACAGCCAACAGTGTCGGGCCACGCGGCCCGCCTTCCACGCACAAAACGCCAAACCCCATACTTTCAAGGAGACCATCATGAGCACCATAGCGGCCGTTTGGGCCAGGGAAATCCTCGATTCGCGCGGCAATCCCACCGTCGAGGTGGAGGTCACCCTGGAATCCGGCGCGTCCGGCCGGGCCGCCGTCCCCTCGGGCGCGTCCACCGGCTCCCGCGAAGCCCTGGAAATGCGCGATCAGGACGCCTCCCGCTACGGCGGCAAGGGCGTCACCAAGGCCGTGGAGAACGTCCAGGGCGAACTGGCCGACACCGTCATCGGCATGGACGCCCTGCAGCAGGTGGCCATCGACAACCTCATGATCGACACCGACGGCACCGAGAACAAATCGCGCCTGGGCGCCAACGCCATCCTCGGCGTGTCCCTGGCCGTGTGCCGCGCCGCCTCCAACTTCCTGGGAATGCCGCTGTACCAGTACATCGGCGGCATCAACTCCAAGGTGCTGCCCGTGCCCATGATGAACATCATCAACGGCGGCGCCCACGCTCCCAACAACCTGGATATCCAGGAATTCATGATCATTCCGCTCGGCGCGCGCACCTTCGCCGACGCCCTGCGCATGGGCGCCGAGACCTTCCACACCCTGAAAAAGATCCTGGCCGCCGACGGCCACATGACCGCCGTTGGCGACGAGGGCGGATTTGCCCCCAACCTCAAGAGCCACGACGAGGCCTTCAAGTACATCATCAAGGCCATCGAGGAATCCGGCTACCGCCCGGGCTCCGAAATCTCCCTGGCCATCGACGCCGCCGCCTCGGAATTCTATAAGAACGGCAAATACGTGCTCACCGGCGAAAACCTCTCCCTGTCCTCGACCGAAATGGTCGATTACCTGGGCGGCTTCGTCGAGCGCTATCCGCTGATCTCCATCGAAGACGGCCTGGCCGAGTCCGACTGGCCCGGTTGGAAGACCCTGACGCTCAACCTGGGCGAGCGCATCCAGCTTGTCGGCGACGACATCTTCGTCACCAACCCCGACATCCTGGCCGAAGGCATCGACCAGGGCGTGGCCAACTCCATCCTCATCAAGCTCAACCAGATCGGCACCGTCACCGAGACCCTGGACACCATCGAGATGGCCAAACAGGCCGCCTACACCACCGTGGTCTCCCACCGCTCGGGCGAGACCGAGGACAGCTTCATCGCCGACCTGTCCGTGGCCGTCAACGCCGGCCAGATCAAGACCGGGTCGCTTTGCCGCTCCGACCGCCTGGCCAAGTACAACCAGCTGCTGCGCATCGAGGAAGAGCTGGAAGACATGGCCATCTACTACGGCCCGGTCATGGCCGGCCAGTGGTACGAGGAAGAGCCCGAAGGCGACGAAGAGTAGAGACGAAAAGAAGAGAAGAGAAGAGAAGATGCCTCCGGCGGCCGGGAGGGGCT
>ALAO01000162.1 GCA_000307955.1 Solidesulfovibrio magneticus str. Maddingley MBC34 | reverse complement strand
GCCCCCCCACCCAAAGAAAGGGTTAAAGGGGGTACGGCGAGGCGTCTTTCTGTTAGCCGGGAAGTCTCAAAGGTCGTCGCTGGCCCTTGACGGGAACTACCGTTGCGCTGACGGCGCAGCATTCCCGACAAAACTTCCAGGCAATTATTTCGTCTTGACTCTTCGGGACAACGCGGTATTGACCCGTCATCATTACAGATACAGGAAATCCCATGAGCGACACGCTGCAAAGTCTCCGCATCAGCGGCGATGACAAGATGGCCGGCGCGCGCCGACGCCGCAAGAAATGGCCCTGGATCGTCGCCGCCCTGGTCGCCCTGGCCCTGGCCGGCTGGTTCATGAGCCCGCGCACCTACGTGGTCCAGGCGGCCACGGTGGGCCTGGCCTACCCCTCGCGCACGGTCACGGAGCTGACCGCCAGCGGCTATATCGTGGCCCAGCGCAAGGCCGCCCTGGCCACCAAGGCCACGGCCCAGCTCGTCTGGCTCGGGGTGGAGGAAGGCAGCCGCGTCAAAAAGGGCGACATCCTGGCCCGGCTGGAAAGCGCCGACGTGGAAGCGGCCAAGAAACTGGCCGCCCACGAACTGACCGCCGCCAAATTTCAGATCGCCTCGGCCGAGGCCGAGCTGGCCGACGCCACGCTGCAGTACAATCGCATGAAAAAACTCGCGGCCGGCGACTACGTGGCCCGCTCGGAGCATGACGCGGCCAAGGCAAGGCTGGACAAAGCCGAGGCCGCCCTGTCCCAGGCCAAGGCCAGCCTGGCCGCCCGGGAGCAGGCGCTGAAAAAAGCCGAGGCCGAGCGCGGCTACACCGAACTCGAAGCGCCCTTCGACGCGGTGGTGCTCACCAAAAACGCCGACATCGGCGACATCATCTCGCCCCTTGGCGCGTCGTCAACCTCCAAGGCCGCCGTGGTCACCATCGCCGACATGGGGTCGCTTGCCGCCGAAGTCGACGTCAGCGAATCGAGCATCGAGAAGGTCAAGGTGGGCGGCCCGTGCGAAATCATCCTGGACGCCATCCCGGGCGAGCGTTTTCCGGGCCTGGTCCACATGATCGTGCCCACGGCCGACCGCACCAAGGCCACGGTGCTGGTCAAGGTGCGCTTCACCAGCCTCGACCCCCGGGTGCTGCCCGAGATGAGCGCCAAGACGGCCTTTCTCTCCCGGCCGCTGACCCCGGACGAAACCCAGCCGCGCCTGGCCGTGCCGGCCGGAGCCGTCATCCGCCGGGGCGAGGCCGACGCCGTCTTCGTCATGCGCGACGGCAAGGCCGTGCTCACGCCCGTGACCCTGGGCGAGGCCCTGGGCGACATGCGGGCCGTGGCCAAGGGCCTGATCGCCGGCGAGAAAGTGATCCTCTCGCCCCCGGCCGAGCTGCGCGACGGTGACGCCGTGGCCCTGGCCGAAGGCTAGATCGGGACGCGTCATGGACCGCCCGCTTATCGAAATATCGCACCTGTCGAAATCCTACCGTCGCGGCGATCAGGTGATCCCGGTGCTCTCCGACATCACCTTCGACATCGCCGCCGGGGAATTCCTGGCGCTCATCGGCCCGTCGGGGTCCGGGAAATCGACACTCCTGAATTGCATCGCCGGCATTGATTCCCTGGACGCCGGCAGCATCACCGTCGGGGGCACGGACATCGCCACCTTGTCGGAAAGCGAGCTGGCCGTGTGGCGAAGCCGCCATGTGGGCTTTATCTTCCAGTTCTACAACCTCATTCCGGTCTTGACCGCCCTGGAAAACGTCGAGCTGCCGCTTTTACTCACAAGCCTTTCCGCCGCCGCCCGGCGCGACCACGCCCTGGCCGCCCTGGCCGCCGTGGGCCTGTCCGACCGCACCGACCACAAGCCCAACCAGCTTTCCGGCGGCCAGCAGCAACGCGTGGCCATCGCCCGGGCCATCGTCACCGACCCGGACATCATCGTGGCCGACGAACCCACCGGCGACCTGGACCGGGTCTCAGCCGCCGACGTCATGGCCCTGCTCAAACGTTTAAACGCCGACCTGGGCAAGACCATCGTCATGGTCACCCACGACCACAAGGCCGCCGAGGCCGCCCACCTCGTGCGCGAGCTCGACAAGGGCGAACTGCGTGTTGCTCCTTAGGCTCATCCTCTTAAACGCCTTCCGCCACCGCCTGCGCGCCGTGCTGACCATCGTCGGCGTGGCCGTGGCCCTGACCGCCTTTGGGCTGTTGCGCACGGTGCTGGACGCCTGGCACGCCGGGGTGGAAGCCTCCTCGGCCAATCGGCTGGTCACCCGTAACGCCGTGTCGCTGACCCAGCCCCTGCCCTTTGCCTACAAGGGCCGCATCCGCCAGGTGACGGGCGTGGACATCGTGGCCGCCGGCGGCTGGTTCGGCGGCGTCTACCTAGACGAGAAAAACTTCTTCCCCAATTTCGTGGTCGAGGCTGACGATTTCTTCAAGCTCTACCCCGAGCTCGTCGTCAGCCCCGAGGAGCAAAAGGCTTTTCTCTCCGACCGCAAAGCGGCCATCATCGGCCGCAAGCTGGCCGAGCGCTTCCACTGGCGCATCGGCGACACCGTCACCCTGCGCGGCACCATCTATCCGGGCCAGTGGCCCATGACCATCCGCGCCATCTACAAAGGCGCGCGCCCGGACACCGACGAGACGGTCCTCTATTTCCACTACAGCTATCTCGATGAAACCATGAAAAAGCGCGCCCCGACCCGGGCCGGCCAGGTCGGCTTTTTCATGATCGGCATCCGCGACGCCACCCGGGCAGCGGAAATATCGAAAGACATCGACGCGCTGTTCCGCAACTCCCAGGCCGAGACCCTCACCGAAACCGAGCGCGCCTTCCAGCTGGGGTTCGTGGCCATGAGCGAGGCCATTTTGCTGGCCATCACCGCCGTGTCCTACGTGGTCATCGCCATCATCCTGGCCGTGGCCGCCAACACCATGGCCATGTCGGCCCGGGAGCGGCTGGGCGAATTCGCGGTCTTGAAAACCCTGGGTTTTGGCGCGCCGGCCCTGGCTGGGATGCTCCTGGCCGAGTCGCTACTTTTGGCCCTGGCCGGCACGGCCCTGGCCATGGCCGTGCTGCCGCCCCTGGCCAAGGGCTTTGCCGTCGGTCTGGCCCAGTATTTCCCCATCTTTTTCGTCTCGCCGACGACCATCATGCTCCAGGCCGCCTTCGGGCTGGCCGTGGGCGTCTTGGCCGCCGCCGTGCCGGCCTGGCGGGTGTCGGCCGTGCGCATCGCCGACGCGTTTCGGAGGATCGGCTGATGGCCGTGCCCTTGTCCTATTCCTGGCGAAACCTCGTCACCCGCCGGCTGACCACCACGCTGACCGCCGGCGGCATGGCGCTGGTGGTGTTCGTCTTCACGGCGACCCTCATGCTGGCCGAGGGGCTGCGGCAAACACTTGTCTCCACTGGCTCGCCCGGCAACGTCATCGTGCTGCGCAAGGGCTCCGAGACCGAGGTGCAAAGCGGGCTGGAGCGCGTCCAGGCCTCGGCCATGACCGCCCGGGCCGAGATCGCTCCTGGCAGCGACGGCCGGCCCCTGGCCGCCCGGGAGATGGTGGTGCTCATCGGCCTGACCAAGAAATCCACGGGCAAGACCTCCAACGTGGTCATCCGAGGCATCGAGCCGGCCTCGCTGGCCCTTCGCAGCCAGGTGCGCCTCGTTTCCGGGCGCGCGCCCCAGCCGGGCACGCCGGAGATCATGGTGGGCAAGGCCGTGGCCAAGGGCTTCGAGGGTGCGGAAATCGGCCAGAATCTGCGCTTCGGCAAGCGGGAATGGCCCATCGTCGGCCTGTTCGACGCCGGTTCCACCGGCTTTTCCTCGGAGATCTGGGGCGACGCCGACCAGCTCATGCCGGCCTTTGGCCGCAACGCCTATTCCATCGTAGTGGCCGGCCTGCGCGAACCCGGACTTTTCGAGGCCTTCAAGGAGGCTGTGGAAGCCGACCCGAGGCTGCAGGCCGAGGTCTGGCGGGAAACGCGCTATTACGAGAAGCAGTCGGACATGATGCGCAAGTTCTTGACCGTGCTTGGCGTGTCGCTGACGCTCATTTTCTCGCTGGGAGCCATGATCGGGGCCATGATCACCATGTACGCCTCGGTGGCCGGCCGGGTGGCCGAGATCGGCACGCTGCGCGCCCTGGGCTTCACGCGCGGGGCGGTGCTGCTGGCCTTTCTGGCCGAATCGACGCTGCTTGGGCTCATCGGCGGCCTGGCCGGCGTGGGCTTGGCCGCCGGGCTGTCGTTTCTCACCTTCTCCACCACCAATTTCCAGACCTTTTCCGAGCTGGCCTTCCGCTTCACCCTGGCCCCGTGGATCGTGGCGCTGTCGTTGGCGTTTTCGCTCTTCATGGGCGTGGTGGGCGGTTTCTTGCCGGCGCTGCGGGCCTCGCGCCTGGGCATTGTCGAGGCCTTGCGGGAAGGTTGAAAAAAAGCCGGCCGGACGGCTCTCCCCGTCCGGCCGGCTTGCGGCGTCGTCGCATCGCGCCCTGGCCTCGCGCCCCCGCGCGGCTCGCCAGCGTCAGCGACAATGCGGCGTGTATCGAGCCTCCCGGAGCCAAAGCCCGGGACGCCAAAGGGCCGCCGCGCCCCTTGCCTGCCGAAGGTCGCCCCCCGGCCTGTCAGTCATTGTCCGTCCGGCTATTCGCCGTAAGCCGCTTCGGTGTGTTCCGACAAATCCAGACCGATAGTTTCGGCCTGCTGCGTCAGGCGCAGCCCCATAGCCGCCTTGACCGCCGCCAGGATGATCCAGCTGGCCACGAAGGCGAAGACGCCGACCACGGCGATGGCCAAGAGCTGCACCCCAAGCTGGCCAGCGTTGCCGGCGAGCAGGCCGTCAGCCCCGGCCGGGTTGACCAGCTTGGAGGCGAAAACGCCCACCAAAAGCGAGCCGAGCACGCCGCCCACGCCATGGATGCCGACCACGTCCAGGCTGTCGTCGAAACGCAGCCGGGCCTTGAGCAGCACCGCGCCGTAACACACCCCGCCGGCCAGCAACCCAAAGGCCACGGCCGCGCCGGGCGAGACAAAGCCCGCGCCCGGGGTGATGGTCGCCAGCCCGGCCACCGCGCCCGAGGCCGCGCCCAGGGTGGTGGGCTTGCCCCGGTGATACCACTCGATGGCGCACCACATAGCCATGCCGGCCATGCCGCCGATGTGGGTGGCGGCAAAGGCCCCGGCGGCCACGCCGTCGGCGGCCAGGGCGCTGCCGGCGTTGAAGCCGAACCAGCCAAACCAGAGCATCCCGGTGCCGAGTAGCGTCATGGGCAAGTTGTGGGGCACGATCTGATGCTTGCCGTGGTCCTTGCGCGGTCCGGTCAGGAGCACCGCCGCCAAGGCCGCCGCGCCGCAGGTCAAATGCACCACAATGCCGCCGGCGAAATCGAGCACGCCCATTTCCCTAAGCCACCCGCCGTTGCCCCAGACCCAATGGCAGACCGGATTGTAGACGAGCACGGTCCAGGCCAGGGAAAAAATCAGAAACGGCCCGAAGCGCAGCCGCTCGGCCACGGCTCCGGTAATGAGCGCCGGGGTGATGGCCGCGAACATGCACTGATACATGGCAAAGGCGATGTGGGGTACGGTGGGGGCGTAATCCGGCGAGGGCGCGGCCCCCACGCCCCCCAGCCCGGCCCAGGCCAGGGAGCCGATGAGCCCGCCCACGTCGGGTCCAAAGGACATGGAATACCCGAGGTAGATCCACTCGAAGGTGACGAGCGAGATGAGGATGAAGCTTTGCATGATGGTGCCGAGCACGTTTTTCTTGCGCACCATGCCGCCGTAGAAAAGCGCCAGCCCGGGAATCATGAACAGCACCAAGGCCGCGCTGATGAGAACGAATGCCGTATCGCCGCTTTGCAGCATACCGACCCCCCCAAAAAAGTTTGGCGGCCCACTAGCACGGCAAAAGCGTCGCGACAAATGTACGGGATTGTGAATTTGGTTCGTTTTTGAGGCGTCGCCGGGCTGAGGATCGCCCGGGGCCAGGCCCGGAGCGCAAGCGCCTGACGGCCGCGTGAGGAGTCGGGCCGGGCCGCGAAGCCTTGCCCGGCGCGCATCCGGCGGGGGTGGGGGTGCGGCGTCGCCAGGCCGGCGGCGGGACGTTGTCAAGGGGCGCGGGATTGTGGGGTCTGGCGGCTGGCCGGCGGCGGAGTCGACGCAAACATTACACGGATGTAATGAACAAGAGGCAAAAAAGAGCGGTCGGGATGGTTGCGTCGGACATTTATGGCAGACCGGAGGCAAAGAGGCGGGAATCGAGCCGGGGTAGGAGTGGGGAGGAACTCGTAAAGGAGGAGAAAACAAGCGTTTTGATCAATTTTGGGAAAACAGCAAACAAGAGCTAAGGACATGCGGAGTCAATTGGCATTGGGGTTATCTGTATCGCAGAATCCGCTACCGTCGCGAATATTCTGGGCAGGTTTTCGGTTATTCTGTGTTTTGAAATATGGCCTCTTCGCCCGGGTTATGAATACGCACATCAAGGTGGACTAGTGTTAGCACTTTAAGCCAAACGCCTTGGATTGTACAAGCTTGCCAGAGAAACACAAAACTCGGTTCGTATTACTTTAACTTTAAACACAAAACTCACAATTGCTTTATTCTAGCCAAAAGTTCATGTTGTTTGTGCACATCAAAGACGGCATTCAATGAATCAAAGAGCGATAAAAAACAAGTTATGACACAAAAAAATACAAAACTATTAATAAACATGGTCTTCGAGAGAAAAAACGAAGAAAAAGGCCAATCAATCACCGGAACATCAAACAGAAAGAAACAGTAAGCTAAAAAACTACCAGCGACAGAAAACAAAGCACACAGTAAATTTTCTTTAATCTCCTGCACTGTATTCGACATTTTGTCAAGGTACTCGCTAAATGCAGCCTTTTGAATGTGCTCACTCACCGAATCAAAATAGCCATAGATATTTCCCAGTCCTCCCAAGAAAACACCGACAGCACCGATAACGATACCCGCCAACACCCCAAGTAGCGGCAACACTATATCCTTAATCCATTCTGGAGATTCAAAGCGAAAAACAAAAGCCAATCCATAGCCTGCAATGGCGCATACGACAATCTTCGCACGAACTGTCATAAAAATTTCTTAAAATAACCCATAGCGTTTCTCATCATACCTAATGGATCTGACTTAATCAACGCGACTTTAGCTACCACTGCATTCTGAAAACTTGCAAAGCGTCGTCTCTCACCATCTCTTGCAATGTCAAGCACCCAAGACCCCCCACCTTGATCTGCATACTCGACGTATGACTCAATACGTTCTCTAGGAATATCAAGATTTCCTTCAGAGTTTTCGATTACGATTCCCAATTTATTATTATTAAAAACACCCTGCAACTCCTTCAAAGACTCTCTCGCCTTCATTGAGGCACCAAACATATTTGGCGACTCAAGTTTCAGTCTTAAAGCATATATCCTTTCAGCCTGTTCGATTATATTCCAAAAAGCAAATTTCTCGACAACAGGCTCGAAATTAACAACAAACCCAGTATAACCCATGGACTTCTTCGCCATCAGTGACATCTTCCGCTTCAAGCCAGAAACAGATGGAAAGAGCTCCATGTCTTTTTCTATTGCCAAGAGCTGAACACCCTTCGAAACATCAAAAACAAAATTCACATATGGCCAATCCTCGATAACACTGTCTTCAACATCAACCGGTGTAATACTGCGATTTTCTGTATACTCCCTCTTGGACAACTTTCCAAAATGCATATCACCCTCAATATGTGTAATCCTTATCGCATATACCTCCTCCTTGCCAAAACTATAGTTTCCATTCTTGAGAAAAAATTGCTTAAACAAATTAAGCTTTTCTTGATCAGAGACGTTCTTCTGAAAAAGCTCATATTCAATGGGGACAATATAAAACCTTAGACACCAAAAAACTGCCTGCCGCATACTTATCTCCTTTTTAAACAGGAGGGTTGCTTACGGCACTTCAAGAAATAAGTCTATACAAGAAGCGACATTCGATATTCTTCTAAGCTATTGATCCCCAGCTCCGCCATAAGCTCCGGCAGACGCTGGGCGATGCGAAACGCCATGTCCGGCCGCATGAAGTTGGCCGTGCCGATCTGCACCGCATGGGCCCCGACCAGGATGAATTCCAGCACGTCCTCGGCGCTGGCGATGCCGCCCACGCCAATGACCGGGGCCGACACCGCCTGGCAGACCTGCCACACGGCCCGCAACGCCACGGGCTTTATCGCCGGCCCGGACAGGCCGCCGATGACGTTGGCCAACCTTGGCTTGCGCGAGCGGATGTCCACGCTCATGCCGGTCAGCGTATTGATGCAGGTCAGCGCGTCCGCGCCGCCCAGCACCGCTGCCCGGGCGATGGACACGATGTCCGTGACGTTGGGCGAGAGCTTCACCCACACCGGCTTGTCGCCGGCCCGTTTTTTCACGGCCTCGGCCAGTTTGCCGGCCATGGCCGGGTCCTGGCCAAAGGCGATGCCGCCGGCCTTGACGTTGGGGCAGGAGATGTTGACCTCAAGGGCGGCCACGCCCTCCTGGGCCGACAGCACCCCGGCCAGCTCGGCGAATTCGTCGGCGTCGCAGGCGTAGAGATTGGCGATGATCGGCGTTTCGCGCCAGGGCAGACGCGGCAGCTTGTCGCGCAAAAATTTTTCCACGCCGCAGTTTTGCAGGCCGATGGCGTTTAACATGCCGCACGGCGTCTCGGCGATGCGCGGCATGGGATTGCCCAGGCGCGGGGCCAGGGACAATCCCTTGACCACGATGCCGCCAAGGGCGCGCAGGTCGCCGTAAGGCGCAAACTCCAGCCCATAGCCAAAGGTGCCCGAGGCGGTCATGACCGGGTTTTTCACGGGCATTCCCGGCAGGCGAACGCTGGTGTCCACGCTCATGCCTCCTCCGAAAGCTGCAGTTCCTCGACCCAAAAAACCGGGCCTTGGGTGCAGGTCTGCACGTACTGGCCCAGGGCGTTTTTCTCGACGCAGCCCAGGCAACCGCCCACGCCGCAGGCCATGCGGTTTTCCAGCGACACCTGCGCCCTGGCCCCAAACCGCCGGGCCAGCCGGGCCACGGTCATAAGAAACGGTCGCGGCCCGCAGGCGACGATGAGCCCGCCGGCGTACTCGGCCACTTTCGCTTCCAGCAGTTCAATGAACCGGGGCAGGTCCTCGGGCGAATTCTCTTGAAAGGCCTCGGCCCGGCCGACGACATTGGCCATCTCGGCAAAGGGATAGCAGGACAGCGGCTGGCGATGGCCAAAGACCAGGGCCAGATTGGCCGGGGCCGGGTGGGTGGCGGCATATTCCACAAAGGGAGCCAGGCCCACGCCGCCGGCCAGCATGAGCGTCGGCGTCTCCGGCTCCAGGCTGAACCCCTGGCCCAGCGGCCCCCAGACCGTCACGGCGTCGCCCGGAACCAGCCGGCACAGGACGTCCGTGCCCCGGCCGCAGGTCTGGACAAACAGGGTGAGCGCCTCCGGGGTCAGCCGGCAGATGGAAAACGGACGGGGCCAGACCGGGTCCTGGCCGAAACAGGCCGGCCGGACCATGACGAACTGGCCGGCGACGGCCGAGCCAAGCCCCGGATTGGCCAGTTCGATGTAATAACAGCCATGCGCCCCGCCTTCCGGTCCGGCCTCGGTGACGGACAGGATGGTCAGGTCGCGGCATGCGCCGGAAAGAGCCACACAGCACCTCGCGTGAAAAGTATTGCGGTTCCATACCGCCTTTGCCTGTGCATGTAAAACGAACACCAGCGGGCAAACTTCGCTCCCTGGCGGCCGCCGTCCTTGAACTCGGCCGGCCTTGGCCGTAGTGTGTCCGCAACCGGCCCAAGGCCGTCAACGCGAGGACGTATGCCCCAGGATATCGACCATTTCGAGGATGAGGCCGACCCGGCCGTCCGCACCTTCCCCAAAGGAACCGTCATCTTCCGCGAGGGACAGGCCAGCGACGTGGCCTATGTCGTCAAAAAAGGCCGCGTCTCCATCTACCGCGTGGTCGGCAACAAGCGGGTGCGCCTGGGCGAACGCGGCCCGGGCGAGATGTTCGGCGAGATGGGCGTGGTCACGGCCGAGCCGCGGGCCAGCACGGCCGAGGCAATGGAATACGTCGAAGCCCTGGCCTGCGACAAACGCCTCATCCAGACCATGCTGCTCAAAAGCCCCCGCCCGGTGCAACTGCTGACCGGCTATCTGGCCGAGCGCGTCCAGGCCCTGGCCGCCCAGGTCACGGACCGGCCATCGGGCGACCCGTTTCTGGCCGTGTGCCGCATCGTCCACCTGGCCTGGCAGGCCGTGGCCCGCGCGGGCAACCCGGAACTCGACTACGCCGAGGTCTCCCGCGCCATCAAGGACATCATCCTTTTAAGCCAGATCGAGATCGACGCCATTTTCGAGCGGCTCAAAAAACTGCACCTCGTGTCCGTCACCGAGGTCAAGGGCCATTTCCCGCGCACCAATCTCCTGGGCAAGACCAAGCCCGGGCCAAGCTTCGTCAAGGACCGCCGCCTGCGCCTGCCCGATCCCGAGAAATTTCTGGCCGTGGCCAAAAATCTCTCCCGCGACGACGCCAACGCCAAGGCCGTGGGCGTGGACTTGGAATTCTGCGATCTGGCCGATTTTTCCCGGGAAGCCGGCGGCACGCCCGAGGTGATCCTCAAAAAGATCGGCTACGGCGAAATCCCGGAAAAGCTCTTCTTCTTCCACAAATCCGCCGCCCGGGAATTCATCGAGACCATGGGCCAGGAGTATTTCAAGCAGGCCCGCCGGCCGCGCCTGACCGCCGCCGACCTCAATGCCGTGGACGACATCGTGGCCGTGGACGCCGCGACCCTGGAAGAAATTCTCTCGACCATGGGCTTTCACAAGGTGGCGGTGCTGGCGGCCATGGCCGGTGAGGCCGCCCGGGCCAAAATATACAAGACACTTTCCAAAAAAATCGCCGGCATCGTGCGCGAAGAAGCTTCGGCCATGGCCGCCCTTGACGACGACGAGGCCGCCGCCGTGGAACAGGAACTGCTCGACCGCATCAAGAGCGCCAAGGGACTCGCCTCGTGAACATCGCCACCGTCATCGGCATCGTCTTCGGCGTCGCCATCCTGGGTTTCGCCACCTACCTGTCCACGGACAGCGCCGGGGTGTTCGTCAACTTCCCGGGTCTGGCCATCGTCCTTGGCGGCACCCTGGCCTCCACCTTCATCTGCTTTCCGCTCAAGGAAGTGATGCGGGTGTCGAGCACGTTTCTCACGGCGCTTAAGCGCGAGGAACTGCCCACCGACCACTACATCGAGGCCATCGTCTCCATCGCCCGGGAAGCCTCCAGCCGGGGCAAGATCCATCTGGAACAGGCCTTGCCCGGCATCGAAAACGAATTCCTGCAAAACGCCGTGCAAATGCTCGTGGACGGCTATTCCCGCGAGGAGATCAAGGAAATTCTCGATACCCGCATCGAGCAGACCTACCAGCAGGAACTGTCCTCGGCCGGCATCTACCGCACCATGGCCAAGCTGGCCCCGGCCTACGGCATCATCGGCACGCTCATTGGCCTTATCGGCATGATGCAGTCCATGAGCGTGGGCCTGGGCAACCTCGGCGCCCACATGGCCGTGGCCCTGACCACCACCCTCTACGGCATCCTGCTCTCCAACCTCCTTTTCCTGCCCATCGCCATTAAGGTGGAAAAACGCATCGAGGAGCGCGTCATCCTCATGTGCGTCATCCGCGACGGCACGCTCTTTATTAAGGATAAAACCCCGGCCGCCATCGTGCTGGACAAACTCAAGGCCTACCTGCCGCCGCGCCGCTGGGCCTCCATCGACCGCACCGAAACCGGCGAAGGCTTCGGCCAGGACGCCTAGGCCGCCATGTTCAAACTGTCCGACCTGCGCAAGCGCCGCCACGAGGAAGAGGACCTCTGGCCTATTTCCCTGGCCGACATGATGACGCTGCTGCTGTGCTTTTTCCTGCTCATCGTGGCCGTGTCCCATGTGGACCTCAACCGCTACGAGCGCGTGGCCGATTCCATGCAGCAGGCCATGGTCCAGGAAAAGCCAGCGCCCAAAAAGCAAAAGGACAACACGCCGCCGGTGACGGACAAAACCGCTCCGCCGCCCCTGCCCTTTGAAAAGCCCCAAGTGCGCTCCAAGGTCAGCCACACGACCCTGTCCCGGGAACCCGCGCCGCTCTACGAGCAGCCGGCGCAGGGACCGCAGACGGCCGACGCCTCGAAACCCGGCGAACCCCACACCGGCCAGCCGCAAGAGCCGACCAAGGCGGCCGAACCGGCCAAACCCGGCGAACAGCCCAAGGGAACCGAACCAGCCAAGGCCGACGCGACGGCCGCCCCCCCCCCCAAGCCCGGCGAGGAACGCACCGGCCCCACCCGCAAAAGCCTCGACGACATCCGTAAGGAACTCTCCGGCAAGCTCGACGTCACGGCCGGAGCGGTGGAGGTGCGGCCCCGGGACAACGGCGTGGAGCTCAACCTTCGCGGCGCAGCCTTTTTCGATCTGGCCAGCGCCGAGGTCAAACCCGGCGGCATTGCCCTTTTGCGCGACATCGCCGCCACCCTGGCCGGCACGCCCTACAAGGTGACCGTCGAGGGCCACACCGACAACCTGCCCATGGAATCCTGGCTCTATCCCAGCAACTGGGAGCTGTCCTCGGCCCGGGCCAGCCGGGTGGCCCGGTTCCTCATCGACCACGGCGTCCCCCGCGACCATTTGCGCGTGGAAGGCCTGGCCGACACCCAGCCCGTGGCCCCCAACACCGACCCCTCCGGCCGGCCCATCCCGGAAAATCAGGCCAGGAACCGAAGAGTCGTCATTCTGGTCAGTCCCTAGGGGCATGCAGCATTGGCCGTAGAGGGAACGCCTCCGGCGGCCGGGGGGATGATCCCCCCCGGACCCTCTCGAACAGGTGAAGCCATGACGACCCCACGCCTTGCCAAACGCCCGAAATACGCCCTTGCCGCCGGCCTTGTCTGGCTGGCCCTGCTCCTGCTGACGGCGGCCGGCCAGTCCCGCGCCCAACCGTCCCAGGCCGTCGCCGATTCTCCCCGGGCCGAGACCCCGGCCGCCCCGCATCTCCTGGCCGCCTCACCGGACAGGCCCCTCGACAGCCTGGTCCTGGGCCAGGGCCAGCCGCTGGTCCTGCTGACGGGCTACGCCATGACCAAGGAAATGTGGGACACGGGCTTCATAGAAGCCCTGGCCCGGGGCCACCGGCTGGTGCTCCTGGACTACCGGGGCATGGGCGAAACGCCCCTTGGCCAGGCGGCGGACATTTCGCTGGCCTCCATGGCCGATGACGTGGTCCGGACCATGGGCGGCCTGGGGATCGAAAAAGCCCACATCCTTGGCTGGTCCATGGGCGGCATGGTGGCCCAGGAAATCGCGTTGTCCCGGCCGGAGGCGGTCTGTTCCCTGACGCTGCTCGCCACCGCCGGCGACTTCGCCCCGGTGCGACCCGCCGCCGACCGGCTCGCAGCCATGGGGTCCGAGGAGATTTTGGCGAGCATGTTCCCCGTCGTCTGGAGCGCGGCCCATCCCGAGGCGGCCGGCCGTGTCCGGCCCCGAGTGCGTCCGCTGGCCCGGGAAGCCGTGTCCCGGCAGTACGCGGCCATGCTCGGCTGGCCGGGCCTGGCCGGCCGGCTGGGCGAAGCCCCGCCCCCGGTATTGATCCTGACCGGAAGCGACGACTGGGTGTGCCCGCCCCGCCTGGCCCAGGCCCTTTGGGACAACTACGCCGCCGTGCCCGGCGCGTCGGTCAACATTGCGGTCCTGGCACACGGCTCCCATTGGATGATGCACCAATTCCCGGACGTTCTGGCCGCCGCCGTGGAAGCCTTTCTCGCCCGCCATCCCTGCCCAGACGCGCAGCGCAAGAAGCCCTGATGTTTCGTTACCGCGTCGCGGCAAGCGCCAGTTGCCTTGACAACCTGTCAAAGAAGCTGACACCCGCCGCGCCTCACCGCGCGCCCCCGGCTGGCCAATCGACACTTCCCGGACCGCGATTCGTGATATTTACGCCGACGCAATCCATGGCCCCGGCCTTGCATAACCAATATCTCATGACTTTCAGCCTGTTCCTGTCTAGGGTGCGCCTCAAGCCGCCCTGTTGACGACGGCGGATTCACCAAACCGAGGAGGCTACGATGGGAGTGCGGAGCAAGTTGTACCTGCTGCTAGGCGTATGCGTCCTGGGGTTTGTCTGCCTGTTCGCGGCGGATCAGATCGGTAGCCATTACACTGAACGTTATCAGAACCTGGAGGAGCTGGCGGCCAACGCTTATCTGGAAGTGCTGCAAGTCCGCCGGGAGGAGAAAAACTTCCTCCTGCGCCACGACCCGGCCACCATAAGCGCCGTCAGCCAGCACATCGGCAAGGTCCGGGCCGACGTCGAGGACATCCTGCGCCGCGACAACACCCTGGCTGGCGAGGCAGGACAGGCCCTGGCCGAACTGACCACCTACGGCAAAAGCTTCGAGGAGCTGGCCACCATCGAAAAGGCCAAGGGCTTTACCGAACATGAAGGCATCATGCGCGATTTCGTCTACGCCGCCCGGGACCTCGACGACAAATTCGCCCCCATCGCCGACAAGGATTTCCAGATTCTGCTGCTCACCATCCGCCGCCACGAAAAAAACTGGCAGCTGCGCGACGAAGCCTCCTACGTCGCCAAGGTCCAGGACGGCGTAAAGAAGCTCCACGCCATGGTCGCCGCCGCCGACGATCTTTCCACTGCCCAGAAAAAGGGCTTCGACGCCGTCATCGACGCCTACCAGCGCAGCTTCATCGCCTATGTCGATGCCTCGGCCAAGGCCAAGCAGGTGACGGCGGCCATGGTGGAAAGCGGCCGCAAGCTCATGCCGCCTTTCGAAAAGATCGAAAAGCACTATGCCGACAAGCGCCACGAAACCGACGACATCGTCGATCGGGCCCAGGTCGCCGTGGAAGCCGGCCTGGCCGTGGTCGTGCTGCTGGTCATCCTGTGGATCGTGCGCGGCATCTCCAGCTCCCTGGCCGCCCTGGGAGCCTACTCCCGCAAGGTGGCCTCGGGCGATCTGGACGCCAAGCCCTTAGGGCGTTTCGAGGCCGAATTCGCCGCCCTGCGCGACGACACCACGGCCATGGTGGATAACCTCAAAATCCAGATGCGCCAGGTCGAGGAGAAGCAGGCCGAGGCCGCGCGCAGCGCCCAGGCCGCCGAAGAGGCCATGCGCGAGGCCATGCGCAAGGAAGAGGAACTGGGCAGGACCCTGGCCTGCATGAAGACCGTGGCCGAACAGGCCGCCGACATCTCGCGCCGCCTGTCCGACGCGGCCCAGGAACTCTCCAGCCAGACCGAACAGTCGGCGGCCGGCGTCGAACTCCAGCGCCGCCGGGTGGATGAGACCGCCTCGGCCGTCACGCAAATGAATTCCACCATCCTCGAAATCGCCGCCAATGCCGGCCAGGCCGCCAAGAACGCCGAAACCACCCGCGACAATGCCGTGGCCGGGGCCGAGGTGGTCAAGCAAGCCGGCGAGTCCATGACCACCGTCAACGGCATCGCCGTAGCGCTCAAGGGCGACATGGGCCAGCTTGGCCAGGAAGCCCAGTCCATCGGCGAGGTGGTCGGCGTCATCAACGACATCGCCGACCAGACCAACCTGCTGGC
>ALAO01000161.1 GCA_000307955.1 Solidesulfovibrio magneticus str. Maddingley MBC34 | reverse complement strand
CCCCCGGCCGCCGGAGGCATCTTCTTCTTATTCTTACCAATGCCGCGCCATATACGGCTGCATCTCGCGTTCGAAGCTGGCCGGGTCGGTGGTGGAGACGGTGGGGGCCACGAAGGCGGTGGGCGACAGGCCGGCCATGGCCCCGACCGTGGCGTCCATGGGCAGCGTGCGGCTGGACGCGGCGATGATGTTGTTGTTGCGGGCGTCGATGACTTCCAGGTTGAAGCGCACGCCGCCCGGGGTGACGGTGTAGGTGCCGGCCAGGACCAGGGTGGCCGTGGCCCGGGTGGTGGCCAGGGCCTTGGTGTCGCGGGTGAGGACGAATTCGCCCTGGCTGCGGCTGAAGATGATGTCGCTGGCCTTGCGGATTTCCTGGACGTTGTAGCCCAGGCCCACGAAGGCGGCGTAGAGTTCCTGGCCGAAAAGGCGCGACAGCGGCGAAGCGTGCTCCAGGTTGTTGAGATCGGCCGGAGTGGTGATGACCAGCCAGTAGAGCCCCCGGCTGTTGGTGGGGGTGCCCATGCCCAGGCGCGGGCCGAGCTGGCGGTCGAGGTCGGCGGCCATGGCCATGGCCACGTCGGGGTATTGGGGCGGCGGCGGGTTCTTGCCGGAACCGCACAGCGCGCCCATGAGCAGCGGCGACAGCATGGCCGCCAGCAACAGCGGCAGAAGGCCTGTAAGGCGGGTAAGGCGCATGGCGGACTCCTGTTATTTGGCGGCCGGGGCCTTGGCCGGGGCCGGTTCGGGCGGAAAGGCGGCCGGCGCGGGGGCCGGCTCGGCCGGTTTGGCCGGGGCCTGGCCTGGGGCCTTGGCCGGTTCCGGGTCCAGGGGGAAGATGGAATCGGTGGCGGCCTCGTAGCGTTTTTCGAGCTTGGGCTGGCTCGGGTTCTGGGAGACCGGGGCCGGGCCACGGCTTTCGGCCGGAGCCTGGGCCTTGGGCGGCGCGGGCGTGTGGCGGGGGGCCTTGGCCCGCCTGGGCTTGCGCTTGACGGGCTTGGACACGAAGGGCTTGGCCGGCGTCGAGGGCGTAGGCGGCTGGCTCACGTCGCGGATGCGGATTTGCGTCGGCAGTGGGGCCGGAGTGTCGGCCAGGGCCTCGTCCCCTACGGCCGGCCCCGCCAGGGCCAGGGCGGCCAGCATGGCCCAGGCGGCCGGAAGTTTGCGGATGGCGGTCATGGCGTTTCCTCCCCGGGAATGTTCCCCGTGCCGCTCCCATCGGCCGGATCGGCCAAATCTTTACGGCAGGGGCGAGTTCTCCTTGGCTTAAGGACTTGCCTAAGGGCGCGAGAAGTGATTTATGGAAATACAAGGTTTTGCTTGTCCCCGCTGGCCGGCCTCGCCCCCGGCTCCCGGCGGATACCCATGAACGGGGCACTGCAAGGAGTAAAGAAATGGCTGAACAACTCGAAATCTACAAGTGCGAACTGTGCGGCAATATCGTTGAAGTCCTGCATGCCGGCGGCGGCGAACTGGTGTGCTGCGGCCAGCCCATGAAACTCATGACCGAAAACACCGTGGACGCCGCCAAGGAAAAACACGTGCCGGTCATCGAAAAGGTCGAGGGCGGCTATCTGGTCAAGGTCGGCGCCGTGGCCCACCCCATGGAAGAGAAACACTACATCGAGTGGATCGAACTGATCGCCGACGGCAAGGCTTACCGCGAGTTCCTCAAGCCCGGTCAAGCCCCGGAAGCGTTTTTCTGCGTCAAGGCCGACAAGGTCGCCGCCCGCGAATACTGCAACCTCCACGGCCTGTGGAAGAAGGACTAGCCCATGTTGTCGCCGACCATGGTGCAGGCCCTCAACGACCAGGTGCATTGGGAACTGTATTCCGCGTATCTCTACGTCTCCATGGCCACCTACTTCGAGGACAAGGGCCTCATGGGATTCGCCAATTGGATGCACGTTCAGGATCAGGAAGAGAAGTTCCACGCCCAAAAGTTCTACAACTACATCGTGGAGCGCGGCGGCCGGGTGATCCTGCAGGCCATCGAGGCTCCGCCTCACGCCTGGGCTTCGCCCCTGGCCGTGTTCGAGGACGCGCTGGGTCATGAAGAGGGCGTCACCGCCCGCATCTACAAGCTCATGGATCTGGCCCTGGAAGAACGCGACCACGGCACGGCCTCGTTCCTGAAGTGGTTCATCGACGAGCAGGTGGAAGAGGAGGCCAGCGTGGCCGACGTCATCGCCAAGCTCAAGCTCGTGGACCAGACTCCGGGCGGGGCGTTCATGCTCGACAAGGACCTGGCGACCCGGGTGTTCACGCCCCCGATCAACGCCTGATCAACTCCCGCGCCAAACGGCGCAACGGCCGCCCGCGTCAGCGCGGGCGGCCCTCCTTTTTCGGGGGGCCAAGGAGTTCCGCATGGCTCGATCTTCCGTCAACGTGGTCATCGGCGGCGAAGCCGGACAGGGGCTTGTCACCATCGGCGAGTTCCTGGCCCGGGCGCTGACGCGCGCCGGCTACGCCGTCTGCGTGACCCAGGACTACATGTCGCGCATCCGGGGCGGCCACAACACTTTTGCCGTGCGCGTCGACCCGGTCGCCGTCAGCGCCCCCGGCGAGACCATCGACTTGCTCGTGGCCCTGTCCGCCGACACCCTGGACATCCTCCGACGCGACCTGTCTCCGCGCGCCCTGGTGCTGGCCGACGCGGCCGTCGGCCTTGGCGGGCTGCCCGGCCTGGCCGTTCCCTACAAGACACTGTGCCCCAAGGCGCTCTATGAAAACGTCGCCGCCCTGGGCGTGGCCGGCGCGCTTTTGTGCCTGGACCCCGACATTTTGAGCGGCCTTGTGGCTGAGAAATTCGCGACCAAGGGCGAGGAGGTGGTCGCGGCCAACCGCGACGTGCTGGCCGCCGCCATGGACTGGGCCAAGGGGCAGGGGGCGAATTTCGCCTGTCTGGCCCCGCCGACCCTTGGGCCTGGACGGCTCATGCTCCACGGCAACGAAGCCATCGCCTTGGGCGCCCTGGCCGCCGGAGTCAATTTTTCGTCATTTTATCCCATGACGCCGGGAACATCCGTCATCCAGACGCTTATTGACCATGCCGACGCCATGGGCGTCACGGTGGAACAGGCCGAGGACGAGATCGCGGCCGTGGTTATGGCCGTGGGCGCGTCCTACGCCGGGGCGCGGCCGCTGGTTTCCACCTCGGGCGGCGGATTTGCCCTGATGACCGAAGGCGTGTCGCTCTCCGGCATGCTCGAAACACCGGTGACCATCGTGGTGGCCCAGCGGCCCGGCCCGGCCACGGGATTGCCCACCCGCACCGAGCAGGCCGACCTCGACCTTGTGCTCCATGCCGGCCACGGCGAATTTCCCCGGGCGATATTTGCCCCGGGCGACGTCGCCCAGTGCTTCCATCTGGCCCATCGGGCCGTGGACACGGCCGAGCGGTTCCAGTCGCCGGTCTTTGTGCTCACCGACCAGTTCCTGGCCGACTCCTACCGCGACGTGGCCCCCTTCGACCTGGCCGCCTTGCCGGCCGTGGCCCGGCCCCTGACCACGGTGGACGACCCGGCCGGCTACGTGCGCTACGCCGTCACCGATTCCGGCGTCTCGCCGCGCTTGCTGCCGGGCTTCACCGAGGCCACGGTGGTCTTGGACAGCGACGAGCACACCGAGGACGGCCACATCACCGAGGACTTGGCGGTGCGCGTGGCCATGCAGGACAAGCGGATGCGCAAGCTCGCCGGGCTAACGGCGGCGGCCCTGCCGCCGGAACTCATCGGCCGGGCCGAGGACGCCACGCTGCTGGCCTGCTGGGGCTCGACCCTGGGCGCGGCCCTGGAAGCGGCTGAGCGCTTGCGCCAAGCCGGCCAGCCGGCCTGCGTGCTCCATTTCAGCCAGGTCTACCCCCTGGTCGGCGAGGCTTTTTTGCCGATCCTGGCCAAGGCCCGGCGCACGGTCATGGTGGAAGGCAATTACACCGGCCAACTGGCCAACCTGATCCGGCGCGAAACCGGTTACGTCTTTGACGCCCGCGTCGCCCGCTACGACGGTCTGCCCTTTACGGCGAATTTCATGGTGTCCAAGCTCGCGGAGGCCACGGCATGACCGAAGCCAATCCTTACGGCGAATTCGAAACGGCCTGGTGCCCCGGCTGCGGCAATTTCGCCATCCGCAAGGCCATGGTCGCGGCCCTGACGGCATTGGGCCTGCCCCCGCACAAGGTGGTCTTTTCCACCGGCATCGGCCAGGCGGCCAAGGCCCCGCACTACATCCGGGCCAACCTCCTAAACGGCCTGCATGGCCGCAGCCTGCCGGCGGCCACGGGCATCAAGCTCGCCAACCCCGAGCTGGCCGTCTTTGCCGAATCCGGCGACGGCTGTTCCTACGGCGAGGGCGGCAACCACTTCCTGGCCGCCATCCGGCGCAACATCGACCTCACCTACGTGGTCCACGACAACCAAATCTACGGCCTGACCAAGGGCCAGGCCAGCCCGACCACGCCCAAGGGCCAGATCACCAAAACCCAGCCCCACGGCGCGCCCTCGGAAGCCTTCAATCCCGTGGCCGTGGCCGTGGCCATGGGCGCGGGCTTCGTGGCCCGGGGCTTTGCCGGCGAGGTGGAGCATCTGGCCGAACTCGTCGCGGCCGCCGCGCGCCATCCCGGTTTTTCCCTGGTGGACGTGCTGCAGCCCTGCGTGTCGTTTAACAAGGTCAACACCTACGCCTGGTACAGGCAGCGTTGCTACGTCCTTGGCGACGACCATGACCCCACCAACCGCGAGGCGGCCCTGGCCCGGGCCTTCGAGTGGGGCGAGCGCATCCCCCTGGGCGTGTTGTGGCGAAGCGACCGGCCGGCTTTTGGCCCCATGGCGGCCGGGCCGCTGGCCGTCCGGGAGCCGGACCGGAAAACCCTTTCCGGCATCCTGGCCGGATACGCCTGATCGGTCGGCGGTGAACCCTGGGCCGCGCCTGGCCGCTTGGGCGCATACGTGGAAGCGCGCGGCCAATTTGCCCGGTCCGTGGCCAGGCGCGGGCGACCTTGGGCGCAAGGACGCCGGGGGCGGGCCGCCGAAGGATGGCCGGGCGGCGGGATACGCGGCGTTTGTCCCGGCCTTGAGCATTGACCCAACACGCCAGGAGACGGCGGGCATGAATGTGAACCTCAAGTTCTTCTTGAAGGATACCATCCGCAAGATGGTGGATTTTTCCAAGACGGCCCAGAACCGGGGCCTGCCGCCGCCGCCGTTGCAAAAGCCCTATCCCCTGGGCGCGCAGCTCATCGGGCTGGCCGGGCCGGGACAGTGGCAGGGGGTGCGCGATGTGTCAGTGGCCGAGGCCATGGCGGCGCGCAAATCCCACCGCAGCTTTCGCCAGGAGATTTTTACCCAGGACGAGCTGGGGTTTTTGTTGTGGGCCACCCAGGGCTTGCGCAAGTCCCCGGGGCTGACCGGCGGGCTTCGCACCGTGCCCTCGGCCGGCTGCCGCCACGCCTTTGAAACCTATGTCGCCATTTACCGCGTGAAGGGCCTCGACCCTGGCGTCTACCGCTATTTGCCCATCGAACATGCGCTCATCGAGGCGGTGCAGGTGGAGGATATGGAAGAGGAGGTGGCCATGGCCGCTTTCAACCAGGGCTTCGTGTCGCGAGGAGCGGCCACGTTTATCTGGACGGCCGTGCCGGCGCGCATGGAATGGCGCTACGGCGAGGCGTCCTACAAGGTCATGGCCCTGGACGCCGGCCATGTCTGCCAGAACCTCTATCTGGCCTGCGAGGCCGTGGGGGCCGGCACGTGCGCCATCGCCGCCTACGACCAGGAGGCGTTCGACGCCATGCTGGGCCTGGACGGCGAAACGGAATTCACCATCTATCTCGCCCCGGTCGGCAAGGTCTGAGGCCGGGCGCGGCGGCAGCGGAGGATAACGTGGAGAAAAAAGTTGTGCTGTTCGCCTTTCGCGGCGACGTTTCCTGCTTCGTGCATGTGCTTTTAAACGCCATCGACTACCGGGAGCGCGGCTGCGAAGCCAAGGTGGTGCTGGAAGGCGAGGCCACCAAGCTCGTGGCTGTGTTGTCCAAGGCCGAGCATCCCATGCACGGGCTTTTCGAAAAGACCAAGGCTCAGGGGCTTTTTGCCGGAGCCTGCCGGGCCTGTTCGCACCAGCTCGGCAGCCAGGAGGCCTGTGTGGCCGAGGGGCTGACGCTGCTTGACGACATGCACGGCCACCCGGGCATGGGGCGGTACACGGAAGAGGGCTACACGATTCTCATTTTTTAGGCTCGGCCAGAGACACGAACGATTCGCGGCGGCCCGGCGGGCCGCCGCGTCTCATTTCTTGCGCTTGAACAGCTTTTCCATTTCACGCCGGCCAAAGCGCACCGTCACCGGTCGGCCGTGGGGGCAGTAGTCGCGATCCGGGACCGTGGCCCACTGGGACAACAGCGCCACGGCTTCGTCGGCGGTGAGTTTCGTGCCGGCCTTGATCGCCGTCTTGCAGCTCATGAGAATCCACAAATCCTGCAAGGACTTGGATTGGCCGGCCAGGGCGGCGCGCAGGTATTCCTTGGCCTGGCCCACGGTCAGCTCCGGCGGCGCGCCGGTGATGGCGGCCATGCCCGGACGTGGCGTGTCCACGACAAAGCCCATGGACCGCAGTTCGGTGAAAAGCGTTTGCAGCCGGGCCTGCTCGGACGGGTGCAGCGTCAGCTCCACGGGCATCCCCAGCGGCCGGCTGTGGCCGCGCCGGCCGGCCGCTTCCCGGGCGGCGTAGATGACGCGTTCATGGGCGGCGTGCTGGTCCACCAGCACCAGTTCCCCGGCGGCGTCCACGATGAGGTAGGTGTCGTCGAACTGGCCCAGATAGCGCATGTCCGGCGGCAGGGCCGGCTCCAGCTCCTCCACGGTTCTGGCGTAAAGGGGCGCGCCGGCCTCGGACCCGACATCCTCCTGGGCGGCCTCGGCGGCGGCCCGGCGGGCCACGGCCGGGGGATCGAAATGGCGGGCCGGCCCCTGGCGCGGGGCCGGGGCTTCGGCCACGCCGTGGCCGGACGACCGGGCCGGCCAGCCCTCCCGATCCGACGCCTGATCCGACCGTTCCCGGTTGGCCCCAAGCGAGGGCGCAAACCAGCCCGGCTCCCGGCCGGACGCCTGGGGCGCGGCCTGGTCCGATGACCGGCCCGGGATGCGGCCCGGGTATTGGCCTGGCGTCTGGTCCGGGCTGTGGCCGGCCGGTCGGGTTGTCGTCCGTCCCGTCGTCTGGGCCGCGCCCTCGGGCGGGGCCAGGGGCGGCAGGGTTTCGTCAAAGGAGCTGCTGCTGAGGATTCGCGGATCGCCGGCCGTGGGGGCGCGTTCCCGCACGGACTGGCCCGAGGGTGTGGTCTCGGTGGGCGAGGGCGCGCCGGCCCGGCCGAGCTCCTCGAAAAAGTCGCGCCGGCTGGCGAATTTCGGCGGTTCGGCCCCGACCTTGACCCATGGCTCGGGAGCCGGGACCGTGCGATGGATGAGCGCCTTGTCCAGGGCCGCGCCCACGGCCCGGCGAAGGGTCAGGAACACGGCCTGCTCGTCGCGGAAACGCACCTCGGTCTTGGCCGGGTGCACGTTGACGTCCAAATCGGCCGGATCGAGTTCGAGGAAAATGACGGCTTGGGGGTATTCCCGGGCGAGCAGCCGCCCCTTGTAGGCCTCGCGCACGGCGGCCAAGAGCACCCGGTCCAGGACCGGCCGGCCGTTGACGTAGAAATACATCCGATCGGCCTTGCCCTGGGCGCGCAGCGGCTTGCCAAGCACGCCGTGGACCTTGGCCCCGGCGGCGTCGCTGGAAAATTCGAAGAGATCCTCGGTGACGGCCGGCGGCCAAAACGCGGCCAGCCGGGCGGGCAGGGTCTGGCCGGCCGGGAAGCGCAGGGCCGTGCGCCCGCCCACGGACAGTTTGAAACCGACGTCGAGGCGGGCCAGGGCCGCCCGGCAAAACAGTTCGGTGGCCCGCTTGGTCTCCACGCCCTCGGATTTGAGGAATTTGAGCCGGGCCGGCACGGCGGCGAAAAGGTCGCGCACCTCGATGCGCGTTCCCTGGGCCACGGCCGCCGGGCCGCGCTCGACGAGGCGGCCGTTTTCCACAGCCACGAACGCGCCTTCCTCGAAAGCCTCGTGGCGCGAGCTGATGCGAAAGCGCGACACCGAGGCGATGCTCGGCAAGGCCTCGCCGCGAAAGCCGAAGCTGCCGATGCGCTCCAGTTCGTCGATGGAGGCGATCTTGCTGGTGGCGTGGCGGGTCAGCGCCAGGGGCAGCTCTTCCGGAGTCATGCCGCAGCCGTCGTCGCTGACGATGACGGCGGTGCGGCCGCCGCCGTCGATGGCCGCCTCGATGCGGGTGGCCCCGGCGTCGAGGCTGTTTTCCACGAGTTCCTTGAGTACGCTGGCCGGCCGTTCCACCACCTCGCCGGCGGCGATCTGGTTCTGGAGTTCCGGGGGCAGCACGCGGATGGTGCGATGGGTCGTCGAAACTGTCATGGCGGGCAATATACGACCTTTCGCCGCCCCAGGCCACCCGCGCGTTTCGACTGGAAAAACGCCGGCGTCGGGGGTAGACGGGCAGGTGTCCCATTTGAAAGGAGCCGATCATGCCCATCGAGCATAATTACCTGCGCACCCGGATACGCACGGAAAACATCGTCGCCAACTATACGCGCCTGCGCGCCCAGGGCGGCCAGGTCATAAGCGTCATCAAGGCCGACGCCTACGGCCACGGGCTTCTCGAGACGGCCACGGCCCTGGCCGGAGCCGGCTGCGAAAGCTTTGCCGTGGGTTCGGCGGCCGAGGGCGCGGCCCTGCGCGACGCCGGCTGCGCGGCGGAAATCATTTCGCTGCTTGGCCCGGTGTTGCCCGAGGACGAGCGCCTGATCATCGACAAAAATCTCGTGCCCTTCATGCACGATTTCGACCAGCTGGCCCGACTGGCCGCCGCCTGCGCCCGGCTTGGCCGGTCGGCCAAGGTGGCGCTCAAGTTCGACACCGGCATGGCCCGGCTGGGGTTCGTGGAGGCCGACGCGCCCAAACTCGCCGAGATGCTGTGCGCCTCGCCCTGCATCGAGGTGGTCATGGTCAGCTCCCACCTGGCCACGGCCGACGATCCGGGCGCTTTCGAATTCGTGGCCGAGCAGGGGGCGCGCTTTGCCCGCATCTGCCAGGCCCTGCGCCACGGCGGGCTGACGTTTCGGGCCTCGCTGTGCAATTCCGCCGGCATCCTGGCCCATGCCGGCAGCATCGGCTTCGACGCCCGCCGGGCCGGCATCGCCCTCTACGGCGTCAATCCCTTTGCCGGCAGTGAGCGCGAGGAGCTTGGGCATGGCCTGCTTGCGGCCATGGAGACCGTGACCCGCGTCGTTTCGGTCCACGACCTGCCGCGCGGGGCCTCCATCAGCTACGGCCGCACCTACGTGGCCGAGCGCGACATGCGGGTAGCCATCGTGGCCGCCGGCTACGCCGACGCCTACAGCCGGGGGCTGTCCAACACGGGCTTCATGTGCCTGGGCGGCCGGCGCGTGCCGATCCTTGGCCGGGTGTGCATGCAGCTCACGGCCGTGGACGTCTCGGGCCTTAACGCCGTGCGTCCCGGCGACGTCATCCATCTGCTGGGCGGCGAGGGCCCGGGCGCGGTCACGGCCGACGATCTGGCCCTGTGGTGGGGCACCATCCCCTACGAGGTCTTTTGCTTGCTGGGGCTTAATCCCCGGGAGTATGTTTGACCGGCCCTTGCCCTGCCGCAGCCCAAGGAAAACGGCATCCGGCCATGAAACGCCAGACACTTTTTCTCAACATGTACGCGGCCATGCTCGACGCCATGGGACCAAGCGGCTGGTGGCCGGCCAAAACACCTTTGGAGATGGCCGTGGGCGCGATCCTGACCCAGAACACCAACTGGCCGGGCGCGGCCAAGGCCGTGGCCGGACTGCGCGAGGCCGGGCTGCTTGATCCTTATGCCCTGCACGCCGCCAGTCTTGAGGCCGTGGCCGAGCCCATCCGGCCGGCCGGACATTTCCGGGTCAAGGCCGGGCGGCTTAAAAACCTCATGGCGCTCATCGTGGAGGATCTTGGCGGCGACCTCACCGCCCTGGCCGGCTACGATCTCGGCCAGGCCCGGGACAAGCTGCTGGCCGTCAAGGGCGTTGGCCCTGAGACCGCCGACAGCATTTTGCTCTATGGCCTGAACCTGCCGGCCTTCGTGGTCGACGCCTACACCGCCCGCATCTGTTTTCGCCACGGCCTGGTGCCCGAGGACGCCGGCTATGACGAGCTGCGTGAGCTGTTCATGGACGCGCTGCCCGAGGATGTGGGGCTTTACAACGAATTTCACGCCCTGCTCGTGCGCGTGGGCAACGCCTGGTGCCGGCCGCGCGCGCCCAAATGCGCCGCCTGTCCCCTGGAGCGGTTTTTGCAATGAGGACGGCGGTTTTGGTCCTTTTTTGCCTGCTGGCCCTGGCCGGGCCGGGGCAGGCCGTCAAACCGCCGCCGGTCCCGCCTAAGGCCGTGTCGGCGGCCCAGGACGCGGCCAAGGCCCGGCTGGCCGAGGCCCGGGCCAAGGTGGCGGCCCAGTCGGCCGAGGCCGCCCGGCTTGGCCGCGAACTGGCCGCCCTGGAGACCGCCCGAGACGCCGAGGCCAGACGCCTTGCCGCCCTGACGGCCGCCTTGTGGCCGCTGCGGGCCGAGAGCCTGGCCGGGGCGGCCCAGGCCGAGGATTGGGCCGAGGCCGACCGGAGGTTCGTCTGGACGCGGTCGCTTATCGAGGCGGCCGGCGCGTCGCGGCTGGCCTTCGAGGCCGCCGCGGCCAAGGCCAAGGCCGGACGGTTGGCCCGGGACGACGCGGCCTTGCGGCTGCTGGCCGGGCGCAAGGAGGCCGACGTGGCCTTTGCCGCTGCCGTGGCCGGCCGGCTGCGCGAGCTGGAAGCCGCTTCCAGCCAGCCGTCGCGAGGCGACGAGGCCGCCCTGGCCGAGGCCCTGGATGACGCCGCGTCGGGCGAGACGGCGGCCGGCGAGGGCGAGGCAGCCGGACCCATGGTTTTCACGCCGCCGCCGGGCGGACTGGCCTGGCCGAGCCAGGGGCGGGTGGCCTTGCCGTTTTCCCCGTCCGGCCGCGACGCCCGGCAAGGGCTGGTGCTGGCCGTGCCCGAAGGATCGCCGGTGACGGCCGCCGCCGACGGGCGGGTGGTTTTCACCGGCACGTTGCGCGGCCTGGGCCGGGTGCTTATCCTGGCCCATGACGACCGCTGCCACACGGTCTACGCCTGTCTGTCGGAAACCGCCGTCGCCGTGGGCGAGGCCGTGCCCCGCCAGAGGCTTCTCGGCCGCAGCGGCTATTGCAACCAGACGCGCGCTCCCGGCGTCTATTTCGAATTGCGTTTTCGGGAAAAAGCCCTTAATCCGGCGGAGTGGCTCGCCGTCAGGCGCTAGGCTCGGCTGCCGGCCGGTTTCGCGGGGGTAGGCGTTTTCACCCGAGGCCGGCGTATCGGTCCGCATTTCCTGGAGGATGGTATGCGTCTTTTGACCAAAGTGTCTTGTTCCCTGGCCGTTAGCCTGGCGTTATGCTCCGTCGCGTTTGCCGCCAAGCCCGAGGAAGACCGGTTCGCGCCGCTCAAGCGTTTCAGCCAGGTCATGGATCTGGTGGAGAACCATTACGTCAAGCCGGTCACCCGCAACGAACTCATCGACGGGGCCATCGTCGGGATGCTCCAGCAGCTCGATCCCCATTCGAGCTTTTTGTCGAAAGACGAATTTAAGGAGATGCAGGTCAGCACCTCCGGCGAATTCGGCGGCATCGGCATTGAAATCAGCATGGAAAACGGCCGTCTGACTGTCATTTCCCCCATCGACGACACCCCGGCCGACAAGGCCGGCATCAAGGCCGGCGACGTCATCCTGGAAATCGAGGGCGAGTCCACCCAGGACATGACCCTGGTCGACGCCGTGCAAAAGATTCGCGGCCCCAAGGGCAAGGCCGTGTCCCTGACGCTGATCCACAAGGACCAGCAAAAGCCCTTCAAGGTCAAAGTGGTGCGGGACACCATCCCCATCATCAGCGTCAAAAGCAACGAAGTGGAGCCGGGCTATCTCTACATCCGCCTGACCCGCTTCAACGAGAACACCACCGCCGAGCTCAAGCAGGCCCTGGCCGACTATCAGGGCAAGAACAAGCAGCCGCTCAAGGGCGTCATCCTCGACCTGCGCAACAACCCCGGCGGGCTTCTGGAACAGGCCGTCAACGTCTCCGACGTGTTTTTGCCCTCGGGCCAGATCGTCTCCATCAAGGGCAAGAACCAGGAGCAGGAGAAAGTCTTTAACGCCAAGGGCGACGGCTCCGACGTGGCCGTGCCGCTGGTGGTGCTTATCAACTCTGGTTCGGCCTCGGCCTCGGAGATCGTGGCCGGCGCGCTCAAGGACCACAAACGCGCCTTGCTCGTGGGCGAAAAAACCTTTGGCAAGGGCTCGGTGCAGACCGTCATTCCGCTGTCCGACGGCTCGGGCATCAAGCTCACCACCGCGCTCTACTACACGCCAAGCGGCCGTTCCATCCAGGCCGAAGGCATCGAACCCGATTTCATGGTCCCGCTCCAGGACTCCGAGTCCGACCGCGACAAGCTCTCGGCCAACCATCAGTTCCGCGAGCGCGACCTGTCCCGGCATCTGGAAAACAAGAAAAAGAAACCCGAGGCCTCCGACGATCCCAAGCAGAAGATGCTCGATCAACTGGCCCGGGACAACCAGCTCAAGCTGGCCCTGGAACTGGTGAAGTATTTCCCCATCAAAACCTACACCCCCTAAGAAGCGTCCTGCCAAGAAGGGAGCCGCCAAGCCCGCCAACGGGCAAGGCAAGGCTCCCCGGCGCTCCAAAGCCGGAGAGAACAAACGTGTGGTTCTCTCCGGCAAACCTGTTTTTACGGCCGTGGCCGCCCTGGCCCTGGTCGCCACTCTGGCCGTGCTCGCGGCGGTGCTTTTCGGACCGTTCCCGTCGCCCCCGGGCGAACGCCAGGCGGCCAAGCCGCCCAAGCCGGCTGTGAGCCAGCAGGCGGCCCGCAAAAAGCCCGAACCGCTAAAGCCCGCGCCCAAATCGCCCCAGGGCGCGCCCGAGACGGCTGCGGCCTCGGCCCCTGCGTCCCAGGCCGCGCCCACGGCCTCCACCGACGAGCATGACGCACTGACCCTGGCCCGGGCGTTGTCCCAGGCCCAGGCCCAGGCCAAGGGCACGCCCCAGCCCGTGCATTTCGAAGAGCATCTGCCGCCCCAGGCCGGCTTGTCGGAAAACGGCAACGGCAATGGCAACGGCAATGGGCAGCACGAGGTCCGGGGCAAGGTCGAGCCTCCGGCCGGAGCCCAGGTGTCGCCGCCCGAGCCGGTGTCCCAACCCGTGGCCCGGGACGCGGGGAAAAACCCCAGGATGGTGGTGGTCATCGACGACATCGGCGATCATCCGGTCATGGCCAAAAACCTCACCGAACTGCCGTTTCCCGTCACCCTGGCCATCCTGCCCAATCGGCCCCGGACGCGGTCCGTGGAGGCCATGGCCGTCGGGCAGAACGTCGAAATCCTGTTGCATCAGCCCATGCAGCCCGGCACCTACCCCCGGGTCAACCCCGGGCCGGGCGCGCTTTTCACCGACATGGAACCGGAGCGCGTGAAGGAAATCCTGCTCGACAACCTGAGCCAGGTGCCTCACGTGCGGGGCATCAACAACCACATGGGTTCGGCCTTTACCAGCGACCCGGCCGGCATGGACGCCGTCATGACCGTGCTCAAGCAAAAGGGCCTTTTTTTCCTCGACTCCGTCACCTCGGCCACAAGCGCCGGACCCGAGGCGGCGCGAAAGCACGGCGTGCCGTTTTATCGCCGGGCCGTGTTTTTGGACAACGTGCGAAACGTCCGCACGATTCTGGGGCAGCTCAAGACCGCCGAGCGCAACGCGCTGAAAAACGGCCGGGCCATCGCCATCGGCCACCCCTACGGCGAGACCCTGGAAGCCCTGAAAATCTGGGCTAAGGAACGCGACGGCCGCGTCGACGTGGTGACGCTTACCGAGCTTGGACCCGAGTTTTAGCATAGCGTCCCCGAAGAGCGCACAGCCGGTTTTACGGCGGGTGGACGCGGTAATTGCTGAAAATACTATCGTATTGTTGAAGGGCGCGACCCGTGTCCGGCCCGGGCCGCAAGATTTCCATGGACGATCCGAGCCGGCTGGCCGATACTGCCGCCCGGGCGTTTCGCCAGCCCGCAACCTTCCCAACCGCTCGCCAAACCTCCGGCATTCGCCGCCAAAGCCCATGCAGTTCAAACCCGTTTTCTACACCGGCCTGACCCTGGCCGCCCTGGCCCTGGGGCTTTTCACCACCCGTCTGGAGCCGGCTCGGCGCGTGGACGCCTGGTCGTCGGATCTGTGGCACGTGCTGGCCGGCAAGCGCTTCGAGCCCCGGCATGTGGCCGTGGCCCTTTTGGACGACGAGGCTCTGGCCGCCGAACCCGACCGGCCGCTGGTTTTCTGGGGGCCGCTGTACGCCAAGATCCTGGCCCGGCTGCGCGAGGTCGGGGCCGTGGCTGTGGGCATGGACATCCAGCCGGCGCTGAGCCCCGTCACCTGGATGGACATCATCGGGGCGGATACCAGCCGCGATTTCGACCGCGACTTCATGCTGGAGCTGGCCAAGGGCAAGGTCATCCTGGCCGCCAGCGTGTCCACCGAATCGGGCGAGCCGTCGTTTAGTCTGCCGGCCACGGACTATTTGCTGGCCTTGCCCCATCACGAAGCCGACCTGGGGCTGACCAACGTGCCCCTCGACCGCGACGGCGTGGTGCGCCGCTTCGCCCCGGCCCTTTACAGCGAAGGCGAGCCGCGACTGTCCTTTGCCGCCGCCCTGGCCAAAAAAGGCGCGCCAGGCATGTCGGCCGCGCCGGGGCTGGCTGGCCTGGATGACCGGGCCGCCTTGCAGCCGCGTCCCATCGCCTACGCCGGCCCGCCCGGCACCTTTGCCCATGTGAGCTTCGCCCGGCTGCTGGCCCCGGACGCCCTAAGCGACCCTCAGGTCCAGGCCCTGGCCGGCAAGGTCGTCATTCTGGGCATCGACATCCACGGCGCCCACGACCGGCTGGCCTCGCCGTATTCCCTGCCCATCTTCGGCGCGCCCAAGGAGTTCATGCCCGGCCCCGAGATCCACGCCAACATCATCGAGGCCATGCTGACCGGCCGGGCGCTGACGACCGTGGGCCTGGGCGCGGCGGCCGGGGCCTGGCTGCCGTTTCTGGCCCTGTGTTCCCTGGCCTGTTCGCGGCTTGGGCCGGGGCGTTCGGCCCTGGCCGCCCTGGGCCTTGGGCTTGGGGCCTTCGGCTTTGGCTATGGCCTGTTTCTGGCAGGGCGGCTTATGCCCCTGGCCGGCTTGGACGTCGGGCTGGTGGGGGTCTGGGCCGGGGCCAACGCCGTGCGCTTAACACGCGGCGAACGGGAAAAAGCCCATATCCGCCACGCCTTTGGCAAGTACGTGTCCGAGGCGGCCATCAGCGCCATCCTGGCCAGCGGCAAACCGCCCGCCCCGGGCGGCTCGTTGGCCACGGTCACCGTGCTCTTCTCGGATATCCGCGATTTCACGACATTAAGTGAAAAGCTCACGGCCGAGGAAGTGGTGGAACTCTTAAACGTCTACTTCACCCGGGTCTGCGACATCATTTTGGCCCATGGCGGCATGATCGACAAATTCATCGGCGACGCGGTCATGGCCGTCTTCGGCGCGCCCCTGGCCGATCCGAAACATGCGCGCCAAGCCCTTGCCACGGCGCTGGGCATGATTACTGCTTCCCATGACTTCGAAACCTGGATGCGTCGCCGTTTCCCCAAGCTCGGGGACTGGCGCTTTCGCATCGGCGTGGGGCTGCACAGCGGCCCGGCCGTTGTCGGCAACATCGGTTCCCGGCAGCGGCTGGATTTCACGGTCATCGGCGACACGGTCAACACGGCCTCACGCCTGGAAGGCGTCACCAAGGCCATGGGCTGCCCGGTGGTGGCCAGCCGCACGACGGTCGCCATGGCCGGACCCGGCGTGGTGACGGGCCGCGAGGAGCTGTCCCATGTCAAAGGCAAGAGCGAACCCGTGCCGGCCCTGGAAATCCTGGGACTGGCCGATACATAGAGCAAAGGAGCTTCCATGCGTCGCGCCGTCGCGTTTTTGGTGTTTATGATCCTGGCCCTGGGCCTGTCCGGCGTTTACGCCCTGGCCGACGCGCCGCGTCTGGTCTGTCTGGTGGCGGCCGTGTCCGGCCAGGCCAGCCTGTCACCGGCTGACGGCCCGAAAAAGCCCTTGGAACTCTTTACCCGGCTGCGCGAGGGCGAACGCCTGGAGCTGGCTCGGGGAGCCGAGGTGCAGTTGGCCTTTTTGCAGCTCGGCCAGCGCGAGACCTGGACCGGGCCGGCCACGGTGCTCATTGCCGCCGCCGGCGGCCAAAGCCCCAACGCGTCCACGCCGCCGGTGGTGGACAAGCTGCCCGGCAAGCCCAAGCCGGTCTCGGGCGAAGCCTCGTCCATCCTCAGCCAGGCCGGCGAGCAGGCCACGGCCCAGGTCAAGACCCGGGAGGTCGCCCTGCCCGAGGACAAGCCCCTTTCCGACGAGGAACGGGCGCAACTGGCGGATTTTGAAGGCCAGGTGGCCGAGATGCGAAAGACCGCCGCGCCCGGCGACGTGACCCCGGACATCGCGCTTCTGGAAGAACTCACCCGCCTGGGCCAGCGCCGCAAGGCCCTGGAGGAAGTTCGCCGGTTGCGCGAGGCTTATCCGGACAACGCCGCCCTGGCCGCCTTCGAGGAATAACCGTCCAGGCGGCCGTGGCGCGGGCAGGGCGTGTTGCCCATTCCCGCCGGTCGCCGCCAGGTTTTCTTGCATCACGGGGCGGCCGCTGCCGCCCCACCCAACGCAAACGGCCGGCCCGGGAACCTTTGGCAGGTTCCCGGGCCGGCCGCGTTTTGCGGTCAGAACGCGCCGGCTATTCCTTGACCGGCACCACGTGGATGGCCTTGACCACCAGCAGCACCGTATCGCCCGGGGCCAGGGCCAAGTCTTCCACGGATTCGGTGGTCAGCACCGACGCCATGGCGTGGGGCACTTCCACGCTGAAGTTGACCTGGGTCATGACGTCGCCCTTTTTCACGGAAGTCACCTTGGCCGGGATCTGGTTTCTGGCTCCGTAGCGCATGGTCATCTCCTTGGCGATTAGAGGGTTGGCGGTATCAAGGCCTGTGCGGCCGAGAGACGACGCGGCCGCGGGGCTTCGGGAACCGGTTTGTCCGCCAAGGCGCGGGAGCACGGCCATGGCATGGCCTTATGCGCCATGCTTTCGCCCTGGGCCACGGCTGTCGGCCTTGCGGGCGTGACGCGGGCCGGGCTTGCCGGTCCGGGCGTCCGGATGGCCTCGACCGCCGTCCGCCTTGCCTTGGCGCGGCGACGTCCCGTCGCGACGGGGAGAAGCGGACGCGCCCGGAGCATGGCGTCCCGGCCCCCGGTCGGACTGGCCCTTGCCCTGGCCGGCCAGGCGTTTTTCGCGCTCGCCGCCGAGCACGGCGTGCTGGCGCAGGCGCTCGGCGTCGGCGTCGGCGATAAAAAGCGGCTGCCCGCCCAGGTCCGTGCCGGCGAAATACATGGCCGCCGCCGCCGTGCCGGGCAGCGGAATGAAGCACTGCACCTGATTGGGTCGCCAGCCTTTGCCGGCGAACCACTCGGCCATGCGCCGCATGTCCTCCAACGTGCAGCCCGGAAAAGCGCTCATGAGGTAGGGCACCACGTATTGCTCTTTGCCGGCCCGGCCGGATTCCCGCTCGAAAACCTTGAGGAACCGCTCAAACACGGCAAAGGGCGGTTTGCGCATGAGCCTGAGCACCCGGTCGCTTTGATGCTCCGGGGCCACCTTGGCCTGGCCGCCGGTGAACCGCCGCACCATGCGCCCAAGGGCCGCCTCGTCGGCCAGGGCCAGATCCATGCGCCAGCCGCTGGCCACTCGCACATTGCGCACGCCCGGGACTTCCGCCACCGCTTCGAGCAGATCGACGAACGCGCCCTGGTCCACGGCAAAATGCTTGCAGATGGTCGGCGTCAGGCAGCTTGGCCGCTGGCAGGCGGCCATGTCCCCCCGGCAGCGCGCGCCCCACATGTTGGCCGAGGGGCCGCCCACGTCGCTGACCGACCCGTCAAAGCCCGGCGCGTCGACCAGACGGGCCGCTTCGCGCAGGACCGAGGCGGCGCTTCGCGAGCGGATGGCCCGGCCCTGGTGCAAGGCCAGGGTGCAAAAGGAACAGCCGCCGGCGCAGCCCCGGTGGATGTTGAGGCTGCCGCGAATCATGTCCGCCGCCGGGATGGGCAAAGAGTAGGACGGGTGCGGCCGGCGCGAGTAGGGCAGGGCGTAGAGGGCGTCCAGGGTCTTGCCGGAAAGCCCCGGCCCGGGCGGGGTGAGCACGGTCAGCCGGTCGCCGCTTGGCTGCACGGCGAGCTGCTTGTTCTGGTGAACGTGGCGCTCCAGAGTCAACGTCGCCTCGATGAGCCGCTTGGGGTCGGCGGCGATGGCCTCGTGGGCCGGCAGGGTCAGGACGTCGGCCTGGGGGAACCGCTGGGGCAGCTCGTCAGGCTTGAGGGAAAAGGCCGCGCCGGGAAGTCCGGCCAGGACGTCGGCCAGCAGACCGCCCTCGTCCTCCAGCCGATCCAGGCCCTCGGCCAGGGCCAGGACGCCGGTCTCGGCCATGCCGTAGAGCACCAGGCTGGCCTTGGCGTCGTACAGCACCGAGCGGCGCAGGGCGTTGGACCAGAAATCGTAATGGGACACCCGCCGCAGCGAGGCCTCGATGCCGCCAAGGGCCACGGGCAAGCCCGGAAAGGCCCGGCGCACGAGGTTGGCGTAGACGATGGCCGCCCGGTTGGGGCGCGCCCCGGCCTTGCCGCCCGGGGTGTAGGCGTCGTCGGAGCGCTTTTTGCGAAAGGCGGTGTAGTGGGCCAGCATGGAGTCCAGCGACCCGGCCGTGACTCCGGCGAAGAGGCGCGGCCGGCCCATGGCGGCCATGTCGGCCGCGTCGCCTTCCCAGCGCGGCTGGGCCACAAGGCCGGTCTTGTAGCCGTGGGCCACGAGCCACCGGCCAAGCAGCGGCGCGCCAAAGGACGGATGGTCCACGTAGGCGTCGCCGGTTACGAGCAGGACATCCAGGCTGTCCCAGCCGAGAGCGTCCATCTCGGCCCGGGTCATGGGCAAAAAGTCGGGTTGCGTCAGGGGCGTGCGTGCCATGGCGGCAGTATGGCCGCTTGGGGGCGACAGGTAAAGCGCGGGTTCTGGGCCGGACGGGAGGCTCCCGGGATTCCCGGGAACCCTTCCCGGGCATTCGGGAGATCGGCCCATGGACACGCCCCCAGCCGTCCTGTGTATTACGGCGGTTTTGTTCCACTCTACGATCCGCCAGGAGAGACCATGCGCAACCTGTCCAAAACCAACGACGTCCTCGGCACGACCAATCGCGGCAATGTCGCCCCATCCGGACTGTGCACCCTGTGCCGCGCCGACTGCGCCGGCAAATGCGAAACATGGCTGTCGAGCCTCAAGGGCCGGGCCATGCTCTATCCCCGGGATTTCGGGATTGTCACCGCCGGCAGCGGCAACACCGAACACGTGGGCGTAAGCTACGACGCCCTGCGCATCCAGGGCTACAACTATGGCGCTTACGCCGTGGCCGCCGGGCGCACCACCAATCCCGACGACTGCCTGTTCACCAACGTGAATCTGGAAACGGCCTTTGGCAAAGGTCTCAAGGCGCGCCTGCCGCTCATGACCGGGGCCCTGGGCTCGACCTTTATCGCGGCCAAGTACTGGGACAGCTTCGCCATAGGCTGCGCCCTGGCCGGCCTGCCCATCGTCATTGGCGAGAACGTGGTCGGCGTGGACCGGGCCGCCGTCATTGAAAACGGCAAGATCACCGCCGCCCCGGAACTCGACCGGCGCATAGACGGCTATCTGCGCTACTTCGACGGCTACGGCGCGGTCATCGTGCAGCTCAACGTCGAGGACGCCCGCAACGGCGTGGCCGAGTACGTGGCCGACAAGTACGGCGACAAGGTGGTGGTGGAGCTCAAATGGGGCCAGGGGGCCAAGAACATCGGCGGCGAGATCGAAGTCAAAAGCCTCGATTACGCCCTGTTCCTCAAAAAGCGCGGCTACCTCGTGGACCCGGACCCGGAAGACCCGGCCGTGGTGGAGGCCTTCCGAAGCGGCGCGGTCAAGGGCTTCGCCCGCCATTCCCGCCTGGGCTACACCGACCTTGCCGGCAACGACGCCGTGCGTGAGGCCTTTGCCGCCAACGTCGCTTATCTGCGCAAGCTTGGGTTCCGCAACATATCGCTGAAAACCGGGGCCTACGGCATGGAAGCGCTGGCGCTTTCCCTACGCTGCGCCACCGACGCCGGACTCGACCTCCTCACCATCGACGGGGCCGGCGGCGGCACGGGCATGAGCCCCTGGAACATGATGGAGAGCTGGGGCGTGCCCTCCATCCTGCTCCACGCCAAGGCGGCCGAGTACGCAGCACTTTTGGCCTCGCGCGGGCAGCGCGTGGTCGATCTATCCTTTGCCGGGGGCCTGGCCCGCGAGGACCACATCTTCAAGGCCCTGGCCCTGGGCGCGCCCTACGTGAAGCTTGTGTGCATGGGCCGCGCGGTGATGATCCCGGGCTTTTTGGGCTCCAATATCGAGGGGGCGCTCAATCCCGCGCGCCGCGAGGCGGTCAGCGGGAACTGGGACAGCCTGCCCAAGACCGTCACGGACATCGGCCGCACGCCCGAGGAACTGTTCGCGGCCTACGCCACGGTGAAGGAAAAGGTCGGCGCGGCCGAGATGGCGAACATCCCGTATGGCGCGGTCGCCATCTGCACCCTGGCCGACAAGCTCGGCGCGGGCTTGCAGCAGCTCCTGGCCGGGGCGCGCAAGTTCGCGGTCACGGCCATTGACCGTCGCGACATCGCCTCGGTCAACCGCGAAACCGAGCGGGAGACCGGCGTGCCGTTTATTACGGACGTGCAGGACGAGGTGGCGCGGGGGGTGCTCCTGGGATAGGCAAGATGCTCTGACTGCATGATTGTACGGACTTCATACCCGGCTTGGGCAACGGCCTGAGCCGGGTTTTTTCTGCTGGTTACGGATATGCGGGATGAGACGGCGGGGAGGAAGACCGCTGCGGAGGATGGATGGGAAGCGGTAGCCAAAGCAGGTGGTCCTTCGACAAAATTGGCGCCCTTCCCCTTGCCGAGACATTGACGGACAGCCTTTGACCTTGGCCCGCCAAAGGGCAGCGACTTTGGATGCGGTCACGTTTGGGCGGTCAGCTCAGGCAGTTTCCTTTTGTTGACCGGAGGCGTATGCAGGTTAAGGTTCCCTCAGACCATGGTTTCGTTGCGGTTTGGAACTGTTACGGTTGCACCAATCACGCCGATCTCGGCTTGAGCTGTTTTGGCATATTGCCATTGACGGTGAATAACGACAAATTTGCCTAGGCCAGAGGCTATGTTCGTTGGACGGATCGTTACACTGGATAAGATCCTGTCAGCATGATATTCGATGTGTGATGCGATAATCTGTTGTGACGGAAAATGTTTAGCTAGGTTAGAGTAGGGCGCTCTGGGATAAGGCGGAAAATGCATTTGCTCCAAAGGAGTGCAACGTGCTTGATCATGACAAGTCAAAAGAAGAGTTGATCGCGGAGTTGATTGCACTGCGCCAACGCCTCAAGGATATGGAAGAATCTTCTTGTTCTGTCGACAATATTGAATACAAGCGATCAAAAGAAGATGCAGACTTTTATTTGACGATTCTCGATGAAGCGCCAGCATTGATTTGGCGTGCCGCGAAAGATGCCAAGTGCGACTGGTTCAATGCCACATGGCTTGCTTTTACCGGGCGTCAACTGTCTCAGGAGATTGGCGACGGCTGGGCGGAGGGGGTGCATCCTGAGGATTTTGATCGGTGCCTGGCTATTTATCTTGAGGCCTTTCACGCTCGGAAATTTTTCCAAATGGAATATCGTCTTCGTCGGCATGACGGGGAATACCGATGGATCTTAGATATAGGATGCCCTTTCAAGGACGCTCATGGTGAGTTTGCTGGATATATTGGATATGTCTACGATATCACAGACCGGAAGATGAATGAACAGTTTCGTTTGGAAGTTGAAAGAATCGTGAGGCATGACATCAAGGCTCCGCTGGCAAGCCTTCATGTTCTGGCTAAGACTGTTTTTGAAGATGGGATCGATGAAGATATTCGGCTTCTCGTGCCAGGGATATTGAGAGCTGTGCAGCACGTCATTAATTTGGTTGATTCTACTGAGAAAATTGCTTTGCTTGAATTGGGGAAATACAGGCCGCAGTCAAAATGGTTTAGCATTAACAATATTATTCACGATGCAGAGGCGTGCTTGTCGTCTATGGCAGAGATGAAAAAAATAAACATTGAAACAAACTTCGATGATTCTGCAAGAGTGAGTTGTTGTTGTCTTGGAGAGGAAAGTCTTGTGCAAGATATGATTACGAATATTTTAAAGAATGCGCTTGAGGCGTCGCCAAGTAATAAAACAGTAACAATCACGTGCATATGTTCTGATGAAGATCTTCATATTCTTGTTCATAACCATGGAGCAATTCCAGAAAGCATAAGAAATAATTTTTTTGATAAATATGTTACGTCTGGGAAGCCTTTGGGAACAGGCTTGGGAACGTACAGCGCCAAATTGATAGCGGAAGCGCACGGCGGCCAAATCAGCTTTTCCACGTCCGAGGAAGATGGGACAACGGTATTGATATCCTTGCCGATCCCTGAAGATAGCGCGATGCGGCCAGGGGCGCTGTAAAGGAAATCGCCCCGGGTGAGGCACTCTCCTCACCCGGGGCGGCCTTTTAAACCTTCTCTCGTCTCGAATCCCTAATTCCTACTTCCCAAACAACCGCTTCTTGCCGTCGATGAGCTCGTTGACCACGCTCGGATCGGCCAGGGTCGAGGTATCGCCCAAGCTTTCCACTTCGTCCGAGGCGATCTTGCGCAGGATGCGCCGCATGATCTTGCCGCTGCGCGTCTTGGGCAGGCCCGGGGCGAACTGGATCACCTCCGGCGCGGCAATGGGGCCGATTTCCTTGCGCACGTGGAACTTGAGGCCCTTAAGCAGCTCCTCGCTCTCGTCGTAGCCGGCTTTCAGCGTCACATAGGCGTAGATGCACTGCCCCTTGATGTCGTGGGGCATGCCGACGACGGCCGCTTCGGCCACGGTCGGGTGCGACACCAGGGCCGATTCGATCTCGGCCGTGCCCATGCGGTGGCCGGAGACGTTGATGACGTCGTCCACGCGGCCCATGATCCAGAAATAGCCGTCCTCGTCGCGCCTGGCCCCGTCGCCGGACTCGTAGCAGCCCTTGAAGGCCGCGAAATACTGCTGCTTGAAGCGGTCCTTGGCTCCCCAGATGCCGCGAAGCATTCCCGGCCAGGGCTTGCGGATGACCAGGAAACCGCCCTGGTTGGGGCCGACTTCCTTGTTTTCCATGTCGACGATGGCCGGATCGATGCCGGGCAGCGGCAGCGAGGCCGAACCGGGCTTGAGCGGCGTGGCGTAGGGCAGCGGCGAAATCATGAGCCCGCCGGTCTCGGTCTGCCACCAGGTGTCCACGATGGGCAGCTTCGAGCCGCCGATGTGGTCATGGTACCACATCCAGGCTTCGGGGTTGATGGGTTCGCCAACCGACCCGAGGATGCGCAGCGACGACAGGTCGTGCTTCTGGGTCCAGGCCGGGCCGGACTTCATGAGCGAACGGATGACCGTGGGCGCGGTGTAGAAGACGTTGACCTTGAACTTGGAGCAGATCTGCCAGAAACGGTCCGGGGCCGGGTAGGTGGGCACGCTCTCGAACATGAGCGAGGTCGCGCCCAGGGCGAGCGGGCCGTAGACGATGTAGGAATGGCCGGTGATCCAGCCGATGTCGGCGGTGCACCAGTGGATGTCGTCGTCCTTGAGGTCGAAAACGATCTGCGAGGTGTGGGCGGCGTAGGTCAGGTAGCCGCCGGTGGTGTGGTAGACGCCCTTGGGCTTGCCGGTGGAGCCGGAGGTGTAGAGGATGAACAGCACGTCCTCGGCGTCCATGGACTCGGCCGGGCAATCACCCTCGACATCGTGGTCGGCCATGACGTCATGCCACCAGACGTCGCGGCCGGGCTGCATCGCGACCTCGTTGCCGGCATGGCGCAGCACGATGCATTTATCGATGGTGGGGCATTCCTTGAGGGCTTCGTCGGCGTTGGGCTTCAGCGGAATGGTCTTGCCCGAACGGATGACGGCGTCGCTGACCACGATGACCTTGGATTCGCAGTCGTTGATGCGGTCGCGCAGGCTGTGGGCCGAGAAGCCGGCGAAAACGATGCTGTGGGGCGCGCCGATGCGGGCGCAGGCCAGCATGGCGATGACCAGCTCCGGCACCATGGGCAGATACAGGCTCACCCGGTCGCCCTTTTTGACGCCCATCTTCTTGAGCACGTTGGCGAAGCGGCAGACTTCGTCGTGGAGCATCTGATAGGTGTAGGTGCGCACGTCCTCGTCTTTCTCGCCCTGCCAGATGATGGCGGCTTTGTTGCGGCGGCCGTCGGTCAGATGGCGGTCCAGGCAATTGTAGGCGGCGTTGAGCTTGCCGCCGGCGAACCATTTGATTTCGGGGGTGCTGAAATCGTATTCGAGGACCTTGTCCCAGGGGGATTCCCAGGTCAGCAGGTCGGTGGCGCGCTCGGCCCAGTAGCCCTCGGGGTCTTCGATGGAGCGTTTGTAGATGGCGCGGTATTCGTCGAGGCTTTTGATGTAGGCGGTGTCGCGTCCGGCGGCGGGCGGTTCGAAGGTGCGTCCTTCCTGCTGGAGGCTTTGGATATTGTCGGCGGTCATGGATTCCTCCCGGTTGGGATTTGGCGTCGCGTATGGGGGCACAGTGCCGTAAAGCGCCCGGCCCGAAAAGTGTAAATCGGCCAATGGCGGAAACAATCCAATAATCGTATCGGGCTTGGGACAAAAGACCGTTCACCGAGAAATCGACGCCGTTTACCGACCAACCCCGGAGCTGACGCGGATTCGCCCCGGGCGGGCCGACAAGTGGGGCGGCGTCCTTTCGAACGCGCGGCCCGTTCGCCGCCAGCTCTCCACAAAAGAAAAAGCCGGCCCGGGGCCGGCTTTTTCAAATCTTCAACACGAGCGAAGCATCGCATCAGGCTGAGAGAAGATCGACCAGACACGCGGCCCGAAACCTTGCCGCTTCGCCAAAACCAGCTAACGTCCGTGCCCCCGATTGCCGCCGCGGCCCCTAACCCCCTTGACCCATTTGAGGGGTCCGGGGGCCTCAGACCCCCGGCCGCCGGAGGCATCTTCGTTTCTCTTCGCTCTGCCTTAGCCTTATTCCGCCGCGTTCTCGGCGGCTTCGTCCTCGGGCTGGACTTCGGGTTCGATGTGTTCGCTCCAGTAAATGAGCCGTTGGCAGTTGGGGCAGCTCAGGATCTGGATGCCCTTTTGCAGTTCGATGAACGACTGGGGCGGGATGGCGATATGGCAGCCCGAGCAGATGCCGGCGTGGACGGGCACGATGACCGGGTTTTTGAGGCGCGAGCGGATGAATTCGTAGCGCTGAAGGATGGGGCGGGGCACGGCCTGGCCGGCTTCGCTGCGGCGCAGCCCGAGTTCGTCCAGGCGGCTTTGGGCCTGCTGGATGCGGGCGTCGAGGCTTTCGCGGGCCACGACCAGTTCGCCGTCGAGTTCCTTGGCCTGGGCGTCGATGTCGGCGAGTTCCTGGTTCTGGCGGGAGAGTTCCTCGGCGACGGTGGTTTTTTCCTCTTCGCGGCCGCGGTTCTGCTTTTCCAGATTGTCCATCTCGCGCATCATGGCGTGATATTCTTTCTGGTTGCCGACCATCATCATCTTGCTTTTGCTCTTTTTGAGCCGCACGGAATCGGTTTCGATTTCACCGTCCAAGCGTTTTTGCTGGTCGGTCAGATACTTGAGCTTGTCGCGGACGAGTTCGGCGCTGTCCTCGATGTCCTGGCGGCGCTTTTCGAGCTCGATGATCTGTTCCGGCGCCCGTTTGAGTTCATCCTGGAGCAGGACGATTTCGTCGTCGACCTTCTGCAGGACCACGAGCTGTTCGATCTGTTTCAAATACATGACTGTCTCTCCGAGTGGTTATTCGTCCCGTCCGGCTTGGGCGTCCGGGCGGCAAGCGGCCATGGGGTCCCGACCAGGGAAATAGCGGACTTCGGGACCGTCAGGGCCGCATTCGGCGGCAAGTAGGGCGGCGAAACGCCGCGTCATGACCTCTTCCAGGGAGAAATGCCCGACGTCGATCAGGCAGCGCCCGGCCGGCACGGCCTGGGCCTGATGGTACTTGAGATCGCCGGTGACGTAGACGTCGGCTCCGGCGGCAAAGGCCCGCGAGGCCATGTCGGCCCCGGAGCCGGGGCAGTAGGCGAGGCGGGAAATCCGGTCCGGCAGCGTGCCTGCCAGGGTGAAAAAGGAGCGCGGCAGCAGTTCGCCTAGCCTGGCCAGCAGCGCCTGGGGCGTGGCGGGCGCGGGCAGGTCGCCGATAAGGCCGTAGCCGTAGACTTCGGCCGGCTCGACCAGTTCCTGCACGGCGGCAAGCGCGGCCTCGGGCACGGCGGCCAGGGCGGCGGCCTGAGCCCTCGGGCGCAGTCGGGCCGGGCAGACGGCCTCGACGCCATCGGGGCCCAGAGCATAAGCCGTGAGTCCGGGCAGGGCGGCCAGGGCAACCTGCAAGGCCTCGGCGCGGCCCTTGGCGACAAAGCGCAGGGCGAGGTGCGCCGCGCGGCCGGCCGGTTCGAGGACGCGGCGACCGGTCAGCGTCAAGGCGTCGGCCAGCCAGCCGGCCGGACCGTCGGTGACCACGTCCAGGGACGTGTGGGCGCTGTAGAGCGTCGCCCCGCTGGCCAGGGTCAAGGCCAGGACGCGGTGGTAGTCGTCGAGGCGGTCGGGCAGGCGCGGGGAAAGGGTGAGCGGATGGTGGGTCAGCACGACTTCGGCCCCCCAGTCCAGGGCTTGGGCCACCACGTCCGGCAGGGGATCGAGGGTGACGGCGAGCCGGGCGCAGGACGGGACGGTTCCGGCGATCTGGACGCCGCTGCGGTCCCAGGAAGCGGCCCGGGCCGGGTCGGCCACGGCCTCGATGCGGGCGATAAGGTCGGCTACGCGCATGGGAGAACGCAAAAGGCGCTTTTTTGGGCCGTGTCGGCAAAAAAGCGCCTCTGGAGGAGCCCCTTGGCCGCCGCGCGGGCGATGGCGGGGGACGTATAGGAAAAAGCGACGATTGCTGTCATGGAACCTTCGTCGTGGTGGGCCCACCAGGATTCGAACCTGGGACCTGCCGGTTATGAGCCGGTGGCTCTGCCAACTGAGCTATAGGCCCATGCCGCGATAGCGAACTGGTATTGATACGCCGTGCGCCGCGACCCTGTCAAGACCCTGCCCGGCCGCAACACCCCGCCTCTCGCCGCGCCCATGCAGGGAGGGTCCGGGAGGGGCTTAGCCCCTCCCGGCCGCC
>ALAO01000160.1 GCA_000307955.1 Solidesulfovibrio magneticus str. Maddingley MBC34 | reverse complement strand
GGGGGCCTCAGGCCCCCAGCCGCCGGAGGCATCTTCCTTTCTTTTCTGCCCCTTAGGACGCAAGGCGCAAATTGCGCTGGGCCGGGACGTAATCGAGGAGCGCGTAGTCCCGGCGCACGACGGCGGGCGATTCGCCGCGCTGCTCGATGCGCGCCGCCTGAATGGTTCCCAGGCGACCATCGGCGGTTTGCAGGTAGCCGACTTTGGCGGGATCGATGCCCATGACCCGGCAAGCCGTGGCGTCCACGGCCACGGCGCTGCGCCCCATGACCACCACGCCCGAAGCCACCGGATCGCCCATGATGGGACCGTCGCCGTCCATGCCGACGATGCCGTCGATGATGGCGAAGTCCGGGTGCACGGTGGCGTTGACGTCCAGGATCGACGGCTCGATGCCGGCGAAATGCAGGACGTTTTTGGGCCAGCCGTAGACAACGCCGGGCATGACGCCGAACAGGTTTTTCATGGCCAGCGTCACACCGGCCCAATGATGGGTCTTCATCTTGGCCAGGGACACGACGATGTCGGCGGCCAGGAGCCGGCCCGGCAGCCACAGGTCGCCGAGCTTGCTCCAGCCGCCGGCGTTTGGCCGGCGGGCCACCGGGCCGCTGTTGAGATCGTAAAAGGCCAGCCGGTCCTCGGCCAACACCTCGGCCAAGCCCGATTCCTCCAGCACCAGATAGGCGTCCCGGCGATGGCCGGCGCCCTCGCCCACGACCACCGTCCCCGCGCCCAGGGCCAAAAAGGCCTCGGCCACGGCCCGCACCATACGCGGATGGACGTTGATGTGGCCGGCCCCGGCGTGGGGTTCGACCAGATTGGGTTTGACCAGCACCTGTTTGCCGGCGATCTCGGCCGGCTTCACTCCGAGCTCGGCCAGTCCCCGGCGCAGGAGGCCGACCAGATCGGCGTCGTAGCCGGCCGCCTTGGCCACGAACACCTCGGCCCCGGTCTTCTCGCCCCAAAGGCGCGGCGCGGCCAGCCCGCCGGCGGCCGCGAGACCGGCGGCGGCGGCCAATTTGACGGCCTGGCGGCGAGTCAGGCCGCGAGCGGTCTTCTCGGCGTCGGACGCGCTCATGGGGGACCTCCGATCAGGGCGACGAACCGACCCCGGGTGGCGGCGGCGGCCAGACACTGGGCCAGTTGCGGGGTGTCGTAGGGGCCGTAGCGCGACTGGCGCTCCAGGGCGGCCAGACACAGGCCGACCGCGTCCTGCCCGGCCAGCCCCCAGGCCCCAAGGCCAAAGGCCCGCCAGGCGGCGGCCAGGGGCGTCGCCACGGCGCACTGCGGTCCCTGCAGATAGGCCAGGCTCGAGGCCACGTCGCCGGGCGCGGCCCGGCCGGCCAGGGCGGCCAGGGCATGTCCGGTGGACTCGGGCACGGGCAGCAGGGTGTTGCGAAAGACGCGGGTGTTGCCGTAGTTCCAGCCGCCGTCCGGCAACTGGCGGTCCAGGAGCAGACGGGTCGCCTCGGCCAGGGCCTCGGCCGGCGGCGCGGCCAAGGCCCCAAGGGCCAACATGGCCAGGGCGGTCGGCTCCACCCAGGAGTGGGCGCCGTCGATCCAGGTCCAGCCGCGAAGGCTCGTGTCATGGCCGATGACGGCCTGCTCCTCGGAGCGTTTGGGCCAATGGCTGCCGGGGTGGGCCAAAAGCCAGGCAGCGGCCCGGGAAACGTTTTCGGCCCGGGCCGGGTCCGGCAACCAGGCCATGAGCGCCAGGGCGGTGGGCCAGGCGGCCTCGGGACGCTCGGGCACAAGGGCCAGCCGGCCATCGGGAGACTGGGCGGCGGCCAGGGCGGCCCGGGCGGCGGCGATCAGTTCCGGGGCCAGGTTTGCGGCGAAAAGGGCCATGGCCGCCCAGGCCGTGGCGTCGGGACGGCTCGCCTCGCCGTCGGCCGCGGCAAAAGCGCCGTCGGGCGCGGCCCGGCGGATCAGGACATCGTAAGACGCTTCGAGGACGGTTGCCGGCATGGACGAAGTCCTCCCTTTCCGGCAGGTAGCCATCCCCGGGCGTAAAAGCAACGTTCCGGGTCCTAGTCCACGAAAAATAGACTCCCCGCCAAGGACAATTTGTCAGGTACGCCGCGCCATGCTAGGGAATTCGCGTTGTTTGGAAAGGGCCGGCCCGAGCCGGCGCATTGCGGGAAGGTTGTTGTATGGCTGATTCAAGTCCGCTCCCGATTCTGCCGCCGCTGACCGTCCTCGTCGTTGACGACAACGACGTCAACCGGATGTACCTGCTGCATCTGCTGCGCAAAAGCGGCCACACTCCCCTGGCCGCCGCCGACGGCGGCCAAGCCCTGGCCCTGACCGCCTCCCAGGCCGTGGACTGCATTCTCATGGACGTGCAGTTGCCCGACATGGACGGTCTGACCGTCACCCGGGCCATCCGCGACGGCCAGTGCCTCCCGGCCAACCCGCCGGATGTGCCGATTCTGGCGCTCACCGCCTTTGCCATGCAGGACGACCGGGAACGCTGCCTGGCCGCCGGCATGGACGACCACGTGGCCAAGCCGGTGCGCGGCCGGGACCTGCTGTCGGCCATGGCCCGAGTGCTCGAGGGACGGACCGGCCGGCCAGCCCAGGCCGCCGAATCCCAGGCTGTTCTGGATTTGTCGGAATTCTCCCGCAAGGGGAGCCTGGAGTTCGCCGCCGAACTGCTCGGCCTGTTCGTGGAACTGGCCGAACCCAAGGGGCGGGAACTGGCCGAGGCCACCCTGCGCGGCGACGTCGCCGCCGCCTCGGGCCTGGCCCATGACCTGGCCGGCATGGCCGGCCCGCTGCGGGCCGAGGCTTTGGGCCAAGCCATGCGCGCCCTGATGGCCGCCTGCCAGGCCGGCGACGCCGAGGCCTGCCGCCAAAGCCATGCCCAGGCCGAAGCCGCCCTGGCCGCCGTGCTGGACGCCGCCCGCGCCCACCCCCTGCGAAACGCCTGATTCGCTTTTTCCGCCTTGGCCGGCCTTTGGGCCATCGACGAAGCCGCCCTTTTTCCGGTAGGGTTCCATGGTGCTCCGTCCGGCGCATTCCAGCGCGGCCCGCCGCAGCCGCCCCCACGGAGCCAGGGAGTGCCGCCATGATCGACAAGAAACCCGTCGCAGTCGTCCTCGTCACCTGCATCTTTTGCATCGCCTGGGGCATGGGCGCGGCGCTTACGGCCGCCGCCTCGCCCCCAGCCGCCAAGGAGGCGCCCATGGAGACCCAAGCCCCCAACCTCGCCGTGGCCACTCTGGCCGGCGGCTGTTTCTGGTGCGTGGAAGCGGATCTGGAAAAACTGCCCGGCGTGGCCTCGGTGGTCTCCGGCTACACCGGCGGCACCGAGCCCAACCCGACCTACGAGCAGGTCTCCAGCGGCCGCACCGGCCACTACGAGGCCGTGGAAGTCCGGTTCGACCCGGCCAAGGTCAGCTACCGCCAGGTGCTGGACGCCTTCCTGCACCATATAGACCCCACCGACGCCGGCGGCCAGTTCGCCGACCGGGGCCGGCAATACCGGCCGGCCATCTTCGTCCACGACGAGGCGCAACGGGCCGAAGCCCGGGCCGCCCTGGCCGATCTGGCCGCCTCGGGCCGGTTCACGCGTCCCATCGTCGTGGACATCCTGCCGGTCGGCCCCTTCACCCCGGCCGAGGCCTATCATCAAGACTACTGGCGCACCCATGCCGGCCCGTACAAGGCCTACCGCACCGGATCGGGCCGCGACCAGTTCCTGGCCCGGACCTGGGGCAACGAGGCCCCCGGGGCAGCCACGGCCAAGGCCCCGGATTGGCGCACCTTCACCCGGCCCTCCGACGCCGCCCTGCGCGCCACGCTTACCCCTCTGGCCTTCGAGGTCACCCGCCAAAACGGCACCGAACGGCCCTTTGACAACGCCTACTGGGACTTGAAGGCCCGGGGCATCTATGTGGATATCGTCTCGGGCGAGCCGCTTTTCAGCTCGCGGGACAAGTACGATTCCGGCACGGGTTGGCCGAGCTTCACCCAGCCCATCCGCCCGGACGCCGTGACCGAACGGCCCGACAACAGCCTGTTTTCGCGCCGCACCGAGGTCCGAAGCCGGATCGCCGATTCCCACCTCGGCCACGTCTTCCCGGACGGGCCGGCCCCGACCGGCCAGCGCTACTGCATGAACTCCGCCGCCCTGCGCTTCGTGCCGGCCGAGGCCATGGAAGCAGCCGGCTACGGCGACTACCTGCCCGATCTCGGCCAGTAGCCTCGCGCTCGCGAAAAGCGCCCCGCCCTCCCCTTTGCGCCGCCGGCCCGGAAGGACGTCCTTCCCAGGCCGGCGGCGGGCTTCAAAAACACGTTGGGCCAGGGCAGGGCGCGACTTCTTGCCCCGGCCACTTGTGAAACTATGAACAATAATCTGGCATCCTCTTGCCGTTTGGGCTAAAAAATCCCCATCCCGCCGGGCGAGCCGCCCGGCGGCCGCTTCCGCCGCCGACAACGGCAACAGCCACAAGGAGACGGTCGTGAGCACAACCGGGGTCCGCCCATGGCCCTAAGCGTCAAGGGCAAGCTGCAAGCGCTGTGCGCCGTCATCGTGGCCGGCTTCGCCTTGGTGTTTGTCGTGGACATCCTGGAGAGCCGTTTCACCGAGCGCACCCTGGCCCTGGAGCGTCTGGCCGTGTCCGCCCGCATCGAGGCCCTGGAAATGCGCCGCCAGGAGAAAAATTTTTTCCTGCGCCACGATCCCGAGGCCCTGGCCTCCGTGCTTCGCCACCAACAGGCCGCCGTGACCGCCATCGAGGCCATCCGCGCCATTGACCCGGACCACGATCCCCTGTCCGACGCGGCCCTGGCCCGGCTCGACGCCTACCGCCGGGGGTTCGAGGCCATGGCCGGCTCTCCGAGCGGAACCAACGCCGCCGATCCCACCTCCCGCTACCTGGAAAGCTCCCAGGCCCTGGAACGTCTGCTGCCCGCAAGCCAACCGGCCCTGGCCGACGCCCTGGCCCGGCTGGCCCGACTGGAAAAGCGCTGGCTGGCCTCGGGCACGGCCGACAATCTCCGACGGCTGACCCGCGAGGCCGAACGCCTGCGCGACAGCGGGCTTTCCGACGAAGCCGGGCGTGCGGCCAGCGACTATCTCACCGCCCTTGACGACTACGCCAGCCGTCTGGAGGACGCCGGTTCGGCCACGGCCTCTTTCGTGGCCGCCGCCCGGGCCCTGGAGCCCGTCACCGAGGCCTTGCGTGCCGCCTACGAAGCCCGGCGAAACGCCATCGCCCAGGTCACGGACCTCCTGGATTTCGGCATCCAGGCCGCTGTTGTGGCCCTGGTCGCCCTGGCCGCCTGGGGACTGTTCCGAGCCGTGGCCACGCCGCTGGACCGCCTGCGCCGCCATGCCCGGCGCCTCGTCCGGGGCGAGGCCGCCGACCTCGACCCGACCGAGTATTCCGGCGAATTCAAGGATCTTGCCACCGACATCGCGGCCATGGAACGCCATCTGCTGGCCACCATCCGCGAACTGGCCGCCAAGGAACGCGAGGCCGCCGACCAGGCGTGCAAGGCCGAGGCCGCCCGGCAGCAGGCCGAGGAACTGGGCCGGGTCAAGACCGACTTTTTAAGCCTCGTCTCCCACGAATTCAAAACGCCGCTGACTTCCATGGTCGGCTTCGCCCAGGTCATGCGCAAACGCCTGGAGCGCGGCCCCCTGGCCGAACATGCCGGACACGCCCCGGAAATCGCCGCCGAGGTCGAGCGCCTGCGCCACAATCTGGCCATCATGCTGGAGGAAGGGCGAAAGCTCGCCGGGCTTATCGACAACGTCCTGGAACTGGCCGCCCTGGACGTCGGCGAACTGCCCCTGGCCCAAGCGCCGTTGGCCGCGGCCGAGATCATCGACCGGGCGGCCGCTCCCCATCTGGCGGCCATGGCCGCCAAGGGGCTGGATTTCGTGCGCGACATCCCCGGCGACCTGCCGCCCCTTCGCGGCGACCGGGACCGGCTGGTCTTCGTCTTCGACCAGATCCTGTCCAATGCCGTGAAGTTCACCAAGGACGGGCATATCGCCTGCCGGGCCGACCTGCGGGACGGGCTGGCCGTCATCGCCGTGGAGGACACCGGCCAGGGCATCCCCGCCGACATGGGCGAGGCGGTCTTCGAGAAATTTTTCCAGCTCGGCGACGTCACCACCGGCAAGATGCCGGGCCTGGGCATTGGCCTGGCCGCCGCCAAGGCCGTGGTGGAACGCCACGGCGGCTCCATCACGGCCCACGGCCTCCCCGGCCGGGGCCTGCGCGTCGAGGTCGCCCTGCCCCTGCACGAGGCGGTCCCATGACCCTTTGCATCGAGGACTCCCTGGGCTATCGTGCCCCAAGCGTCCCCCACCCCGCGAGGCCACTGCCATGATCCAGGACGAACTCAGCCGGCTGCGCCTGAAACTCATCGCCGTCACCCTGGCTTTTTCCTTCATTCCCCTGTTAAGCCTCGGCCTTGGGCTTTACGCCAAATTCTACGACACCTACACCGAGAAGATCTACGGCAACCTGCGCAATCTGGCCGACAACAAAAAGGTCACCATCGACCTGTTCCTCACCGAACGCGTGGCCCAGCTCTCCAATCTGGCCCTGACCGAATCCTACGCCGACCTGTCCGGCGACGCCTACCTCGAACGTATTTTCGGCGTGCTCCAGCTGCACAGCAAGTCCTTCCTCGACCTGCAGGTCATCGACCAGAACGGCATCTGCGTTTCCTACGTTGGCCCCTACCAGTTGCGCGGCATCGACTACAGCCACGAGGACTGGTTCCGCACGGTCATGGCCAAGGGCATCCACATCAGCGACGTGTTCATGGGCTTTCGCAAGTACCCCCACTTCAACATCGCCGTCAGCCGCCGCGAGGGCGATCGGACCTGGGTGCTGCGCGCCGCCATCGACTCCGACATCTTCGATTCCCTGGTCCGCACGATTCAGCTCGGCAAGTCCGGCGACGCCTTCCTCCTAAACGCCCAGCACGTGCTCCAGACCAAGCCGCGCTTTGGCCACGACATGTTCGACACCGTGCCCTTCCCGGACATCCCCCGCTTTTCCGGCACTCGGGTGGACGAGCTGTCCATCGGCGGCGAGGTCTCGCTGTACGCCATGACCTGGCTCAATCTCAAAGACTGGCTGCTGGTCATCAAGGACGATCCGGGCGAGGAGCTGCTGCCGCTGTACCGGGCGCGCTGGCTCCTCATCCTGCTGCTTTGCGGCGGCGGCACGCTCATCGTCATCGGCGCGGTGTTCATCGCCAACGGCACCGTGCGCGAACTCATCCGGGCCGAGCGGGAAAAGGCCACCCTGGACGCCTCGCTCACCCAGTCGAGCAAGATGGCGGCCCTGGGCAAGCTGGCCGCCGGCGTGGCCCACGAGGTCAACAACCCGCTGGCCATCATCATGGAAAAGGCCGGCTGGATGCGCGACCTCCTAAGCGAGGAGGACATCAAGGCCTCCCCCAACTTCCAGGAATTCGCCGACGCCGTGGCCAAGATCGAGTTCCACGTGCGCCGGGCCAAGGACGTCACCCATCGGCTCCTCGGCTTCGCCCGGCGCATGGAGCCCACCCAGGAAAACCTCGACGTCAACCTGCTCCTGGAACAGACCCGGTCGTTTTTGGAAAACGAGGCCAACTTCCGGGGCATCGCCTTTGTGCGCGACTATCAAGCCGACCTGCCCCACATCGAATCCGACGCCTCCCAGCTCCAGCAGGTCTTCCTCAACATCCTCGACAACGCCATCGACGCCATCGACAAAAACGGCTCCATCACCATCGTCACGCGCAAGCTGCCCGACACCCCGGAGGTGGAAATCGCCATCACCGACACCGGCAACGGCATCCCGCGCGAAACCCTGGAGAAGATCTTCGATCCCTTCTTCACCACCAAAAAGGTCGGCGAAGGCACCGGCCTTGGCCTGACCATCAGCTACAGCATCATCGAGAAGCTGGGCGGGCGCATCAAGGTCGCCAGCGAGGAAGGCAAGGGGACCACCTTCCGCATCACCCTGCCCGTGTCGTCCTGAGTCTTGCGCCCCGGGGCCGGAGGTCCGCGCCGCGACGAGCGCGGCGCGGACCCCGGCCTGGCCTCTGCCGGACCGTGAGGTCGGACGGCGGACGGACCCCAAAAAACCGAAACCGACCGGATCACCCATGCAACAGACAGGCAGCCCGACGCCGGGTTCGCAACACCCGAACGCCTGGAGAGAGGTACTGATGGGACTTCGCGTCTTGGCCGTGGATGACGAGGCCGACTTCATCGAAACCCTGGTCAAACGGTTCACCTACCGCCAGATCCCCGTGACCGCCGCCGGCAACGGACCCGACGCCCTGGCGCTTTTGGAGCGCGAGTCCTTTGACGTGGTCATCCTGGACATGCGCATGCCCGGCATGGACGGGCTGGCCGTGCTCCAGGAAATCAAGAAGCGCCACCCCCTGGTCGAGGTCATCATTCTCACCGGACACGCCTCGGTGGAGTCCGGCATGCAGGGCATGTCCCTGGGGGCCTACGACTACGTGCTCAAGCCCGTGGACTTCGGGGAATTGCTGGAAAAGGCCAAGAAGGCCTATGAGCGCAAAAAGCTCAATGAATCCCGAGCCGACGCCTGATGCGCCCGGGCCGCTGCCCGGGGACCACGCGCCGCCTTTGTGGCCCCATACCCTGCTCGCCCCGGGGCTGGCCGGCGCGGCCGTGCTTTCGGCCCTGGCCGCCCCGCCCCTGGTCGGCGTGGGGCTGGCCCTTTTCGCCGGCGCCATCTGCATCGGCTCTGCGCTGACCCTGGCCCGGCGCGTGCGGCGCGGCGAACGCGAGCTCCACGAGCTCGACGTAAGGCTGCTGCACTCCCAAAAGCTCGCCGCCATCGGCGAGTTGTCCTCGGGCATCGCCCACGAGATCAACAACCCCCTGGCCATCATCACCCAGGAAATCGACCTGGCCCGGGAACTGTTCGGCCAGGACGCCTGCCCCGCCCCGGAAGATCTGGCCGACATCAAGGATTGCCTGGACCAGGTCGGCAAGCAGGTGGCCCGCTGCTGCCAGATCACCCACAAGCTCCTCAATTTCGCCCGCAAGATGGAACCCGTGCTCCAGGAGGAAGCCCTGGAGCAGGTCATCGAGGACATGGCCGTTTTGGTCGAACGCGAGGCCGCCGGCCGCGGCGTGGCCATCCGGCGCGACTACGACCAGTCCCTGCCGCCTGTTCGCACCGACGTGCCGCTGTTGCGCCAGGTCATCCTCAACCTTCTCACCAACGCCATGCACGCCACCCCCGAAGGCGGAACCATCACCCTGGCCACCTGCCGCCAAAACGGCCGGGCGGTCATCGAGGTGCGCGACACCGGCTGCGGCATTCCCCCGGAAAACCTGCCCAAGGTCTTCGATCCCTTTTTCACCACCAAGGAACCCGGCAAGGGCACGGGCCTTGGCCTGTCCCTGTCCCACGGCATCGTCGCCCGCCTGGGCGGCAACCTCACGGCCCAAAGCGCCGTCGGCAAAGGCTCGGTCTTCACCGTCAGCCTCCCCCTGTAACCAACGCCCAATTCGCCACGGAGAACCCCATGGCCGACCCCATCCGCGTCCTTATTGTCGACGACGAGGAACGGTTCCGCGAAACCCTGGCCAAGTTGCTTGGCCGCCACGGCTTTGTCGTGCGCGAGGCCGGCAGCGGCCCGGCCGCCTTGGAACTGTTGGGGCAAGCCCCCTGCGACGTCATCGTGCTGGACGTCAAGATGCCCGGCATGACCGGGGCCGACGCCTTGCCGCTGTTGCGCGCCGCCTGCCCCGAGGCCGAGGTGCTGGTGCTCACCGGCCACGCCTCGGTGGACATTGCCTCGACCATGATCGCCGGCGGCGCGGCCGATTATCTGCTCAAGCCCTGCCCCACCGAGGAGCTCGAAGGGGCCATCCGCGCCGTCTACGACCGCCGCCAGGCCACCCGGCCCCGCTGACGGGAGGTGTGACGGCCCAGTCCCTCGACGTTGGCCAGGGCCTTGTCCGAAAACGCGGGGCTGCGCCGCGTCAACGCGGCAGCACGACGAAGGAATCCTGCTGTTCCCCGGCGCGGGAGAGCTTGAGCGTGGTAAAGGCCAGGGCCAAAGGGCGCCCGTCGTCGGGCGCGAACGTGCTCCCCGGCGCGGCCGGTTCCTGATGGTTGTACGCCCCGTAGCGCAGCGTCACCACATTGTCCCCGGCTTGACCGGCGAAGTCCAAATGGACGGGCGTGGTCTGCGCAAGCCACGGTTGGGCCGCCAACGGCCCGACTTTCCCCATGACAACACCGTTGACCAGGATCTCCACGGTCTGGCCGGGGATGGGATTGTTGCAAGCCATGTCCAGGCGCATGGGCTCTGGACGATCCAGATGGAACCGCATGGCGCTTTGCGGTCCATCCCCCCAGCGAAAGCGCCCCTCCGGCACGGTTTCGACCTCGCCGATATGCTCCATGTCCACGGCAACGTCCGCATCAAGGACCCCATCGGGCTCGGACACGGCCACGTCCATTTTCTCGAAGCGAATGCTGTCGCTTATGCCGTAAAAGGAAACATTGCTTTCCGGATCGGCCATCGTCACCGTCACGGTGAGAAACGTGAAAGGCTTGCGCCGCTGCAAACGGATGCGCGCCTTTTCCGCCGTCCAGTCTGGCGGCAGGTCGAACACCAGCCGGGGCTCCTCGTCGTCATACGCGCAAGACACCTGAAAGACATGCCCCTTCCCGGCGCGGCGCAGCACCATGTCCAAGCCAATGGCGCTGGCCTTAACCCGGGTTTTGTTCTCGAACCGCGCGCTAAACCGGCCCGGTTGGTCGTAAGCGGCCGGGGCGATGGTGTTGGCCAGGGGGGACAAAAGGATTTGCACGTTTTCGGCCTGGAAAACCGTGCGTAGAAAATCCGGGGCATAGGCGTCGAACAGGCCTTTATAGGGCAGCGCGTCGATGACGGCCCCGGGCCGGCGGGCAATGTCCCAGGCGGTGATGGTCGCGCAGGACAGCGCATTGACGGCGACTGGCGTGCCGCAGTCGGCCAGAAGCTTGTCCGCGGCCTGACGAACCGCCTCGGGGTGGTCCCGGTCGCTGTAGATGGGCCCGTCGGCCACGAGGGCCGTCGAAACGACGGGGTCCGTCGGCAGGATGCGATTGCGGGCGAGATCGGAGGTGGTGAACTGCCGCAGATACCAGTTGACGAAGTTGCGCTCGAAACTCTCATTGAACAAGACGGCCGAAGGCGATTTGAGATGCGGCTGCAGATGGATGGCCATCTTCTTATAACATTCTTCGTAGCCGAAGATGGAAGAATCCATGGCGTAAAGGGCTTCGTGCCGGACCGTAAAAAACAACACGGCTGCCAGGCACGGAACCATCGCCGCCGCAAGCTGGACCGCGCCCCTGCGAGGCAAAAGCGCGCCTGCCCCCTGGGCGCAGAAGAGCAACAAGGCCGGAATAATGAAGGCGATATGCCAGGGCTCGTAGAACAGCCCGTACTTGGCCAGAATCAGCACGCCAAGGGGCAGGACGATAAACGCCCCAAGATAGAGCGCCGTCAGGCGGCGGGTGCGGGCCAGGGAAACCGCGCCGACGGCAAACAGCGCCCAACCGGCGATGTTTACCCAGGGCAAGGGGAAAAGCGCCAGCATCTTGTCGAGATTGACCACGCTTCGGGTCAAGGTCCAGGCCATGGACAAATTGAGGTCAAAGCCGGGAAATTTGCCCAGGCGCAGGAGCAGCAAGGGCAGGTCCAGCAGGAGCGAGAGCGCGGTGATCCCTAAAAACGGCAGGTAACGGCGCAAAACGGCCGTGCGGGAGGCAAAGGGCAGGACCGCGAGCAGACAGGCCGCTTCCGTGCCGACGATCAGCAGCGTGTTGAAATGAAACAGCAGCAAGGCGGCATTGAGCACGGCCAGGCGGATCAGGTTGCGGCGGCTGGGGTCGCGGATAAAATCCAGGAGCCAGGCCATGGCCAGGATGGTCAGGCACACGATGAACGGATGGGGACGCAGCAGCCGTGACATCTGCAGATGCAGCGGATAGGCGGCCAGCAGGGCGGCCGCGAGGAGGGACGTGCCCGGATCGAACAGACGCCGGGCCAGACGATACAGCAGATAGACGGACAGCGTGCCGGCCGCAGCCGGGAAAAGGCGCAGGGCGAAGTCCGAATGGCCCATGAACAACAGCGCCTTGACGATAAAATAGAAATACGGCGGATGCGCGTCCGTGGTCAGCGCCCGCAGCCAGATGTAGAGCGGACCGTGTTCGGCGGCGACGAGCACCAGGGCTTCGTCGCGGATCAAGCCCGGCGTGCCGAGTTCCGCGAAACGCAGCACAAACCCCACGGTCACGATCAAACCAAGAAGCAACATGTCGCGCGACGTTTCACGCCCGGACCCGATCGATGGATAGTCCACGGGAACTCCTGCGGAGGGCGGGAAGGCCTGTCCGACCATACCCGTTTGGCAAAGTTGCCGTCTCCTACACGACGGGAGTGGCGTTCTCAAGCCATCCCGGCCGTCGCGGCAACGTTTGACGGCGACGCGGCCGCCCCAAACAACACACTGCGATCATAAATAAAATTGTTTCCTGAAAAGGCGATTACGCTTTCGTAATCGAACGCGCAATTTTCGTAACCAGCCCCCCCTTCCCTTGGCGGCCGCGCCCGCTGACCCGCCCGCGGCCTGCCTCGGGCTTCTTGGCACGATACATGCTATAAGAGGCCCGCGAGCTGACGGCCGCCCGGCCGAAAATTGCTGGGAATATCATGAAATTCCGGGTGGTTGAAAAAGCTTCCGCACAGACCGAAAAAAGTACGCCGCCGCCGTCGGTTACCGAAACGGCAGACGGCAAAAGCGGGCGAAGGTTCGCCCAACCCAAGGAGAAGGGGAATTATGTTCCAGATCGAAGAAGGACTCGCCGGCGTCGAAGCCCTCCCGCGCATCCGCGCCAGGGGCCGGTATCTGTTTGCCGGGGAAGACAAGTTCTTCATCAAGGGCGTCACCTACGGCCCGTTCCCGGAAAACTCCCGGGGCGAACCCCTGCCCGAAGACGAGACCGTGGCCCATGACTTCGAACTCATGCGCCGCGCCGGCATCAACGCCATCCGCGTGTATTACGTGCCGCCCCGCCGCTTCCTGGACATCGCCGCCCGCTACGGCGTGCGCGTCATGATCGGCGTGCCCTGGCCCCAGCACCTGTGCTTCCTCGACCAGTGGGAAGTGAAAGAAGACATCAAGAAGACCATCCGCGAGGCCGTGGCCTCCCTGGCCGGCCATCCGGCCATCCTGGCCTGGCTCATCGGCAATGAGATCCCCAGCCACATCGTGCGTTGGCACGGCGCGGGCAAGATCGAGAAGTTCCTCGAAAAGCTCACCAATATCGTGCGCGAGGAAGATCCCGAAGGCCTGGTCACCTACGCCAACTACCCGTCCACGGAATACCTGCGTCTGCCGTTCCTCGACTTCCTGTCGTTCAACGTCTACCTCCACGACGAGAAGGCGTTTCGCGCCTATGTGAAGCGGCTGCAGAACGTGGCCGGCGAACTGCCGCTGGTCTTGTCCGAATTCGGCATGGACTCCATCCGCAATGACGAGGAGCACGTGGCCGAGACGCTCGCTTGGCAGCTGCACGCCTCCTTTGAGCTCGGCGTTTCCGGAACCATGGTCTTCGCCTGGACCGACGAGTGGTTCACCGGCGGCCATCTGGTCGAGGACTGGAAGTTCGGCATCGTGTCCGAGGTGCGCAAGCCTAAGCCGGCCTACAAGGCCGTGGCCGACGTCTACCGCCAGAAGCTGCCGCATCTGCCGGCCGACGCGCCGTTTATCTCGGTGGTCATCTGCGCCTACAACGCCGACTCCACCATGGACGGCTGCCTGGCCTCCTTTGCCAAGGTCGACTACCCCAACTTCGAAGTCATCGTGGTCGACGACGGCTCCACCGACGCCACCGGCGAGATCGCCGACCGCCACGCCGCCGCCGCGCCCTACATCCAGGTGATCCACCAGCCCAACCTGGGTCTGTCCGCCGCCCGCAACGTCGGCATGAACGCCGCCCGGGGCACGATTGTCGCCTACACCGACTCCGACTGCTACGTGGACCCGCACTGGCTGCACTACATGGCCTGGGCCTTCACCGACGAGCGTTTCGTGGCCGTGGGCGGCCCCAACCTGCCCCCGCCCGACGACAACCGCACCGCCGCCTGCGTGGCCGTGTCTCCCGGCGCGCCGACCCACGTGCTTCTCACCGACGAGATCGCCGAACACATCCCGGGCTGCAACATGGCCTACCGCAAGGAATACCTGGCCGGCATCGGCGGCTTCGACGCCACCTACCGGGCGGCCGGCGACGACGTGGACGTGTGCTGGCGGCTTCAGGACCAGGGCCACATCATCGGCTTTTCCGCCGCCATGTTCGTGTGGCACCATCGCCGCTGCACGGTCTCGGCCTACTTGAAGCAGCAAAAGGGCTACGGCCGGGCCGAGGCGCTTTTAATTCCCAAGCACAAGTTCCGCTTCAACCTGCTGGGCAACTCCCGCTGGGCCGGCCGCATCTACGGCGACATCTCCGGCGCGCTTTTGGCCGCCCGCCCGGTGGTCTACCACGGTGCTTTCGGCATGGGCCTGTTCCAGACCCTCTACGAACCCAAGGGCAGCCTGGCCGCCTATCTGCCCCTGTCCATGGAATGGATGGTCGTGGCCCTGGCGCTGATGCTCGCCACGCCCTTTAGCCTCATCGCCGGCGGCGTGGGGCTGGCCATGACCGCCGCCACCCTGGCCTTCGTCGGCTACCGGGTGAGCAAGGCCCGGCTGCCCAAGCACCACGACTGCCTGGCCTCGCGCCTGACCATCGCCGGCCTGACCCTGGCCCAGCCGGTGCTGCGCGGCTGGACCCGCTACAAGACCCTGGCCTCGCTGAAGCGCGGCGCCGGCGTCAACGCCTGCCCGCTGCCCCTGGCCGACACCTCGGCCTGCGACGAAGCCAACCTGCCGCGCATCGGCTTCCTGCGGCGTCTGGCCGGCACAGCCGGCATCCTGGCCCACCGCCTGTCGTTCCACCGCTTCTTCTGGAACAACAAGGGCCTGGAGCGCGACGAGCTCTTGGCCTCGGTCATCGGCCTGCTGCGCACCCTTGGCGTCAACTACGCGCTGGACTCCGGCTTCGCCGCCTCGTCCAACACCCCGCCCTGGGACCTGTCGGTGCGCACCTGCCGCCTGACCACGGCCCGGCTGCGCATGACCGTGGAAAACCACGGCGGCGACAAGCGGTTCGTGCGCATGGCCGGCTCGGTGCTGCCCTCGGGCCTCGCCGCCGCCGCTCTGGCCGGGCTGGTCGTGGCCGCTGGCGTCCTGGCCGTGCTCAAGCCCCTGGCCGCCATCGCCGCCGGGGCCGCCGCCCTGGCGCTCACCGCCTGGATGGGCCTGGGCCTCTACCGCGCCGCCGCCCTGGTCGCCACCATCACCCAGTACGTCATGGTGACCCGTCCGGGCTGCTCGGCCAGCGAACCCAAGGACGAACGCGTGGTCAAGGTGGTCAAGCCCCAGACCGTCGCCCGCGACGACGCCGACGAAATCGTCGCCCCGGCCGAGCCCGTGGCCCCGGCCACCATCGAAGCCGCTTAATCCAAAGCGACAACGCGCCGCCCCCGGACTCCGTCACGGCCCAGGCCGGACGGCCGGGGGCGGCCTGCGTGAGGCCGCCGGCCGGCCATGCCCCTTGCCCGGCCGGCCCAAAGGCCGTACACGACGCTTCCGACCCTCGGAAGCAACCGGAAGGGTAGAGCCGCCTCTCCCGGATCGGCCGCGCGGACGTTTCGTCCGCCTCGGCCCTGGCGGTCCGGCCGCCAAGGAATGACGCCATGAGTATGTTTCGCACCCTGCTTCGTTATCTGCGCCCCTATAGATTCTGGTTTGTGCTGGGGCTGTGTCTGGTCGGCATGGCCAGCGCCATGGAACTCCTCAAGCCCTGGCCGCTCAAACTGGCCATCGACCAGATCATCGGCCACAAGCCCCTGGACGTCTTCGGCTGGCAACCGGACCTGACCGCCTGGACCGTGAGTTTTCAGCTCCTCTGCGTGGTCGGCCTGCTGGTCAGCGTCCATTTTCTGGTCGGCTTCGTGCAGCTGTGCAACAACTACCTGACCATCCGCATGGGCCAGGACATGGTCCAGGATTTGCGCTGCGACTTGTTTGACCACTTGCAGCGCCAATCCCTGCTCTTTCACCAGAAATGGCCCACCGGCGACCTCATCTACCGCATCATGGGCGACACCTACGCCGTCCAGACCTTGCTCATGAACGGCGTCTTCACGACGCTCACGAGTTCGGCGCTGCTGGTCGGCATGCTGGTGGTGTGCGTGCAGATGGACGCCGAGCTGACGCTCTACGCCCTGTGCGTCATTCCGTTCCTGTTTCTGGCCATCTCCCGGGTCTCGCGCAAGATCGGCGACCTGACCACCGAGACGCACCTCAAGGAGTCGCAAGTCTACACCACGGTGGAGCGCATCTTTTCCTCCATCACCCTGGTCCAGGCTTTCGGCCGCGAGGACGAGGAACGGCGCAAGTTCGTCACCGAGTCCCAGCACTCCTTTGACCGCAAACTGTCGCTCTACGCCCTGCAGACCGTCTACGGCTGGCTGGTCTCGGGCATCACGGCCACGGGCACGGCGCTGGTGCTCTACATCGGCGTGCGCCACGTGCTGGACGGCACGCTGTCCACCGGCGAACTGCTGGTCTTTATTTCCTATCTCGCCTCGCTCTATACGCCGCTTAACAGCTTAAGCGACACCGTGGCCGGCATCCGGGCGTCCCTGGCCCGGGCCCGGCGCGTCATGGACGTCCTGGCCGTCAACGAGGCCGTGCCGGAAAAGCCCGACGCCCCCAAACTGGCCGTGGGCCGGGGCGAGGTCGTCTTTAACGACGTGACCTTTGGCTATACGCCCGAAAAGATGGTCCTAAACGACGTGGCCTTCACCTGCCCGGGCGGCTCCACCGTGGCCATCGTGGGCCAGACCGGGGCCGGCAAGACCTCGCTGGTGAGCCTGCTCCTGCGCTTTTACGATCCCCAGAAAGGCTCCATCGTCATCGACGGCCAGGACCTGCGCGACGTGACGCTGCGCAGCCTGCGCGACAACATCGCCATTGTGCTCCAGGAAACCCAGCTCTTCCCCATGAGCGTCCACGACAACATCGCCTACGGCAAGCGCCAGGCCAGCCGTGAGGAAGTCATCCAGGCCGCCACCCTGGCCAATGCCCACGACTTTATCGTCGGCCTGCCCGACGGCTACGACACCGTCCTGGGCGAGAAAGGGGCCAACCTCTCGGGCGGCCAGCGCCAGCGCATCTCCATCGCCCGGGCGCTGTTAAAAGACGCGCCGCTTTTAATCCTCGACGAACCCACCTCGGCCCTGGACGCCGAGACCGAGGCGCTCATCATGGAAGGCCTGGAGCGGCTCATGCAAAACCGCACCACCTTTGTCATCGCCCACCGCCTGTCCATGATGCGCCGGGCCGACATGATCCTCGTGATCAAAAACCAGCGCATCCACGAGATGGGTTCCTACGACGAACTCATGGCCCAAAACGGCGAATTCGCCCGGCTCCACGCCATCCAGATGGGCAAGGGCAAGCCCGAGAAGCAGCCGTCCGCGCCGCTGGTGGCCTAAGAGGTCCCGGGACGCGGCGGCTCCCGCGCCCTCGCGGCGGTTGCGCCAGCCGGCGGGCTGCCGCTGGCGCGGCCCCGGCCGCACGCCTGCCCTGGACGGGGGGCGGCTGATTTCGGCGGCCTCGCCAAGGGTGGCCCAACCGACCGCCTGGGCAATGGATCAACGATGTGCATCAAGCGAGTGGACGGCATGTTTGAGGACGCGCCGCTGACCAGGGGGCAATGGCTCGCTGTCGTCGGGTTGTTGGCCGTCGCCTTGGCCCTGCGCGTGGCTTGGCTTTGGGAAACCGAACTGTGGTGGGATGAAATCCTGACCGTACACAGGGCGCGGCTTCCCCTGGGCGACCTGTGGAGAAGCCTCAACACCCAGGCGGCCTTCGAGGCCTCCGCGGACACCTCGCCGCCCCTGCATCACAGCATCATCCACTTCTTCATGCTTCTGGGCAACCACGAAGCCACGGTCAAGCTGGCCAGCGCCCTTTTCGGCACGGCTTCCATCGCCATGGCCTTCGCGGTCGGTTCAAGGTGCTTCGGCCGGCTGGCCGGCTTTCTCGGCGCGGCCTACCTAGCGCTGCTGCAGTATCACATCGCCTACTCCCGAGATCTGCGCTGGTATGCGTTCTTTTTCTTTTTTTCCCTGGCGTCGCTGTATGCGTTCACCCGCTGCGTTTCCCCGGGCCGGCGACGAGATGCCGCCATATGGGTGCTCGCCTCGGCGGCGATGCTGTACACGTCCTATATGGCCGCGCCGTTTCTGGCCGGCCAGGCGGTCTTCGCCGCCGGCGTCCTCGTGTGCTGGCACAGGGCCGGCCGGCGCGCCGACAGCGTCCGGTTCGCCAAAACCATGGCCGTGGCCGCCGCGGCGCTTGTTCTCCTGTATTTGCCGCAACTGCCCGGCCAGCTCGTCACCACCCGCGCTTTTTATATCCCGGGGCGCAACCCGGCCAGCCCGTTGGCTCTGGCGGAGGCCCTGGCCAAGTTCGCCGGCTTTTGGGACGACAGGGCCGGGTATTTCGCCGCCGTCGCCGTGGCCGTCGGCTTGTGGGGATGCGTCACTGCCTGGCGCAAGGGCCAAGGCCCCTCGGTCATGCTGTTGCTGCTTTGGGGCGGCCTGCCGACCTGCGCCGCCTTTCTCGTCAACGTCAACGCCCAGGCTCAGGCCAAGTATTTTCCCGGTCTGCTCCTGCTGCTGGGGCTGTTCGTCGGAGCCGGCCTCGCCGCCCTGGCCGAAACGGCGGCGCGTCTTGCGGGCGGCCGCTTTTGGCTGGCCCTCGCGGCCGGCCTCGCCGGCGTCCTGGCCCTGGCCTGGCCCAATCTCGACTACGGCAAGTTCTACCGGCCGCCCCAGCCGACGACGAAGCAATGGGCCGAGTATCTGCGAAGCCCGGACAACCGGGGCCTTCCCTTGGTCCTTGAGCGCAACCGTCAGCGCAAGGCCATTTTGGACTGGTATTTCGGCAACAAGACTCCCTGGCTCTCCCGATCCTTTCGTCCGGGCTATCACCGTTTCCTGTTCATGGGCAGCCGGCCCGAGACGCCGGAGAACCTCCCTGTCGTGAAAGTCCTGCGCCAGCCGAGCGAAACGGTGACCTTCGCCCGGGGCGAAGTCCTCAGCGAATCGCCCGTGGCCCTGTATCCGGATACGGCCGGCCAGGCCCGTTACCAAGAAGACTTCACGGGCTTTTCCCTGTGGCGGCACGCTGCGTTCCTGGACAATCTGGCCCCGGATTTCAGCGCCGGAACCCTGGCCCTGGTCGGCTTCGACGCGCCGGGGCAGGTGGTTTACGCCTTCGCCAACCCCACGGGAGCCAGACTCGAAACCGCGACCGTGACCCTGCGGGCGATCCTGCGGGGCGGCATCGCCGGCTACGTCCCGGATGCCGACGCCTCCCTGGAGGCCTCCGCCGACGGCGAGCGGTGGGAACCGCTGACCGCCGTCACCTACGAAACCTTCCTGAAACAGCATCCGGACATGCCCCCCCAAGCGCCGCCGCGGTCGGTCGAGGCCACCCTGACGGCGTCCGTGCCGACGGCCTTGCTCAACAAACCGCGCTTGTTCGTGCGCCTTGTCCTGCGGCCCGGCGGCTACGGCGCGTCCATCGAAGTGGCCGCCCTGTCCCTGGAAGCCGCTTTCGCGGCCAACACCCCGGCCCAGGCCGTCGATCCGGCCGTGGAGCGCTGCAAGACCCTGGCGAACAATGCCCCGCTGCGTCTGGCGCGGCCGGACGTCAGGCCCCTTGAAGGGAACGTGTTGTACGGCTTCAGCCCGCTGGCCCAGGCTATTGATTCCAGGATGGGAAACCAGGAAAGCCTGCGCGCCTACACGGCCGCCGTCTCGGAAGACCCCGTGCTGCGCGTGACCCGTCCCGACGGCTCCGAGGTCTGCCGGTTCTACGATCCCCGGCGAAACGGCTCCGACGTGGCGTTAAAAACCGGTGAACCGGTTTCCGTTTCCGTGGAGCCCCCCGTGCCGGCCACCGTCAAGGGGCTGCGCCTCGAAGGCGAGATCGCCGACCCGGTCATCGCCTTTGGCCGGGAGCGTCTGGCCCTGGGCTTGAGCCTGCCCAAGGGCTCCAGCGTCGCGCTCAATCCTGGCGGCAAGGGGCTCGTCACCTTTTTGCAGTCCTTCGCGGCCGCGCAGCCGCCGGTGGACATCATGGTTCGCCATGACGGCCTGGCTGCAAAAACCTCGAGCCGGTCCATCACCTGCCGGGCCGGATCACCTTGCGAATTCGTCTATCTTTTCGCGTCCAAGCTGCCCATTACCGGCTTTCGGCTCACGGCGACGCCCTCGGTGAGCCCGGACGGCGAACAGCATGTGCGGGCCTTTTACGCCCTCGACGATCCTGATGACCGCCGGACGGTGTTCGAGTACCGGGGCGAAGGCTCGGGACATTGGGACACCTTGGAAAATCTGACCCGGCAAGTCGCGTTGCCCCGGCCCGGACATCTGCTGTACATCGGATTTTCGCTTTCCGGCGACGGGGCTTCGGTGGCGGGGACCGACACCTATCCGTTGCGCATGGAAGTGGAACTGGACGCCCGGCGGCTGGCATGTCCGACCCTTGGGGCAGAAACGACAGCCCTCAAAGACGAGTCGGCCTATCCCAACGCCTATCGTCTCTGGCTGTTCCGTGACCCGCTGGCTTTTTGAAATGACGCCAAGCCGGCGTCACGGCCGCCCTGCGGAAAGCCTGGCCGCCAACGCCTTCTGGCCTCCCCTGCCGGGCTGTGATACGGACCGCTGCGGGATGAGCGCGGCCCTGGCCGCCGACATCCCGTTTCGCGCCGGGGCCGCCGTCCGCCCTGGCCACTGATCCGGGCTTTGGCCCCAAACTGGGCGCTCGAGCGCCCCTGGCGAGAAAAATGAAAAAACGCACCATCATCGTTTCCGGACTGGCCGCCACCTATCCCCTGGGCGGCGTGGCCTGGGACTATATCCAGTACCTCCACGGCTTTTACCGCCTCGGCCACGACGTCTACTACCTCGAAGACACCGGCGGCTGGGCCTATGATCCGTTTAACGTCACCTTTGTCGACGACCTGACCTACCACACCAAGTACCTGGGCGATTACCTCTCCGCCCTGGACCCGGGGCTGGCCAAGCGCTTTTGCGTCATCGGCCCGGACGACCGCCACTGGGGCATGTCCGCCGAGGAGCTTGACGCCGTGGTCGCTCGCGCCGACGTCTTTTTCAACATCTCGACCACCTGCCAGCTGCGCGAAAGCTACGCCAAGATTCCGGTCAAGGTGCTCATCGATTCCGACCCGCTCTACACCCAGTCGAGCTTCCCGCAGTTCCTGGACGGCACGGCCACGGACGAGGAAAAGCGCAACATCGACAACATGCGCCGCCACGACGTGTTCTTCTCCTTTGGCGAAAACGTCGGCCAGGACTTCTGCACCGTGCCGGGGGGCGTCATCGACTGGATTCCCACCCGCCAGCCCATCGTGCTGTCTTGCTGGGGCGACGCGCCGGCCAAACCGGCCCGACAGACCTTTACCACCGTGCTCTCCTGGCAGCCGGCCCAGAAAGGGCCGCTGGTGGGCGGCGTGCAGTACGGCGGCAAGAACCTCGAATTCGAAAAGATGCTCGACCTGCCCCAAAAGACCACGGCCGAGCTGGAGCTGGCCCTGGGCGGCGGCAAACCGCCCCGTGAACTGCTGGAGGAAAAGGGCTGGAAGCTGCGCGACGGCTTTTCCATGTCTCAAACCCCCTGGGTCTACCGCGACTACATCTGGGACAGCTACGCCGAGTTTTCCACGGCCAAAAACGCCTACGTGGCCACCCAAAGCGGCTGGTTCTCCTGCCGCACCGCCTGCTACCTGGCCTCGGGCCGGCCGGCCGTGGTCCAGGACACCGGCTACTCCCGTTTCATGGACGTGGGCGAGGGCGTGCTGGCCTTTACCAACGAAACCCAAGCCCTGGCCGGCATCGAGGCCGTGCGCGCCGACTGGGACCGCCACAGCGCCGCCGCCAAGGCGTTCGCCGCGCGCTACTTCGACTCCGACGTGGTGCTGGCCAAGCTTCTGGCCGATGCCCTGGCCTAGCCCCGATCCGGCATCATTGTAGTGCGCTCATGAAAAAATCTTTCCGTTTCCTGTTCTCGGGGCTTGCGGCGCTGCTCTGTCTGGCCGTCCTGGCCGGACCGGCTCCGGCCGGGTCGGCCGAGGGCTTCGGCACGGTCCGCGAGTCCGGCGTTTGGTGGCTCACCCTGCCCGGCGGGCCGCGCTTTTTCTCCATGGGTGTGAACACCGTCAACGGCGGCGACAAGAAAACCCGGGACCGGGGCTACTATTTCGAGAACTTCTACCCCGACCAGGCCGCCTGGGCCGCCGATACGCAAAAACGTCTCTACGCCTGGGGCTTCAATACCCGGGGCGGCTGGTCCGACCCGACCAAGGCCATGACCTTGCCCATGGTTCCCGAGATCGACCTTGGCCGCAACGCCCGGCTGCACTGGTTCGACCCCTTCGCCCCCGACGCCCTGGAACTGACCATCGCCAAGGCCCGGGAACTGACCGCGCCTTACCGCGACAATCCGGCCGTCATCGGCTACTTCACCGACAACGAAGTGGGCTGGTGGAACGCGCCGCTTTTCAAGTGGTACCTCGGCAACGAATGGGCCAGCTACGCCAAGCGCCATGTCTGGCGCATGGTGTATGACCACTACCAGGGCAAGTGGGATAAGCTCCTGGCCGACTTCGTGCCGGCTGTGGGCTACAATTCCTTCGAGGATCTCCAAAAGGGCGGCGCGGAGCTGAAACTGCGCCCCGGCGGCCGGGGCATCGCGCTCATCAACAAGGTGACCGCCGCCTGCGCCGGGCGCTACTACGAACTGGTGTTCAAGGCCCTGCGGGCCGTGGACCCGGGCCGGCTGGTCATGGGCGCCCGGCTGCCGCTCTACTACAACCAGGACGCGGTCCTGGCCTCGCGCGGGTTTCTCGACGTGCTGTCCACCAACTACAACGTGGACACCCCCGACGGCTGGGTGGCCCCCTACTACTTCGACGGGCTGGCCAAGCTCACCGACACGCCGGTGCTTATTTCGGAATTCTTCTTCGCGGCCAACGAAAACCGCTCCGGCAACGTCAACAACGGCCATCTGATGCATGTGGCGACCCAGGCCGAACGGGCCACGGGGGCCTCGGCCGCCGTGCGCCACTTCGCCGCCTTCCCAAACGTCGCCGCCGTGCACTGGTTCCAGTACTACGACGAGCCCACCGGCGGGCGCGGCGACGGCGAGGACTTCAACATGGGCTTGGTCGACATCCATAACGCCCCGTATGAAACGCTGCTGGCCGCCATGGCCCCGGCCAATCGCGAGGCCCCGGCCATCCATGCCGCCAGCCCCGCCCGGACGACTCCGCCCCAGCCGGCCGTGGTCCCCATCCATAGGGCCGCAGCGCCGGTGTCGCTGACCGACGGCGCTCTGGCCGACTGGCCGGACAAGGCCGGCACGCGCCTGCCCTGGCTGCGGATTCCCGCGCCCCACGTGCCCTTTGGCGACGTGCACATGAGCTGGAGCCAGGACGGGCTGAACCTGTTCCATCTGGCCCAGAACTACGCCGACCTGTTTCTCCTGGCCTACGAGGGCGAGTTCCCCATTTCCGAAACCTACCAGCTGCAGATCGAGGTCGATGCCGGCGCCGGCCTGCGCCGCTTCGCCGCCTGCCTGCTGCCCCAGCCCCATCGCAAGTATCCGGGGCGCTTCGAACTGGTTCCCCGACTCTTTCGCATCGAGGACGACGGACGCCTGACGCGCATCGACGAGACCGGCCTTGTCCAGGTGCTGGACAAGCCGCTGCCCCACATCGCCCTGGAGATGCGCCTGCCGGCCAAGGAACTGGGCCTGGCCAAGCTCTCCCCGGGACAGGGACTTTCCTTGCGCATAAGCGCCACCACGTTTTATCGTGAAATGACCATGACCCTGGGCGCGCCTGCCCAGGGGCGCGGCAAAAAGGACGCGGACAAGCCCTTTGCGGCGATCCTCGCGGACAAGTAAACCAAGGAAGAACGGATCATGGCCACCAACATTCTGGTCACCGGCGGCGCGGGCTACATCGGCTCCCATACCTGCAAGGCGCTGGCCGCGGCAGGCTTTACGCCCATCACCTACGACAACATGGTCTACGGCCACGACTGGGCCGTGAACTGGGGGCCGCTGGTGCGCGGCGACATCCTCAACCGCGGCGAGCTCGACGAGGTTTTCGCCGAGTTCAAGCCCGTGGCCGTGCTCCATTTCGCCGCTTTCGCCTATGTCGGCGAATCCGTGACCGACCCGGAGAAGTACTACCGCAACAACGTGGCCGGCTCCCTGTCGCTGCTTTCGGCCATGCGCAAGGCCGGCTGCCGCCACATCGTTTTCTCCAGCACCTGCGCCACCTACGGCGCGCCCGAGCGGGTGCCCCTGACCGAGGACCACCCCACCCGGCCCATGAGCCCCTACGGCACGTCCAAGCTCATGATCGAACAGATGCTCAAGGATTTCGACGCCGCCTACGGCATGACCTACACGGCGCTGCGCTACTTCAACGCCGCCGGCGCCGACCCGGACGGCCAGATCGGCGAGGACCACGATCCCGAGACCCATCTGATTCCGCTGGTCATCGCCGCCGCCCTGGGCCGCATCCCCCGGGTGGAGGTCTTCGGCACGGACTACCCGACCCCGGACGGCACGGCGGTTCGCGACTACATCCACGTCGCCGACCTGGCCGACGCCCACATCCTGGCCGTCAAACGGCTCCTGGACGGGGGCAAGAGCGCCATCTACAACCTCGGCACCGGAACGGGCAACTCCGTGCGCGAAGTGATCCGCGCCGTGGAAGAGGTCTCGGGCAAACCCGTGCCCAGGGTCGAAGGCCCCCGCCGGGCCGGCGACTCGCCGGGGCTGTACGCCGACTCCGGGGCCATCATCCGCGAACTGGGCTGGAACCCGCGCTACGGCGACCTGCGCGACATCGTGGCCACGGCCTGGCGCTGGCACGAACAGGGGCTGCCGTCCAAAAGGCATTGCAATCTGCGCAAGTCCGGGTAACAAGGATCAAAAGACCATTTTTGCGGAGGATGCCATGGACTTTGCAGCGCTGGGACTCGATTTCCATTCCATCCGCAACAGCAACGAAGAACGCGTGATAAACTTTATCCCCATGGTGCTCGGGGAATTCCCGGAGTTCATCGCCACGCGCACCGACATTGAGGACCTCTACGCGCTGACGCTCAACAAACTGCCGGCCCGCTACCGGCAGGCCGTCAGCTTGGTTATCAACGAGCCGGTCAGCGACGCGCTGATCCGCGACCGGATGCGCGAAGCCGTCCGCACCATCATGGCGCGGCCGAATTACTGAGGGGAGAGAAGAAGATAAGAGTGCCTCCGGCGGCCAAAGGGGCTGAGCCCCTTT
>ALAO01000159.1 GCA_000307955.1 Solidesulfovibrio magneticus str. Maddingley MBC34 | reverse complement strand
CCTGGACCCCATCGCCACCCAGAAGATCGAGGAGCTCATCCACGAGCTCAAAAAGCGCTTCACCATCATCATCGTCACCCACTCCATGCAGCAGGCCGCCCGCGTCTCGGACCGCACCGCCTTTTTCTACATGGGCCGGCTCGTCGAGGAAGATGCCACGGAAACCATCTTCACCCGGCCGTCCCAGAAGCAGACCGAGGACTACATCACCGGCCGTTTCGGCTGATGATGCGCCGCCAACGAACATCGCGAAATCGGGGGCGACCGGCATATTGTCCGGCCGCCCCCTTTGATTTTGGCGCGTAATTGGCTACACCTTGTAGCCTCTCGCCCGGGAGCCGGGTTGTTTTGCGCCGCCTCCCCGTGCCGCATCTCCAAACCGCAAGGACGTACCGGCATGAGGTTTCCGCTGTTTCCCGCCAAGATCGCCCTGGCCGTGTGCCTGCCCGCCGTGGCCGCGCTGGTGCTCGGGCTTTTCGCCGTGTCCCGGCTCGACGGCCTGGCCGCCCGCTCCAAGACCCTCGAAACCGCCCGCCTGCCCCGGGCCGATCTGGCCGTGGCCGTGGAGCGCCGGCTGCTCCTGGCCGCCCAGGCCATCCGGGGCTATGCCCTGTCCGGCGACCGCGACGCCCTGGAGCGGGCCAAAAAAGACCTGGGCCAGGCCGCCGACGCCCTGCACGCCGCCCGCGAGGCGGCCAGCCGGCCCGGCATGGAAAGCCTGGCCGCCGAAGCCCAGAAGATCGGCTTTCTGCTCGACACCTACAAAAAAGCCGCCGAATCCGCCGCCGCCGCCAACGAGCTGGTGGCCAAGGACCGGGCCGATCTGGCCGGGGCCCAGGAAGCCTTTGCCGCCGCCGTCACCGGCTACATCGAGTTCAAGACCGCCCTGTGGGACAAGGAACTGGCCGCCAAATATCCCCAGCCCGAGCCCCTGCGCCTGCATGCCAAGCGCCTGAAAACCGCCCAGGCCGTCCAGGACGCCGGGCGCGACGTGCGGCTGGCCGCCGAAGCGGCCAAGGCCGAGCGCGACCCGGGCCGGCTGTCCCAGGCCCTGACCCGCTACGACGAGGCCGAGGCCATGCTGCGCGAGATAAAAGCCGGCAGCGACGAGGAAAACAAGCGCCTGGCCCCGGTGTTCGCCGCCCTGGCCGCCTGCCGCCAGGCCGCCGGGGCGCTGTTGTCCGACTGGGAAGGCCTCAAATCCACCGGCCGCCAGATCATCGAGGCCGAGCGGGCCGCCCTGGCCGCCGGCGCGGACCTCGGCGGGGCCACCCTGGCCGAGGCCGCGGCCGACGCCTCGGGGTTGGCCGATTCCGTGCGCGCCTCGCGCCTGCTCCTTGGCGGCGCGGCCTGGGGCATCTGCCTGGTCGGCATCGTCTTCGGCCTGGGCATGGCCTTTCTCCTGGGCGGCCCGGTGCGGCGCTGCGCCTTTTTCGCCCGGGACCTCTCCGTGGGGCGCATGACCGGCGAACTGCCCGTGTCCGGCCACGACGAAACCGCCGTGCTGGCCGAAAGCCTGCGCGAAATGGCCCGGCGCATCGGCAAGCGGCTGGCCCGCTAAGCCATGGCGACCCTGGCCGTGCGACTGTTGGGCCTGGTCCTGCTGGCCCTGGCCGTCTTGCCGTCCCTGGCGGCCGGCCCGGCCGAGGCCGCCAAACCGCCGGAATTTCGCGGCATCCCCTTTGGAACGCAGCTTGCCGACGTGCCCGGGCTGGTCCCGGTCCTGGACGCCGGCCCGGTGGCCCTCTATCGACGCGAAGCCGAAAAGCCGGCCTTTGGCGAGGACTGCCAAACCACGGTGCGCTACGGCTTTTCCCGGGGGAAATTCTTTTTCGTGCGGATGCGTCTGGCCGGCTGCGAGGACCTCGCCCATGTCATCGCCGCCTACGAAGCCAAGTACGGCCGGCCGGCCCGGGAAGGCGCGCCGGGTTGGACCCGGCTGGTCTGGCGGCAGCCCACCCTGACCGTCAGCCTGTCCCACGACGCCCGGGAAGGCAACACGGACATCGACTACGTCTATCTCCCGGACCTCAGCCACGACGAGCGCGACACCTGGCAAAGCCTGGACGAAGTGCGCGCCCGTGGCCCCATCGGCTTTCGCGGCATCCGTTTCGGCCGCGACATCGAAAGCCTGCCCGAAATGACCGAGGCCTACCGCGAAGGCGCGGCCGTCTACTATCGCCGGACCGGCGAACGCTTGGAGCTGGGCGAAACGCGCCTGGGCGACATCCTCTACGGCTTTTACCAGGGCAAGTTCTTCGCCGTGCTCATGCGGGCCGACGCCGGGGTGGACTTCGATGCCCTGCGCCAGGCCTACGCCGCCAAATACGGCGCGCCACGGGCCATCGCGGCCACCCTGGAGGAAGAACTCGTCTGGAGCTGGCCGGGCGCGCAGATCGCCCTGTCCCGGGACACCGCCGCCGGCGGCCTGGCCATCCGCTACGCCGACGCCGCCTTGCTGGCCCGGGTCGTGGCCGCCGAGACCGCGGCCGGCGCGCCGCCGTCCCTGTCCGGCGGGCTTCGCATCTTTTCCAAGGGCGATCCGCCCCGGTCCTTTCGCGGGGCCGCCTTCGGCTCCCCGGAGACCGCCCTGCCCACCGGCGAATACCTTTTCACCCACCGGGGCCGGCGCTACCTGCGCCGGGCCGACGAACGCCTGAACCTCGGCGATATTCCGCTTATCAGCGTGGTCTACGCCTACGACGCCGGCAAACTGGCTGGCGTGGCCCTGACCATCGCCCCCTCGGGCAGCGACCCCAAGGCCGAATACGAGCGCGTGCTGGCCGCCTACAGCGCCAAATACGGCCCGCCCGTCACCCGGCCGGAACCCGACGGCGCGACCATGCACCTGTGGTCCTGGCCCGGACTGTCGCTGGCCCTGGTGCGGCCGGCCAAGGGTCCCCTGGAGGTCCACTACGTGGACGCCTCGCTGCTGCGCCGCCGCGAAGCCGCCCTGGCCGAACGCGCCCTGGAAGCCCTGGACCGCAAAACCTTCGCCCCGCCGCCGCGCGGGGAAAACCGCATCGAAAACCCCGGACAGGAGTAGCACCATGGACCGCGCCCTGTGCATCCACGGCCATTTTTACCAGCCCCCCCGCGAGGACCCCTGGCTTGGCCGCATCCTGCCCGAAGGCAGCGCCGCCCCGGCCGTGCATTGGAACGAACGCATCTGCCGCGAATCCTACGCCCCCATGGCCCGGGCAAGACGCCAGGACGGCGGCGGACGCATCGTCGAACTGTTCAACTGCTACAGCCACATGAGCTTCAACGCCGGCCCCACGCTCATGTCCTGGATGGCCCGCTCGGCCCCGGACACCTACGCCCGCATCCTGGAGGCCGACCGCGAAAGCGTAAAACGCCTGGGACACGGCAACGCCCTGGCCCAGATCTACCACCACGTCATCATGCCCCTGGCCACCGAGCGCGACAAACGCCTGGAAGTCGTCTGGGCCGTGGAAGACTTCAAGGCTCGGTTCGGGCGCGACCCCGAAGGCATGTGGCTGTCCGAAACCGCCGTGGACACCCCGACCCTGGAAGCCCTGGCCCAGGCCGGCATCCGCTTCACCATCCTGGCCCCGTCCCAGGCCACGGCCATAAGCGACAACGGCCGCGACTGGCGCGGCGTGGACGCTGGCTCCCTGGACATCCGCCGGCCCTACGCCGTGCGCCTGCCTTCGGGCCGGGAAATCGCCGTCTTTTTCTACCACGGCCCCCTGTCCCAGGCCGTGGCTTTCGAAAATCTCCTGGCCGACGGCGAACACTTCTTCCGCCGCCTGTCCGAATCGGCCGGCGCGGGGCTTTTATCCCTGGCCACCGACGGCGAAACCTACGGCCACCACTTCAAGTTCGGCGAAATGGCCCTGGCCTATGCCCTGGATCAGGCAAAATCCGGCCGCGATGGGCTCACGCTGACCAACTTCGCCGCCTACCTGGCCGCCAATCCACCCAAAGCCTACGCCAAAATCCGCGAGGCCTCGGCCTGGAGCTGCGCCCACGGCGTGGAACGCTGGCGCTCGGACTGCGGCTGCACTGCCGGGGACCATCCGGGCTACAACCAGCGCTGGCGCGCTCCCCTGCGAAACGCCCTTGATCTGCTCAAATCGCGCCTGGACGCCCACTACGACGCCAAGGCCGGCGTGCTGTTCAAGGACCCCGAAGCGGCGCTTAACGCCTACGGCCAGGTGCTGGCCGGCACGCAGTCCAAGGAGGGCTTCGAACGGCTGCACATGACGCCCGCGTCCGATGCCGTCCGCCGGGGCACGGCCTGGAAACTGCTGTCCATGCAGGCCTGGGGCCTGGCCTCGTTTGCCAGCTGCGCCTGGTTTTTCGATGAAATCTCGCGCCTGGAGCCGGTCAACGCCATGACCTTCGCCCTGCGCGCCGTGGAACTCGCCCGGGCCACCGGCATGGCCGACCCGGAGCCGGAAATCCTGACCATCCTGGCCCAGGCCCGCTCCAACGAACCGGCCATGGGCAGCGGGGCCGACATCTGGGAAACCATGGCCCGGCCCCGGCGCGAGACGCCCCGGACGCTCATCGCCCAGGCGCTTGTGACCCTGGCCCTGGAAGACCGCCTGCCCCTTGGCGGCGAGGAAGCCGTGGCGACCTGGCCCGGCGTCGCCGTCACCGTGCGCCTGGAAAACGCCCCGGCCGGCGCGCCGCGCCCCGGCTCGGCCGCCATCGTCTACCGCCACGAGACCGCCGCCGAGCGCTACGAACTGACCTATACCCCCTCGCCCAAGGCCGATCCCTTCGCCGCCTGCGCCGCCATCCGGCCGGCCTCGGGCGGGGCCGAGGAAGGCTTCGCCTTTACGGCCCTGGGCCTGCCCGTCAACAAACGCCAAGCCCTGGCCGACGCCTTCTCGCGCCATCACGCCGAAGTCTTCCACGCCGAAAACCTCGCCGCCGCCGCCGTGGCCCGAAGCCTCGTCACCGAGCGCCAGGAAGCCCAGAACACCCTGACCCTGGCTCCGCTTATCCTGCACCTCTGGCCGGGGCTGCTGTGGCTCGAAGTCTTCGAACCGCCGCTGCCGCCCAAGAAACGCGAACTGCTCCACCTGTTCCTCAAGCACACCGGCGACGGCTCGCCCGTCAAGGCCGCCCTGGAAGCCCGCATCGCCGCCGAGACGGCCCGGCTCATCGACCAGCCCGACCCGGATTGGCGGCTGCTGGCCCGCCTGACCAGCCACGCCGCTGAACTGGGCCTGCATCCCGACTGGTGGGCCGCCCAGAACGCCCTGTGGCAACGCTGGCCCTTCACCGGCCCGGCCCGGGAACTGGCCGAAGCCCTGGGGTTTGCCGTGTAAGGCCATTGTTTCGCGACCCAGGGACCACGGCAGACTGCATCGCGCGGGCAACGTGGCGTTTTGTTTCAACAGAACGCACGCTATCTTTGTCATTGGCCGGAAGTTTTTTCGCCGCCGGCATAAAAAGATCGGCCCCGGGGATTGTGCGCCGACCGGCGCGCGGGTTACCGATTGGAAACAAAACCGGCGACGTCCGCCGGGCCGGGCCGGGGTTGCCGGCCGCACCATTTTCGAGACTTCGACCGCTATGGGAGACGACCATGCTGCGAAACGTTCCGGCCGTCCTGGCCGTGCTGGCCCTGGCCCTGACCCTCGGCGGCTGCTCCGCCAAATCCGCCAAACCCGCCAAACAGACCTACATCAACATCGATCAGGTCTTCGCGGTCTATGACGCCAACGGCGACGGCAAGATCACCAAGGAAGAATTCACCGCCAAATTCAAAAAGAAACAGAACGCCGAAAACGCCTGGAAGAAAATCGACAAGAACAACAACGGGTTCGTCGAACGTACCCTCAACGACGACGAACCGCTGCGCGTCTGGAATGACGTCGAATCCCAAAGCGACCCGTACTAGCCGGCAGGGCGCTGGAAAGCGCCCGCTGGGACGCTGTCCCAGACCCTGCCAGGGCGCTGCC
>ALAO01000158.1 GCA_000307955.1 Solidesulfovibrio magneticus str. Maddingley MBC34 | reverse complement strand
GCGGCCAAAGGGGCTGAGCCCCTTTGGAAACCCCACATGGGGGGAGACGGGGGCGATTGGCGAACGTGAACCGCGCCCTGTCGGGCGGCCAAGGAGACGGTCGTGGCCGTGACCCAGAAATGCCAATACGCCCTGCGCGCCCTGCTCGAACTGGCCCTGCGCGAGGGAACCGGGGCGGCCCCGGCCGGCGAGATCGCCGAACACCAGGCCATCCCCAAACGCTTCCTGGAAGTGATCCTCAACCAGTTGCGCCAGGGCGGCTTCGTGGCCTCCCAGCGCGGCAAGGAAGGCGGTTTCTACCTGGCCCGGCCGGCCACCGAAGTGACCGTCGGGGCGGTGATCCGCTTCATGGACGGCCCCATCAGCCCGGTGGACTGCCACCGGGAGCGCCCGGGCCACGACTGCCCCCTGCAAGGAAGCTGCGTCTTTCGGGGGCTTTGGGACGAGGCCCGGGACGCCCTGGAGCGGGTCTACGACACCCGCAGCCTGGCCGACCTCGTGGCCGAGGATCGACGCCTGCGCCAAGCGGCCAAGACCGCCGATTACGTCATCTGATAAACGTTCCCTACGGCCGAAACATGTCCGCCGCCCAGGCCAGGGCTTCGAAATAGGCGGCCGAGGCGTCGCTCGGGGCCACGCCATAGGCGCGAAGCGCCGCCTTGGCTGACTCGCCGCCGGCGTCGTAGCAGCCGGCCAGGGCCAGACATGGCGAACAGGAACTCGCCCCGCCAAGCAGGGCGACCCGCGTGCGCTCGTCGATGGAGATGCCGGCCAAGGCCTGGGCCATGGGCATCCCGAGCATGGCGTCGAGCAGCGACAACAGCCCGGTCAGGCAAATGCTTTGCCCGTCGTGGCAGGTCGCGCGCCCGGGGATTCTGCGGCCGTCGGCCAGGGCCAGGAACCGCCCTCGCACGGCCGAGGCAAAGGCCAGCTCCCGATCACGGGCCGAAGCCCCGAGCGTGGCCAGCATGTTGACGGCCACCCAACTGGCCAGGGCGTTGCGGCCCAGCCGCGTGACCGCGAAATCCACCGATTCGATGGGCTGGCCCCGGTAGAAGCTGGCCGTGTTGACGTAGCGCAAAAGCTTGTAGGTCAGGGACACGTCCGAGCCGATGATCTCGCGCACCCGGCGCACGTCCAGTTCGGGCTGGCTCACCTCGGACAGAAGATTGAGCTTCACCGCCTGGTTGGGTTCGAGAATCTTGGCCGTGACGATCTTGGGCCGGCTGTAGAAATAGCCCTGGGCCAGGGGCACGCCCCGGTCGCGGCACCAGGCAAGGTCGGCCTCGGTTTCCACCTTTTCGGCCAGCACGGCCTTGCCTAGGGCCAAGCAACGGTCCACCACGGCCCCAAGCCGGGCCGGGTCGCCGGCCAGGGCCAGGAAATCCACCTTGATGTAGGTCACGTAGGGCAAAAGCGGATCAAAGGCCGGGTCGCCCACGTAGTCGTCCAGGGCCAGCACGAAGCCGGCTTCCCGGATGCCGCGCACCAGCTCCACAAAGGCCGCGTCGCAGGCCACATGTTCCAGGATCTCAAGGACGAACCGGCTCGGATCCAGGAATTTATGGTGGCCGGATTCCAGGATTTCCTTGGAAAAGTTGATGAATATCTTCTTTTCCGAGTCGATGTCCTGGGAAATGGCGTGGACGCCGTTGGCCAGCACGGCCAGGGTCGCCTCAGCGTCCGAGGGGAAGGCGGCCGCGTTGGGACCGCCGACGGTGCGATAGAGCAACTCGTAGCCAAATACGTCACCGTCTATGCGATAGATGGGGTGTCTGGCCACGGCGTAATTGGCGTCTGTATTGGGGGGCATAGTGGTGTGGACGCGTCTGGCGTCCTTCTGGGGTGTTTCCGGATCAGGTGTCCATCCGGCGGGCAGTGCCTTGGTTGGGGTGAAAGTTCCCGCCGTATGTTACGAATACAAAAATAAAATGGAGCAGACCGTCGGTTTATACATCTCTGGACGACGGCATTCAAGCACCAAGGCGCAAGAGCATGTCCGTGGGCGAAATCAAGTCAGGTACGTGCCCAGATCGGCCGGCAGCACGGCCCAGCCGCCGACGCTCCCCGGAGTTAGCCGGCCGAGGTCGTCGCGACCAAGCAGCCGGGCCGGATTCATGGTCAGGGCTTCGAGCACGACCCGGCCCGGGAGTTCCGGGTGGGCGGCGAAAAGCGCCCGGGCCTCGTTCCACAGGTCGAGATCGTCGTTGGAGGCCAGGCTGTCCGTGCCAAGCGCCAACCGCACGCCGGCCGCGACCAGGGCCGGGGCGTCGGCGACGCCGACGCCGATGCGGGCGTTGCTGCGCGGACACAGGCAGGCCGTGGCCCCGGACCGGGCCAGGATGGCCAGATCGCCCGGGGCGAGCTGGACCACATGGACAGCCAGGGTGTCCGGCCCGAGCAGCCCCTGGGCCGCCGCCTCGGCCACGGGCGACCGGCCGGGAGCGCGCCAGCCCTTGGGCAGCAGCCGGCCGGCCAGCATGTCCGCGAATTCGCCCATCCCTGTCATGAAAAGTTCCATTTCGCCGGCATGTTCGGCCAGATGCAGGCTGAAGGGCGCGCCGCGCTCCCGGCAGGCGGCCCGGACCCGGCGCAGCAGCTCCGGGGCGGTGGAATACAGGGCATGGCCGCAGACCGTGGCCGCCACGCCGTCGCCGGCCGCCTCGGCCAGCTGCGGCGGCGGGTCCAGGGATATATCGCCCCGGCGGCCCAGGATCTCGCGGCACACCAGCCCCGACAGACCGGCCTTCCGCAGCGCCCGGGCCACGGCCGGCCCGGCCCGACCGGCCACGTCGATGACGGCGGCCGTCCCCCCCCCGGCCGCCTCGGCCACGGCGGCGGCCAGCACGTCTGGCGACGCGGTTTCCCGGGCGGCGGCGAAAAGCCAGCGCGCCCAGGCGCAAAAGCCGGCCGGCGGCGGGGCCAGGCCGCGAAGGTGGGAAAGTTCCAGATGGGCGTGGGCGTTGACGAGTCCCGGCACGAGGACGGCATCGCCGAGATCCTCGACCGGGCCGTGGAAGCCGGCCAGCACGCGCCGGGCCGGACCGACGTCCAAGATGCGCCGGCCGGCCAGGACCAGGGCGGCGTCATCCAGGGGCGCGGCCCCGGGGACCATGGTCAGGGCCCGGGCGGCGCGCACGGCGTGGGGAGCGTCGGGAAAAGCGGTGGAGGGCATGGCGGTTTTGCCGGACTGGCCCGGCCGTCAGGCCCGGCCTAGCGTTGAAACACGACCAGCGAGGATTTGACGAAAGACCGCAGCTTGTCCACCCGCTCGTTGAAGGCAGCCAATTGTCGGGCCGGAGCCCCGGATTTGTTTTCCAGCACGACGTCGCCGCCGACGTAGGGCGTGTCCTTGATCTTTTGCAAGGCGTCCATGATGTTGTCCAGCCGGTCGAAAAGATAGTTCTTTTCGTCCTTGGTGAAACAGTAGGTCGTCTTGTTGTAGATGTAGTAGAGATCACAGAGATTGAGCGCCAGCCCAAGCGACTTCTCGATGCGGGCCTTGAGATCCTGGTAGAAGACGAATTCGTCGGCATACGGGCGTTTTTCGGCCAGCCCGTCCCGGTCTTCCTGCTCCTTGATCTGGATGGCCTGGACCACCGCCTCGTTGAAGTAGTTCATGAAGTAGTTGATGCTTTGGCGCATGTTGGGCGTTTCCGCCGCGGCCGGCGCGGCCAGGGCCAGGCAGACGAGGCAGGCCAGGGGCGCTAAAAATCGCTTCATGGTTGTTCACCAGACGGTTTGAGGGTTGTCGGAGGGCGTGTCCCTTGTCCGGTTTGGCACGAGGCCGCGGCCAAGTCAAACAGCTTTCGCGGCAAGAAAAAAATCCTCGTCCCTGGTAAAGCACACCAGCTCCCGGGGCAGGCCCAAGGCGGCGTAGGCCGGGGCCAGTTCGCCCCCGTGGCCAAACAGCTGGCCGGCGAACCGACGCGGCGCGAAAAGGCCGGCCACGGGCGCGCCAAGGGCCGCCGCTTCCTCCCGCACCAAGGCCAAAAGCGCCCTCCCCCTGGCCCGGTCCCCTAGGGCCGGATGGCGCGGCCCGGCGATGATCGCCGCTTCCAGCTCCGGCTGCGGGGCCAGGCCCAGGCGGGCCACGGCCGCGCCGGCCCGCCACAAGAGCGGGAGGGCCTGAGCCAGGGCGTCAATGGTCGCTTCCAGGGGCCAGGGCGCGTACCGGCCGGCCCGGTACAGGGTTGCCAGTTCCGTGCCCTCCACGACCAGGCAGGGATGGATGCGGACCAGGGACGGGGCCAGGGCGCAGGTCTCGGCCACGTCCCGGGCGAAGCGGGCCGGATCGTGGCCCGGCAGGCCGGGCAGCAGTTGCAGGCCGAGATCCAGGCCGGCCGCGCCCACGGCCCGGGCGGCCCGGCGCGTGGCCTTAGCGTCGTGGCCCCGGCCCGAGGCGGCCAGCACGGCGTCGTCAAAGGTCTGAGCCCCGATCTCGACCAGATCGAGCCCCAGGCCGGCCAGTTCGGCTAAAAGCCCGGGCGGACAGGCGTCGGGCCGGGTGGAGCAGCGTATGCGGCCGATCAGCCCGGCCTGGCGAAACCGCGCGGCCGCTTCGAGAAAGCGCCTGGGCCAGGGTTCGGGCAGGGCCGTGAACACGCCGCCGTAAAAGGCCAGCTCATACGGGCCGCGCCCGTCCCGGGCGGCCCGGGCAAGGTCCCGCTCCATGGCGGCCAGGGTTTGCGCCAGGGAAACAGGCGGCGCGCCGGACTGCACGCCCTGGGCGCAAAACACGCAACGTCCCGGACATCCTTGGAAACTGATGTAGACCGGCCACACCCGCCCACGCCCCTTTGGCGGCTCGGGATGCCGAAAAAACCGCCCCTGGGGGCAGTCCCTGGAAATGACATTTTGGCGAAGATGGCGAACGATATGCGTGGAGGCCATTATTTTTCTCCTAAGCCACTTGAAAAAATGCCTTTCCTTTTTTATAGCTTGAACCAAGGCGTTGGGCCGGCCCGTGGCCGAGCTGTTTCGCCTGGGGAGAGAGGGGACAATTCATGGATGCCGCCGACTGTATTTTTTGCAAAATCGTCAAGGGTGAAATCCCCTGCGCCAAGCTCTACGAAGACGAGCTGACCCTGGCCTTCCTCGACATCGCCCCGGTGACCCCGGGCCATGCCCTGGTCATTCCCAAGGCGCACTACCCCGACCTGTTCGCCCTGCCCGATGCACTCGGCGCGGCCCTGCTGGCCGCGCAGCGCCGGGTGGGCCGGGCCGTCATGCGGGCCATGGGCGCGACCGGCCTCAATGTCCAGCAGAATAACGGCAAAAGCGCCGGCCAGATGGTGTTTCACGCCCACTATCACCTGATTGCGCGCCGGGAAGGCGACGGTCTGGCCCTGTGGCCGGGCACGCCCTACCCCGACGCCGCCGCCGTGGCCGCCGTGGCCGAGGCGGTGCGCGCCGCCCTGGCCGAGTAGCCCCGGTTTCTCAACTTGTGCAATCCGCCGGCCGGGCCTGCCCGCCCGTCCGGCTCACCAAACGTAACGCGCCGGAGAACGTCATGAACGGGAAAACCCTCACCAAGGCCGACATCGTCGACTACATCTACGAAAAGACCGAGCGCAACCGGGCCGAGGTCAAGGTCCTGGTGGACCATCTCCTCGAACTCATGAAACAGTCCATCAAGCGGGACAATTCCCTGCTCGTCAGCGGCTTCGGCAAGTTCGAATCCTACGACAAGAAAGCCCGCAAGGGGCGCAATCCCCAGACCAACGCCTCCATCATGCTGCCGCCGCGCAAGGTGGTGGTGTTCCGCCTGTCCCGCAAATTCCGGGCCGAACTCAACCCCGACGAAGTGCTGTAGCCCCGCCCGGGGCCGGGGCGACGGCCGCTCCAGCCAGACGAGATCCCGACGGCCGGCCCCAGCGACGGCCGGCCGCGCGCGGGCCAAAATCCCTTGGCCGGCCTGACTGGCCGCCCTGGTGTTGTGGGCATGGTCGGGCCGGGCCCACCTGCCCGCTCCGCCCGCCGCATTGTCGGCGCTTTTTCTCCAGGACGGCCGGCGACACTTCCCGCCGCGCGCCCGACACAGGCTACGGTTGCCTGCCGGCTAGGCGGTGCCGCGCCTCCCCTCCGCGCCTGATACGGGCTGCCGTGCCGTCGTGAGCGGTATCACCGCCCGCGCGCCTGCCGGCCGCGCCCGGCACGCCTTCCACCGGTGAGACCGTCGTCGTTGAGACCATGGCGGCGGCGCTACTGCGCGATGATAAACGCCCCGGCAAACCGCTCGCCCAGACGCAGCCGCGCCTCGTCCGCCACCGCCGACGTCGGGAAGGTCCCGGCGTGGACCAGATGCAGCAGCATCCCGTCGATCTCCCGGGTCTGGATGCGCGACCCGGCATAGCCGGCCGCCTGCAGCCGGGCAAAAAGCCGTTCTGCGTTGCCCCGCAAGGCAAAAGCTCCCACCTGCACGTAAAACGGTCCCGGCAGCTCGCCGCCAGGCCCCGCCCCCGGCGTCTCGCCCTCCACCTCCACCCGCACCCTGGCCGTGCCTCGGGCATGGACCCCAAGCTCCCGCGCCCCGGCCTGGGACAGGTCGATGATGCGCCCGGCCACGAACGGCCCCCGGTCGTTGACCCGAAGCGTCATGGACCGGCCGTTCTCCAGGTTGGTCACCCGCACCTTGGTCTGCATGGGCAACAGCTTGTGGGCGCAGGTGAGTTGGTACTGGTCGTAGACCTCGCCGTTGGACGTGCGCTTGCCGTGAAAGCCCGGACCGTACCACGAAGCGATGCCTTCCTCGCGGTAGCCCTTGGCCGTGCGCAACGGCACGTAGGTGACGCCTTTTATGGTATAGGGACGCAGCGTGGCCGGCTCACGGCCGGCGGGGCCGGGAACCGGAGCCTTGGAAGCGCAACCGGCCAGGAAAAACGCCGCGGCCAGGGCGGCCAGGAACCGAAAGGCCGCCAAGCCGGCGCGTCGCGGTGGGCACAACATGCCCCACGGTAGCCGCCGCGCCCGCCCCTGGCAACCATGTGGGAAATGGGGGAGGCATGGGGAGGCCTCCGGCGGCTGGGGGCCTGAGGCCCCC
>ALAO01000157.1 GCA_000307955.1 Solidesulfovibrio magneticus str. Maddingley MBC34 | reverse complement strand
CCTCCGGCGGCCAGGGCTTTGCCCTGGACCCACCGGGGGGCTAAGCCCCCCGGACCCCCTACATGTGCGGGTAGGGCGCTTGTACGATATTTCGTCCCGCCCTGCCATCATCTCGCATCCCCCTGCCTTGGGGGGCGTTTTCGGGCGGACGCTTCGTCCGCCCCGAAAACGCCGCCCCATGACGGGAGGGTTCGGGAGGGGGTGACCCCCTCCCGAGATCTTATTCCCAGATCCCTTCCAGCTTCAAAATATCCAGTGCGATTTTTTTTCGGGCCGGCACGGCGGCGGGGGTGTTGTGGGGGGCTTCGAGGTTGAGGGCGAAGTACCAGACGTCGGGACCGCGCGTGACCGAGCCGACGTACCAGCCGACGTTGGGCGAAACGCGGGCGGTCAGCCCTGTCTTGGCCCGAAGCACGGCGTTTGGCGTCTTGTCGGTGATCATCATGGTGAGCACGTCGTCCATGGCTTGACGGCGCAGCGGCAGTTCGCGGCGGTGCAGGCGGCCGAGGAAGTCGAGTTGCTGGTAAGCGGTGATGCGCAGCGCGCCGTCGAGCCAGAACCGGTCGATGCCGCCGCCGATGTTGGCGTTGCCGTAGTGGAAGGCGGCCACGTATTTGGCCATGCGTTCGGGGCCGATGCGCCGGGCGATTTCCTGGTAGACCGGCACGCAGGACACGGCAAAGGCCTGAGCCAGGGTCAGGTCGGCGTTCCATTCGGGCAGGAAGCGCGGTTTGCCGTCGTAGGGGAAGACCTCGCCCGGGCCGGACACGGCCCCGGTTTCCAGGGCAATGAGCGAGTTGGGGATTTTGAAGGTGGAGGCGGGCAGGAAGCCGATGGCGGCCCGGGCCGGATTATGGACGAGGATTTCGGACGAGCCTTCCTGGCGCAGGACCATGGTTCCGGTCAGGCCGGCGTCGGCAAAGGGTTTTTGCCACTGCGGGCGTTCGACGAGGCTGGGCTCGGCGGCCCGGGCCAGGGCCGGGGCGGTCAGGAGGAGCAGGGCGGCGAGAAGCAGGCAGCGGCGCATGGGATGACCTCCATGAGGGAAAATGGATCGGTAGTCCTAGGGATGGGGCGGCCCGGCGTCAGCGGAAGGTGAGGGCGGCGGGGCAAAGGCGCACCCCTGCCGGATGTCGTCGCGCTCCAACCGCGCGGCAATTTCCCGCAGCAGCCCCTGTTTGTCGGCGGCCCAGGCCGGGGCAATGAGTTCGCCCGGGGCGGGGTCGGCGTTTTGGCGCTCCACGGCCACGTGACGCGGCAGCAGGGCGATGGCCCGACACACGGCTTCGACGTAATCCTCGCGGGCCATGGGGTGGCAGCCGCCGGCGGCGTACAGGGCGGCCAGGCCGGAGCCGGCCACCACCAGCGTGTTGTGGAGCTTGACCCCGGCGACGGGCAGGGCGGCGACAAAGCGGACGGTGGCCAGAAACTCCTCGACGCCTTCGCCCGGCAGCCCGGCCATGAGATGGGCCGTGACGCTCAGGCCCGCATCGGCGGCCATGACGGTCGCCCGGGCGAAATCGGCCGCCGTGTGGCCCCGGCCTATGCGCTGCAAGGTGGCGTCGTTGGCCGACTGCAACCCCATTTCCAGGCGCGTGTGCCCGATGGGCGCGGCGGCCAGCAGGGCAATTTTTTCGATGTCCAGGCAGTCCGGCCGGGTGCCCAGGCAGATGCCCTCGATGTCCGGCAGGGCGATGAGTTCGTCCAGAAGCGCGGCCAGGCGCTCGGGCGGGCCGTAGGTGTTGGAAAAGGATTGGAGATAGGCGACAAGCGCTTCGTCGCGACGTCTTGCCGGCGCAGTGAGCTTGTCCCATTGCGCCCGGAGGCCGAAGCCTTTAAGGTGCAATCCCGTTCCCGATCCGGCCGCGTTGCAAAAAAGGCAACCGCCCCGGGAGAGCGCACCGTCCCGATTGGGGCAGGAACTTCCCGCATCCAAAGGAATTTTCTTGGCCTTTCGGCCGAAAATGGCCCGAAAAGCCTGGGCGAGCGTGTGGACGCGGGCGGTCATGGCGGTTTTTTGGCCGGAAAATCTCTCGTTGACAACACGGGACGAATCGGCAAACACAACCCGTCTGCGACAGCATGGGCCGATTTTGCGGCAAGCGAGGCGATATGTCCAGTTTTTTGAATAGGATACTGGGGCTTTTCTCCAACGATCTGGCCATCGACCTGGGAACGGCCAACACCTTGGTGTTCGTCAAGGGCAAGGGCATCGTCTTGTCCGAGCCCTCGGTGGTGGCGGTGAAAAAGGATCCCCGAGGCGGCAACAAGGTGCTGGCCGTGGGCCTGGAAGCCAAGCGGATGCTTGGCCGCACCCCGGGCAACATCGTGGCCATCCGTCCCATGAAGGACGGCGTCATCGCCGACTTCGAGGTGACCGAGGCCATGCTGCGGCATTTTATTTCCAAGGTCCACAATTCCCGCCGGCTGGTGCGCCCGCGCATCATCATCTGCGTGCCCACGGGCATCACCCAGGTGGAAAAGCGGGCGGTCAAGGAATCGGCCCAGAGCGCCGGCGCGCGCGAGGTCTACCTCATCGAGGAGCCCATGGCCGCCGCCATCGGGGCCAACCTGCCCATCACCGAACCCACCTCCAACATGGTGGTGGACATCGGCGGCGGCACCACGGAAGTGGCGGTCATTTCGCTGTCCGGCGTGGTCTATTCGAAATCCGTGCGTGTTGGCGGCGACAAGATGGACGAAGCCATCATGCAGTACGTCAAGCGCAAGTACAACATGCTGATCGGCGAATCCACGGCCGAACAGATCAAGATCCAGGTCGGCTCGGCCCATCATTCCACCAGCCAGGGCGAGATGGAAGTCAAGGGCCGGGACCTCGTCACGGGCATTCCCCAGAACATCACGATCTCCTCCGAGGAAGTGCAGAAATCCATTTCCGAGCAGGTGGAGAGCATTGTCCAGGCCGTGCGCATCGCCCTGGAGCAGACGCCCCCGGAACTGGCCGCGGACATCGTGGACCGGGGCATCGTGCTGACCGGCGGCGGGGCGCTTTTGCGCGGCCTCGACCAGCTGCTGCGCGAGGAGACCTCGCTGCCCATCACGGTTGTTGACGACCCCCTTTCGACGGTTGTCCTCGGCTCCGGCCGGGCGCTGGACAACCTGGACGTCCTGAAGGAGGTCACGATAGATTAAACCCACCCCGCAGCGGATCGCGATCGGCCTGCTCGTCGTCCTGTTTCTTTACCTCGGCCTTTTCACCTGGAACATCCGGACAGGCTACGTCGACACGCTGGCGAGCCATACCGGACTGGAGTTCGCCAGGTGGGTTTTGGCCCCGGGAAAGTGGGTCCACGAACAGGTTGCGTCGTTTTGGAGCCGCTATCTGTATTTCGTGGGCATCCGGCAGCAAAACGACCAGCTGCGCCTGGAGCTGGATTCCGCGAAAAAGGAGCTCGCCGACTTGCGTGAAAACGCTTCGGAGGTGGAGCGTTTGCGCCAAATTCTGTCCCTGACGCCGCCCATTGATTGGACGCGTCGGGCAGCGCGCATCATTTCCCATCGCCTGGGTCCCAACGCCGCCCTGGAGACGTTTCTCATCGACAAGGGCAGCGCCCACGGCGTTTCGGTCAACATGCCGGTGGTCTCTCCCGACGGGGTGGTCGGGCGGGTGCTGCGCCTGTCGCCCACGGCCGCGACCATTCTCCTCATCACCGACCCCAACAGCCGCATTCCCGTGGTGTCCCAGAAAAATCGCACCCAGGGCATCGTCAAGGGCGAGGGGCCGACCAAGGAGCTCACCCTCCAGTACGTGCCCCAGGGCGCGCCCATCGAGGAAGGCGAGGTGCTGGTCACCTCGGGGCTGGAAGAAATTTTCCCCAAAGGGCTGCCCGTGGCCAAGGTGACCTCGATCGGGCGCTCGGGTTCGTCGTTGTTCCAGCTCATCCACGCCGCGCCGCTTTTCACGCCGCGCCAGCTTGAGGAAGTGGCCCTGCTGTTCAAGGCCAACGCGGCGGCCGTGCCCGTGGCCCCGGCGGCCGCGCCCGTGGTCGCGCCGCCGCCCCAGCCGACGACGGCCCCGGTCTCGCCGATCATCACGCCGCCAAACGCCGCTCCGACCGGCAAGCCGCAAAAGGGCCTCAAGACGCCGGCCGCCATTCCGCCGGCTCCGGGCCAGGGCGCGCCGCCGCCGGCCCCGGCCCCGGCGCCGACGCCGGCCCCGGTTCCGGCCGTGGTCGAACCGGCCAAGCCGGCCAAGCCGGCCAAGAAGGCCGACAAGCCGGCCGAGTCCGAGAAAAAACGCCGCAAGCCGGCCCGGACCGAAGGGCAATGAGACCAGCCCGCATCGTCTTCTGGGCCCTTTTGACGCTCGCCGGGGTCTGGCTGCAAAACATCGTCCCCGGGGTGGACTTCCTGGCTCCAGGGCTTATCCTGGCCATGCAGGAGGAGAAGTGGACCGTGCCGGTGTGGCTGGGGGGCATCTGGCTCTTCATCCAGGAAGGCACGGGCTCCATGCCCTTCGGGGCCGGCATCCTCTGGTACGGCGCCTTGGCCGGCCTGTATTTTTTCGGGCATTGGCTGTTCGAGGCCCGAAATTTCCTCTTCATGCTCATTTTGGGAGCCTGTCTCGGAGCCATGCATTTTCTGTTCATCAACGTCATGGCCCTGCTCCAGGACTGGTCCATCTACCTGGACCGGCTGGGCGTCGAAGCGGTGCAGCAGGCCCTGATCTTCCCCATCGAATGGGGCTTGCTGTATCTCATCCATCACCATCTGCCGGGCGATCCCCATGCGGCTTGAAACCGAAACTCCGCAACAACACGCTCCCCGTTCCGGGCTGATCCTGCTCCAGGCCCTGGTGCTTGGGCTGTTTTGCCTGTTCACCCTGCGCCTGTGGTATCTGCAGGTCCACAAGGGCGGCACGTTTGCCGACATGGCCCGGGACAACCAACTGCGCCAGGTGCTCATCGGCTCGGCCCGGGGCCGCATCCTCGACAAGAACGGCACGCCCCTGGCCGTGAGCGAACCGTCGTTCGCCCTGGGACTGGTGCGCGAGGACTGCGAGGACATCGACGGCACCCTGGCCAAGGTGTCGGAGTGGACCGGCGTGGACAAGCACGTGCTGTCCGAGACGGTCAAGCGCGGCAAGAAGCGGGTCAAGCCCTTCGAGCCGCTCATCCTCATCACCGACCTGCCCTATGAGGCCCTGGCCCGCATCGAGGCCAACGCCATGCTCTATCCGGGCCTGGAGATCGTGGTGCGCCAGAAGCGCTACTATCCCACCGGCGCGCTGCTGTCCCACGTGCTGGGCTACGTGGCCGAGGCCAACGAGGACGAGCTCGAGAAAAATCCCCAGCTCTCCCTGGGCGACTCCGTGGGCAAGCAGGGCCTGGAACTCACCCACGAGGACGAGCTGCGCGGTTCCAAGGGCCGCAAGCAGGTGGAAGTCGACGCTTTTGGCCGCCAGCACAACGAATTCATCCTGGAGCCGCCGCGCGCCGGGGCCGACCTCAAGCTGTCCATCGACATTGGCCTGCAGAAAGAATGCTCCCGGCTGCTGGAGGGCCAGGCCGGCGCGCTGCTGGTCATGGAGCCCGACACAGGCAAGATTTTGGCCATGGTCAGCCAGCCGAGCTTTGACAACAACATGTTCGTGCTCGGCGTGCCGGCCGACAAGTGGCGGGAGCTGCGCGACAACCCACGCCACCCCATCCAGAACCGGGTGACCCAGGGCGTCTATCCGCCGGGTTCGGTCTTCAAGCTCCTCATGGCCGCCGCCGGTCTGGCCGAAGGTTTTGTCCGCCCCGGCGACGTGGTGGCCTGCCCCGGGGTCTACAAGGTCGGCAACCGCGATTTCCACGACTGGAAAAAGGGCGGCCACGGGTCGCTCGATCTGCGCGGCGCCCTGGTCCATTCCTGCGACATCTATTTTTACAAGCTCGGCGACCGCCTGGGCATCGACCGGCTCCACGACTACGCCGTGGCCAGCGGTTTCGGGACCCGCACGGGCATCGACCTGCCCCACGAAAAGGCCGGGCTCATACCCTCCAAGGAATGGAAGAAAAAACGGTTTGGCGCGGCCTGGTCCAAGGGCGAGACCGTCATCGCTTCCATCGGCCAGGGCTACGTGCTGACCTCGCCGCTGCAGATCGGGCGCTATCTGTCGGCCCTGGTCAACGGCGGCCGGCTCATGAAGCCCGAGCTGGTGGAGACCGACGCGCCCCAGGTGGACGCCATGTTGCCGCTCAAGGACGGCGACCGGCAGGTGATCCTCGACGCCATGGTGTCCACGGTGGAAAACGGCACGGCCAAGTCCCTGCTGCGCTCCGACGCGGTCATGGCCGGCAAGACCGGCACGGCCCAAGTGGTCAAGCTGATAAACGCCGACATCCGCCGCAAGACCAACGAAATGCCCTACGAGCAGCGCGACCACGCCTGGCTGGCCAGTTGGGGCCGCAAGGACGGCAAGACCTACGTGGTGGTCTGTCTGGTGGAGCACGGCGGCCACGGCGGCGAGGTCAGCGGCCCGCTGGTGCGCAAGGTCTACGAATATTTGTTCGGCCCGGCTCCGGGCAAGCCGGCCCGGGCGGCCAACCCGGCTCCGGCCGCCCATGGCGAACCGGCCGTCGATCCAAACGACGTCGGGGATTAGCCGGCCCGCATTGGGGGCCATTTCCAACAACAAGGCGAACGCGGCCCTCGGCCGTCACGGGGCGGTCCCCGTCGATGGCCCGAATGACCGCCGCCGCGCCGGGGTTGCTCCATGCCCTTTGACAGACGCTTCATCCTGAGCGTGAACTGGTCCCTGGTGGCCCTGACCGCCATGCTGTTCGGGGTCGGGGTGCTCAACCTCTATTCGGCCAGCGGCTTCCGCATGGGCGACGAACTGACGATGCAGCCCTTCTACAACCGCCAGCTCATCTGGGGGCTGGCCGGCCTGAGCTGCCTGCTGGCCATGGTGGTCTTCGACTACAAGTACCTGGCCGTCATCGCCTGGCCCCTGGTCATCTCCACCTCGGTGCTGCTGGTCCTGGTGCTGGTCATGGGCAAGACCGTGGGCGGGGCCAAGCGCTGGCTGCCCCTCGGCGGTTTCGCCTTCCAGCCAAGCGAGGTGGCGAAAATCGCCTTGCTGCTGCTGGCCGCCAAGCTCCTGTCCAAGCGCTCGGAACGCCTGGGCTGGCTCGACCTGGCCGGCATCCTGGCCGTATCCATGCCGGTGGCCCTGCTCATCATCGTCGAACCCGACCTCGGCACGGGCTTAAACGTCCTGCTCCTGGTGGCCGGGCTCATCCTCTACCGGGGCCTTGCCGGCCCGGTGTTCAAGACCTTGGCCATCGCCTGCCCCATCCTCGTCCCCTGCGGCTGGTTCTTCCTCAAGCCCTACCAGAAGGGCCGCATCCTGACCCTGTTCGACCCTCAACGCGATCCGCTGGGGGCCGGCTACCACATCATCCAGTCCCAGATCGCCATCGGCTCGGGCCAGATGTGGGGCAAGGGCTTTCTGGAAGGCACCCAGAGCCAGTTGCGCTACCTGCCCGAAAAGCACACCGACTTCGCCGTGGCCGTGTTCGCCGAGGAATGGGGCTTTATCGGCGGGATCGTGCTGTTGGCCCTTTTCTGCCTGTTTTTGCTGCAATTCTACGTCACGGCCAAGAACGCCAAGGACCGCTTCGGCAGTTACCTGGCGGCGGGCGTGTTCTTCTATTTCTTCTGGCAAATCCTCATCAACATGGGTATGGTGCTCGGCATCATGCCGGTCGTTGGCATTCCCCTGCCGTTTATCAGTTACGGGGGGAGCGCCACCATCGTGAACTTCACCCTCGTGGGCATCGTCGTCAACGTCTCCATGCGGCGCTACCTGTTCAAGAAAGGCTAGCGCGGGAAAGACTTGCGGCCACGGGGCGGGATTGTTCCCCGGCGGTCGGAGGGCCTTGTGGGCAAGCACGACATCAACGCCTTCCTGGGGGTCGGCACGTCTTTTGTGGGGCGGCTGACCTTTGGCGGCGTGGTGCGCATAGACGGGCAGTTCGAAGGCGAAATCATCTCGACGGGAACCCTTGTGGTCGGCAGCCAGGCCCATGTGGCCGGGCGGGTCGAGGTGGCGCGTCTGGTGTGTGACGGGGTCGTTGCCGCCGAGGTGGCGGCGTCGGCGTCGGTGGCGGTGCATGGCCGGGGCCGGCTGTGCGGCGCGGTGCGCACGCCGTCGTTGTCCGTGGCCGAAGGGGGCCGGGTGGACGGGCTGGTGAGCATGGGAAACGGGGAGGAACCGCCCCGTCAAGCCCTGGCCGCGGGCTGTTCGGTCAATTCTTCACAAACCCCGCCAAGCTAGGCGGGGCGCGGGTTTTTGGGGTGCGGGGCAGTACGGAATTTGTCAAAAAGGGCTGGACAGGCCGGAGTAAATCCGCTACAGCCGCTTGCTGACTTTGCAAAAATTTTCACAACCTCCCGGAGGGCGCCGATGATTGACTTAAACGCCACGTTTTTCGTCCAACTCGTCAACTTTGTGCTCATCCTGATCCTGCTCAATGTCATCCTGATCGGCCCCATCCGCAAAATTCTCAAGAAGCGGGCTGAACTCGTCGCCTCCCAGATGGAAGGCATCGAATCCTTCGCGTCCTCGGCCGACGCCAAGCTTAAGGACTACGAACTGTCCCTGGACGCCGCCCGCGCGGCCGCCACGGCCGGCCGCATGGCCATGAAGGCCGAGGGACAGGCCAAGGAAAAGGAACTGCTCGAGGCTGCCGGCGCTGAGGCGGCTTCGAAGCTGCAGGCGGCCCGGGCCGATATTTCCGCCCAGTCCGCCGCGGCGAAAAAAGCCCTGGAGGGCAAGGTTTCCGGGTTGGCCTCCAAGGCCGTTGCCAAGGTGCTGGCGGCGTAAGGCCGAAGGTTTCCAGGATTTCTCAAGGAAAGGGAGGGTTCAATTGAAAAGGCTCCACCTCATCGCCACCGTGGCCCTGGTGTTCGGCCTGGCTGCCGTGGCCTACGCGTCGGGCGACGCCGGGGGCGCGGAAGCCCACGGACTGAACTGGAAGGATTTCCTGTTCCGCGTGGTCAACTTCGTGTTGGTGTTCGGCGTCATCGCCAAGCTGGCCGGGAAAAAGATCGTGGGCTTTTTCCGGGGGCGCGGCGAGGCCATTGAGAATCAGCTGAGCGAACTCGAGTCGCGCAAGGCCGAGGCGGCCAAGCGCCTGGCCGAGATCGAGGCCTCCATCAGCAATCTGAGCGCCGAGAAGGCCCGGATCGAGGACGAATACCGTCGCCAGGGCGAAGCCCTTCGCGACTCCATCGTCGCCGCCGCCGAGGCCAAGGCCGTCCAGATCAAGGAACAGGCCGCTTCCGCCGCCGCCGCCGAGGCCCGGGTCGCCATGCAGGAGCTTCGCGCCCAGTTGGCCGACTCCGTGGTGGCCGCGGCCAAGGCTTCGCTGGAAAAGAAGCTGACCGCCAAGGACCAGGACAAGCTCGTGGATGAATACTTAACCAAGGTGGTGTTCAATTGACCGGCAACATCGTCGCGCGCCGTTACGCCAAGGCGCTTTTCGCGCTGGCCAAGAAGGCCGGCAAGAAAGCCCCGGCGGAGTACGGCAAGGACCTGGAGGCATTCGCCTCCGTCCTTGAGGGGTCTCCGGATCTGCTTAAGGTCTTTGCCAACCCCATCATCAGCGCCGATGTGAAGAAGTCGGTGCTGTCCGGGGTCGCTGGCAAGCTCGGCCTCAAGCCCATGGTCGTCAACTTCCTGTCCCTTCTGGCCGACAAGGACCGCCTGCCCTTCGTCCTGGAAGTGTCCGCCCTCTATCGGACCCTTCTGGACGCGGCCGAAGGCGTCATGCGCGGTCAGCTGGTCACCGCCTTCGCCCTGGCCGACGCGCGCCAGGACCAGATCAAGGTCAAGCTCGAAAAGCAATCCGGCAAGAAGCTGGTGCTGTCTTTCGCCGTTGATCCCTCCATCATCGGCGGCGTCGTCCTCAAGGTCGGCGACAAGGTGTTGGACGCGAGCCTTCGCGCCCAGCTCGAAATATTGAAAGAACAAATCAAGAGGGGTGAGTAGGGCCATGCAAATCAAAGCGGAAGAGATCAGCCAGATCATCGAACAGCAGATTCAGCATTACGAGTCTCGCGTTGAGATGAGCGAGACTGGCACCGTGCTGTCCGTCGGCGACCAGATCGCCCGCGTGTACGGCGTCCAAAACGCCATGGCCATGGAGCTTTTGGAGTTCCCCGGCGGCGTCATGGGCCTGGTGCTCAACCTGGAAGAAGACAACGTTGGTGTGGCTCTTCTCGGCGAAGACACCCACATCAAGGAAGGCGACCCGGTCAAGCGCACCGGCAAGATCTTCTCGGTGCCCGTCGGCGACGCCGTCACCGGCCGCGTCATCGACCCCCTGGGCAACCCCATCGACGGCCTTGGCCCCGTTGAAGCCAAGGAGACCCGTAACGTCGAAATCAAGGCCCCCGGCATCATCGCCCGTAAGTCGGTCCATGAGCCCATGTACACCGGCCTCAAGGCCGTCGACGCCATGACCCCCATCGGCCGCGGTCAGCGCGAGCTGATCATCGGCGACCGTCAGACCGGCAAGACCGCCGTCTGCATCGACGCCATCCTGGCCCAGAAGGGACAGGGCGTGTTCTGCTTCTACGTCGCCATCGGCCAGAAGAAGTCCACCGTCGCCCTGGTCGCCGAGACCCTGCGTCGCCACGGCGCCATGGAATACACGACCATCATCTCGGCCACCGCTTCCGAGCCGGCCTCGCTGCAGTTCATGTCCGCCTACTCCGGCTGCACCATGGCCGAGTACCACCGCGACAACGGCCGCGCCGCCCTGATCATCTATGACGATCTTTCCAAGCAGGCCGTCAGCTACCGCCAGATGTCCCTGCTGCTCCGCCGTCCCCCCGGACGTGAAGCTTACCCCGGCGACGTTTTCTACCTCCACTCCCGTCTGCTGGAGCGCGCCGCCAAGCTGTCCGACGCCCTGGGAGCCGGTTCGCTGACCGCCCTGCCCATCATCGAGACCCAGGCGGGCGACGTGTCGGCCTACATCCCGACCAACGTCATCTCCATCACCGACGGACAGGTTTACCTCGAACCGAACCTGTTCAACGCCGGCATCCGCCCGGCCATCAACGTCGGTCTGTCGGTCTCCCGCGTCGGCGGCGCCGCCCAGGTCAAGGCCATGAAGCAGGTCGCCGGCACGCTGCGCCTCGACCTCGCCCAGTACCGCGAACTGGCCGCCTTTGCCCAGTTCGGCTCCGACTTGGACAAGGCCACCCAGCTGAAACTCAGCCGCGGCATGCGCATGGTCGAGCTGCTCAAGCAGCCCCAGTACAAGCCCATGAACGTGGCCGAGCAGGTCATCTCCCTGTTCGCCGGCACCCGCGGCTTCATGGACGATGTGCCCGTCGAAGCCGTCCGCAAGTTCGAGGAAGGCCTCCAGGAGTACTTCCACAACGCCAAGAGCGACATCCTGAACGAGATTCAGGAGAAAAAGGCGCTCGACGAAGGCCTCATCGCCAAGCTCGGCGCGGCCATCGACGAGTTCAAAAAGGGCTTCAAGGCCTAAGCGACGCGGTCAAAAACCATGCAGGGTTTTTGCAACCAGGCGGCCCGAGCCGGCCGCCGCGCAACGCTGATACAGGCCTAAAGGGGGAGCCATGCCTGCGCTCAAAGACGTAAAGGTCAAGATCAACGCGGTCAGAAAGACCAAGCAGATCACCAAGGCCATGAACATGGTGGCCTCGGCAAAACTGCGCAACGCCCAGTCGCGCATCGAGCGGTTCCGTCCCTACGCCGACAAGTTCTACGAGATGCTCGGAGAGCTGGCCAAGGGCGCCGATCCCTCGATCCATCCGCTGCTGGAAGCCCGCGCCGAAGTGAAGACCGTCCTTTTGGTCGTCATCACTTCCGATCGCGGTCTGTGCGGCGCGTTCAACAACAACATCATCAACGCGGCCCTCAAGGTCGCCCGAGCCAAGGCCGCCGAAGGCAAGGACGTCAAGATCATGTGCGTGGGCCGCAAGGCGCGCGACAGCTTCCGGCGCTCCAGCTTCGAAATCGTTGCTGCCTACGTCAACGAAATGGCCGCCTTCGACTTCAGCCTGGCCACGCGCATCGGCGCCGAGGTCATCGGCGGCTACGTCGGCGGGACCTACGATGAAGTGACCATGGCCTTTGGCAAGTTCATCAGCCTTGCCCGCCAGGAACCGACGCTTTTGCCCGTGCTGCCCCTTTCCCCCGCCGAAGCCGGCGAGGTCAAGGAGGACGTCGGAGCCAAGGCCGAATACATCTATGAACCGTCCGTGGAAGGCCTCCTCGCCGAGCTCCTGCCCCGGTTCATCAATGTCCAGATCTACCGCGGGCTGCTTGACACCTCGGCCAGCGAGCACGCTGCCCGCATGCGGTCCATGGACAATGCCACCAGGAACTGCGACGACCTCGTCAGCTCGCTGACCCTGGTCTACAACAAGGCCCGGCAAACGGCCATTACCAAGGAACTGATGGACATCGTCGGCGGTTCCGAAGCACTCAAGGGATAACCAAGGGGGCACCATACAATGAGCGCGACAAGCGGAAATGTCGGAAAAATCGTGCAGGTCATCGGCGCCGTTATCGACGTCGAGTTTCCCGAGGGCAAACTGCCGAATATCTTGAACGCCCTCGACATCAAGAACGTTAACAACGAATTCGCCACCGACCTCGTGGTCGAAGTGGCCCAGCACCTCGGCGACAACGTCGTGCGCTGCATCGCCATGGACTCCACCGATGGTCTCGTGCGCGGCATGACCGCCATCGATACCGGCGCGCCCATCAGCGTGCCCGTCGGCAAGGGCGCCCTTGGCCGCATCCTCAACGTCGTCGGCCGCCCGGTGGACGAAATGGGCCCGGTCGATTCCAAGACCTTCATGCCCATCCACCGCGCCGCTCCGGCCTTCGTCGACCAGTCCACCAGCATTCAGCTGTTGGAAACCGGCATCAAGGTCATCGATTTGCTGATTCCCTTCCCCAAGGGCGGCAAGCTCGGCCTGTTCGGCGGCGCCGGCGTCGGCAAGACCGTCGTGCTCATGGAGCTCATCAACAACATCGCCAAGCACCACGGCGGTCTGTCCGTGTTCGCCGGCGTTGGTGAGCGTACCCGTGAAGGCAACGACCTTTACAACGAGTTCAAGGAAGCCGACATCCTGGGCAAGGCCTCACTTGTTTACGGCCAGATGAACGAGCCTCCCGGAGCCCGTGCCCGCGTCGCTCTGACCGCGCTGACCTGCGCCGAGTACTTCCGCGACGAGGAAGGCCAGGACGTGTTGCTCTTCATTGACAACATCTTCCGGTTCACCCAGGCCGGCTCTGAAGTGTCCGCGCTTCTTGGCCGCATGCCCTCCGCGGTCGGTTACCAGCCGACCCTGGGCACCGACCTTGGTGGTCTCCAGGAACGCATCACCTCCACCAACAAAGGTTCGATCCCCTCGGTCCAGGCCGTTTACGTGCCCGCCGATGACTTGACCGACCCCGCGCCGGCCACGACCTTCTCGCACTTGGACGGCACCCTGGTTCTCTCGCGTCAGATCGCCGAACTCGGCATCTACCCCGCGGTTGACCCCCTTGACTCCACCTCGCGCATCCTGGACCCCAACGTCCTGGGCGGCGAGCACTACGGCACCGCCCGCGAAGTCCAGTCGATCCTTCAGAAGTACAAGGATCTCCAGGACATCATCGCGATTCTGGGCATGGACGAACTGTCCGACGACGACAAGCTCACCGTTTCCCGCGCCCGTAAGATCCAGCGCTTCCTGTCCCAGCCGTTCTTCGTTGCCGCCCAGTTCACCGGCAAGGAAGGCCGTTACGTGAAGCTCGAGGACACCATCAAGGGCTTCCGCGAGATCATCGACGGCAAGCACGACGAGATCCCCGAGGGCGCCTTCTACATGGTCGGCGACATCAACGAGGCCGTTGAAAACGCCAAGAAAGGATAACGATCATGGCCCAACTCCGCCTTGAAATCGTCACCCCGGACAAGCTGGTCTTGTCCCAGGATGTTGACTATGTGGGCGCTCCGGGTCTGCTTGGCGAATTCGGCGTCATGGCCAACCACATCCCGTTCCTGTCCGCCCTGGGCATCGGGAGCTTGATGTACAAGGTCGGCGGCAAGGCGAACTACGTCTTCGTCGCCGGCGGGTTCGCCGAGGTCTCCGGCAACAAGGTCACCATCCTCGCCGAGGTGGCCGAGCGTCCGGAAGACATCGATATCGACCGCGCTCGCCGCGCCCAGGAACGGGCCAAGCAGCGCATGGACCGCGAAAAGGACAAGGTCGACTTCGCCCGGGCCCAGTCCGCCATGCAGCGTGCCTTCTACCGCATGCGCGTGCGCGAGAACGCCCACTAGGCCGATCACGTACTCTCCGGCTGTCAGGCGGCTCCTTCGGGAGCCGCCTTTTTTTGTGGCCTGCCGCTGCCGGTAAAGCTCCAGGTCGCCGTTTTCCTGCGGCGCCATACGCCCCGTCTCGTTGTGGGCCGCCGCTGCTTCGGAAGCTGTCAGGCGACGTTGGCGGGCCGGGGGGGGGGATAAGCCGGCCACCGGCGACAGGGGGCGCAAGGTTGGCGCTCTTCGTGGTTGGGGCCGCTTCGAAGCGGTTGTCGGCCCGGGGCGGTTTCTGGTAAAGAACGGAAAAACACGGTGAAACCCGAAGACAAGGACAGGCCATGGCCAAGACGTTTGCGCTGCAGATCGTGACCCCGGACCGGATGGTGCTCCAAAAGGACGTGGAATCGGTCACGGCCACGGGCGTGGTCGGCGAATTCACCGCCTTGCCCATGCATGTGCCGTTTTTGGCCGCCCTGTCCGTCGGTTCCCTGGCTTACCGGGAAAACGGCCGGTTGTGTTATGTGTTCGTCTCGGGAGGTTTTGCCGACGTCGCCGCCGACAAGGTCCTGATCCTGGCCGAGGCGGCCGAACTGCCCGAGGAGATTGACATCGACCGGGCCCGCAAGGCCCGGGAACGGGCCGAAGCCCGTCTGGCCGCCGCACGCCAGGAACACATCGACTACACCCGGGCCAAGTCCGCCCTGCAACGGGCCTTGACCCGCATGAAATTGTGCAACGTGCCCCAGGCCGCCGGCCTCGGTCGGCCCTAATTTCAATGGTATTGTAGAGCGAAAAAACATGACCAGTAAGGTGCTGATATGATAGATTATTCATAAAACATAACTTGCGTTATGTTTTATGATAGGCATAAGGCCCGACCACGGCTTACATTCCAAGTTTTGTCCGCCGCCTCGCCCGGTTGTCCGGCGAGGCGGTTGGCGTTTACCCCCGGAGATTTCCCATGACGCTGCGCGAAGGCGCTTTGGCCCTGGCCGCCGGCAAGGGCACCCGCATGAAAAGCGACGCCCCCAAGGTGTTGGCGACGCTGCTTGGCAAACCTATACTGTGGTACGTGACCCAGGCGCTGTCCGCGCTTTTCGGCGACGAAGTCCGGACTGTGGTCGGTCATCGGGCCGAGGCGGTCGAAGCCGCGTTTCCCGAACTGGCCGGCCGGTTCGTGCTCCAGGCCGAGCAGCTCGGCACCGGCCATGCCCTGGCCTGCGCCCTGCCGGCGCTGACCGCCGCCGGTCTGACCCACGTGCTCGTGGTCAACGGCGACGCCCCGCTGGTCACGGCCGAGAGCCTGGGCGCGTTTTTGGACACGGCCCGGGCGGCCGAGGCCGACCTGGCCTTTGTTTCCATCACCTTGCCCGAGCCGGGCTCCTACGGCCGGGTGGTGCGCATGGCTGGCGGCGTGTCCATCGTCGAGGCCAAGGATTTCGATCCGGCCGTCCACGGCCAGGCCACGGGCGAGATCAACGCCGGGGTCTACCGGCTGCGCCTGGAGACCATCGCGCCTCTGCTTGACCGCCTGTCCAACGCCAACAAGAGCGGCGAATACTACATCACCGACCTGGTGGCCCTGGCCCAGGAGGCGGGACTGGCCGTGCTGCCGGTCAGTTGCGGCAGCGACGAAGCCTATCTCGGCATCAATTGCCCGCGCGAGCTGGTGGCCGCCGAGGACATCCTGCGCCGACGCATCGTCGAGGCCCACCTCGACGCCGGGGTCATCATCCGGGCCGGGCAGTCCGTGCGCATCGGCCCGGAAGTCGTCATCGGCCCCGGGGCGGACCTGTGCGGCCCCCTGGAAATCTACGGCTCCACGACCATCGGCGCGGGCACGACCATCGCCTCCCACTGCCGCATCGAAAATGCGGCCATCGCTGCAGGCGCGACCATCCATTCCTACTGCCACATCGCCCAGGCCCGGGTGGCCACGGGCTGCCTGGTGGGGCCCTACGCCCGGCTGCGGCCCGGGGCGGTCATGGAGGAGGGCTCCCACGCCGGCAATTTCGTGGAGATGAAAAAAGCCACCCTCGGCCCCGGGGCCAAGGCCAACCACCTGACCTACCTGGGCGACGCCGAGATCGGGGCCGGGACCAACGTCGGGGCCGGCACCATCACCTGCAATTACGATGGGGTGCACAAGCACAAGACCGTTGTCGGCCAGAAGGCGTTTATTGGTTCCAACACGTCCCTGGTCGCGCCGGTGACCATTGGCGACGGCGCCCTTGTCGGGGCCGGATCGGTGATTACTTCGGATGTGCCGGACGGGGCCCTGGCCCTGGGGCGCGGCCGGCAGGTGACAAAGCCCAGGAAATAAGGCCCTGGCTTGCTTTTCGGGAGAAATGGCGCTAGCAAGGGGCATGGACATTTTCGACGCCCTGGAACAACGGGTTGAAACCCTTGTTGCCCGCAAAAAGGCCTTGGAAGAAGAGAATGAGACGCTTCGGGCCGAAGTGGCCCGTTTGACCGACGAGCAAAAGACGGTCGCCAAGCGACTCGACGGCCTCCTGGAGAAACTCCGGGAGGAGCTTGAGCCCTGACGCGCGGCCGGCCACGTGGCCGGCGGGGACAATTCGGTGCGACGATGCCCAAGTATTCCTTGTCCATAGTGGGCCTCGATCTGTCGTTTACGACGGACGCCGAACCGCAGCGCGTGGAAGCCGCCAGAAAACTGGTGGAAGAACGATATAACTTGCTTCAGGCGGGCGGGAAAACGCTCGGCAAGGAGAAACTGCTGGCCTTTGTCGCATTGGGTCTGGCTGACGATATGTTGCTTTCGAACCAGCGGCTCGACGCGCTCCACGATCGGGTGGGGGAGCTGCTGCACAAGATAGACTGACGGACGGCGTCCGCTGACGCGTCCTTGAAAAGTTCCCTGGGGTGTGCGTGATCGCCAGTTTATTTTTGAGCCGATACTCAAAAATAGGATGCTACGACGCGTGGCTGGTGTGCGTGCCCGGCTCGTCCGGGTGGCCTGAAGGTCAAACAGTGGCGTCCACCTTGGTTGCCAAGGTTCAAAAGAATTGACGACACGGCTCCCTGGGGCTTTGTTATAAAACGGTGTTGGTGACTGGCCGCCGTCGTCCCGGGCGGCCGGACATCCTCCGTCCCATGCCATACCGCACGCGGCAAGCGCCACGCATCGCCCGGATTGAGCCGGCCCCACCTCCTTGCCCATGGGCTCTGCCCCGTTTTTCTCCCCCCGCTTCGGGAGAACGCATGGAATTTTCGACCATTCTCATGGGCATCGTGGGCATTGGCCTCGGCGTGCCGGCCGGTTACTATCTCGACAAATGGATTTCCCAGAAAACCTTGAACGAAGCCAGGACCCTGGCCGACCGCATCCTGGACGAAGCCCGCAAGGAAGCTTCCGCCCATAAAAAGGAAGTCGTCGTCGCCGCCCAGGACGAGCTGTTCCGCCAGAAACAGGAACTCGAAAAGGAATTCCGCGACAAGACCCAGTCCTTGGAAGAAAAGGAAGAGCAGGTCCATAAGCGCCGGGAACGTCTGGAAGAAAAGCAGGAGCTCATCGTCCAGAAGGAATCCGAGATGCTGGCCTCGGAAAAACGCCTCACCGCCAAGGAGCGCGAACTGGCCGAAAAGGCCGAGGATCTTTCCCGCCTGGCCGACGAGCACGACAAGCGGCTTCAGGAAATCTCCGGCCTGACCATGGAAGAGGCCAAAAAGCGCCTCATGGACGAGATCGAGTCCAAGACCCGCCACGAGGCCGCCCGCATGGTCCGCCAGATCGAGATGGAGGCCAAGGAGACCGCCGACAAGAGCGGCAAGAAGATCCTGGCCCTGGCCATCCAGCGCTATGCCGGCGATTTCGTGGGCGAGCAGACCGTCACCGCCGTGACCCTGCCCTCCGAAGAAATGAAGGGCCGCATCATCGGCCGCGAAGGCCGCAACATCCGCGCCCTGGAAGCCGCCACCGGCGTCGACCTCATCATCGACGACACCCCCGAAACCGTCATCCTGTCGGCTTTTTCGCCGCTCAAGCGCCAGATCGCCAAGATGGCCCTGGAGCGCCTCATCACCGACGGCCGCATCCATCCCGCCCGCATCGAGGACATCGTCAAAAAGTGCGAGCAGGAGCTCGACGTCAAGATCCGCGAGATCGGCGAACAGGCCACCTTCGACTGCGGCGTCCACGGCATCCACCCCGAGCTCGTGCGGCTGCTTGGCCAGCTCCAGTACCGCACCAGCTACTCCCAGAACGTGCTCCAGCACTCCCTGGAAGTGGCTTCCCTGGCCGGCATCATGGCCGCCGAACTGGGCGTGGACATCAAGCGGGCCAAGCGCGCCGGTCTGCTCCACGACCTTGGCAAGGCCGTGGATCACGAGATCGAAGGCCCCCACGCCGTCATCGGCGCGGATCTGGCCAAGAAGTTCGGCGAATCCGGCGACATCCTCCACGCCATCATGGCCCACCACGAGGACGTGCCGCCCAAATCCATTCTGGCCACCCTGGTCCAGGCCGCCGACAGCCTCTCGGGCGCGCGTCCCGGCGCTCGTAAGGAACTCCTGGAAAGCTACGTCAAGCGCCTGGAGGAGTTGGAGAACCTGGCTCTTGATTTCGACGGCGTGTCCAAGGCCTACGCCATCCAGGCCGGCCGCGAGGTGCGGGTCATGGTCGATTCGGAAAACGTCGACGACGACAAGACGTTTTTGCTCTGCAAGGACATCGCCAAGCGCATCGAGGACAATCTCACCTACCCCGGCCAGATCCGCGTCACGGTCATCCGCGAGCGGCGGGCCGTGGGCATCGCCAAATAGCGGCGAGACCGATGTTGCCGCGTTTCGGGCCGTCTTTTCCGGGCGGCCCGAAACGCGTTTTGAAAAAACCAGGCCCAAGCGGGGGCGCATGGACCAGCCCGACTGCTATGCCGTCCTTGGCCTGCCCGAGGACGCCGACGCGGCCGACGTGCGCCGCGCTTACCGCCGTCTGGCCCGGGACTGCCACCCCGACGCCAATCCGGACGATCCCCGTGCCGCCGAACGCTTCCTGACCCTGGCTGCCGCCTACGCCGTTTTAAGCCATCCGGCCCGGCGCGCCGCCTATGACGGCTGCCGTCGCTACACCAAGGCCGTCCGGGCCGCGACGCCGCCTCCGGCCGTGTCCTCGCCGTCGGCGGCCTTTGCCCCCCTGGACCCGCGCGTCTTGTCGCCGCGCCGGGGCAAGGCCTGTCCGCCCTGTTGGACATTCCCGACACCCTGGCCGCCGACGGCGGCCGGTTGACCCTGGATTTCGGCGTTGGCGGCCACTGTCCGGTCTGCGACGGGAAGGGGATGCTGCGGCAGGCCTGCTGGATGTGCGCCGGCCGGGGAAGCATCTGGCAGCCCCTGGGCGGCGGGTTTTCGGCCCAAGGTTGCCCGTCATGCTCGGGCCGGGGGTTCGTGGCCGCGACTTGTCCGGCCTGCGCCGGCTCGGGACGCCACGGCAAGCATCGCCAAGGCCTGCTGGTTATTGCCCCCCACGCCCGTGACGGCGACGTGGTCCGGGTGGCCGGGGCCGGCCAACCCGGCGTCGGCGACGGGCCGCCGGGCGATCTGCTGCTGACCCTGCGGCTTTTTGCCACGCCCGAAGCCGAACCTGCCCCGGGCCTTGCCGCCGGAGGCGTCGGCCAGGAAACGGGTGAAGGCCTACTGTCGGACCAACTGGGCTTTCTCGTCTACGAATAAGGACTGCAAGCCATGCGGATGCTCTTTCTCGGCGACATCTTCGGCCGGCCGGGCCGGGCCGTCGTCACCCAGCGCCTGGCCGGGCTGCGGCGCGACCTGGGCCTGGACCGGATACTAGCCAACGCCGAAAATGCCTCGGGCGGCATTGGGCTGACCGCCAAATCCGCCCGCCAGCTCCTGGAAACCGGCCTCGACGTCCTGACCGGCGGCAACCACACCTTCCGCCACCCTGACCTGTCGCCGCTGCTGGACGCCAACGACCGGCTGCTGCGCCCGGCCAATTACCCAGCCGGCGCGCCCGGGCGGGGTTGGCAGGTCTTTCGGCCCAGGGACGCCGCGCCTTACGCCGTGATAAATCTCCTGGGCCGCACCTTCATGACCGCCGTGGACTGCCCCTTCGCCGCCGCCGAAGGCATCCTCGGCCAACTGCCCGCCGACGTGCCCCTGCGCCTGATCGACTTCCACGCCGAGGCCACCAGCGAAAAAAAAGCCCTGGCCTATTTTCTCGATGGCAAGGTCAGCGCCGTCCTTGGCACCCACACCCACGTCCAGACCGCCGACGCCCAGTTGCTCCCCCAGGGCACGGCCTATATGACGGACCTGGGCCTGACCGGCCCGGTCGGCTCGGCGCTCGGCATGGACCCCGAAGAGGTCATCGTCCGGTTCCGCACCGGCCTGCCGCGCCGGTTCGTCGTGTCCAAGGCCGCGCCCGAGATGCAGGGGGCGCTTATGGATATTGACGCGTCCGCCGGCAAGGTCGTAACTATTGCGCCTTGGCGGTTGGCCGGATAACCCGCCGCGAAGCGGAGGAACACCCATGCGATACGCCCGATATTTGCTGCTTGCGGCCCTGGCCTGTCTGGTCCTGGCCGCCGCCGCCCAGGCCGCCCCGGAACGCACGGCCGTCTATATGACCGTGGCCGGTCCCCTCGAAGTGGTGCGCGACGGCGCGTCCTCCACCGTGCTCCTTGGCGGCCGGGTCATCCACCAGGCCATGGGCGCGGCGCTCACCGCCCAATCCTACATGAGCGTCGGCGAACTTGGCGACGGCTACGACGCCGTGCTCATCCGCCATGGCGTGGGCAACGCCGAATGCCCCATCACCTACGATCTCGTGGCCGTGGGCGCGGACAAGACCTATGCCGTGGTGCCGTCCATCAACAAGTGCTCGCGCCTGGTCAACGTCAACGTGGACGGCGACCGTCTGCTGCTCGTCACCGAGCGCCAAAACGGCCGCACCGAGATCATCGAATACAACGACAAGCAGCGTCGCCGGCCCGACGCCAAACCCTAGGCGGCCGGGACGTGCGCGCGCTTCTCCTGTGTCTGCTCCTGGCCGGGGCCTGCCTGCTTGGCGGCTGCGGCGACGAGACCGTCTACGACTGGCAACGCCCCCACGACACCTATCAGGTCGGGTCGTTCAGCAAGGCCGACAACGCCAACGCGCTCAAGGCCAAGCTCGGCCAGAACGGCTTTCAAAGCCGTATCGAAACCGAAATCAAAAACGGCCAGTTCGTGCTCAACGTCCTGGTCGACGTCTATGATCGCCAGCCCGACACCATGGCCCGCCTGGAGAGCCTCGCCGGAGTCAAGCCCCTGCTGCGCGAACGCACGCCCGCCAAGAGCGCCGCGCCGGCCGGCTCCAAGCCCGCCCCGGCCGTGCCCCCCTCGGGCATCTGATCCGACCGACCGCTTTACCGAAAAGGAATCGCCGTGAATATTTTCGACGAACTCTCCTGGCGCGGCCTCGTGCACCAGTGCTCCGACGAGGCCGAACTGCGCAAGCACTTAAACTCCCGCGACCGCGTCATGTACTGCGGCTTCGATCCCACCGCCGACAGCCTGCACATCGGCAACCTCGTGCCGCTCATGGCCCTGGCCCGCTTCGCCAAGGCCGGTCACAAGCCCCTGTTCCTGCTCGGCGGCGCCACCGGGCTGATCGGCGACCCCAGCGGCAAGGACAAGGAACGCCAGATGCGCACCGCCGACATGGTCGCCGCCTCGGCCGAGAAAATCCGCGCCCAGGCCATGGCCTTCTTCGAGCGCCAAGGCGTGGCCGACCGCGTCACTCCGGTCAACAACCTCGACTGGACCCAGCCCATCTCGGTCATCGAATTTCTGCGCGACACCGGCAAACACTTCACCATCAACTACATGATGGCCAAGGATTCCGTGAAATCGCGCATCGGCCGCGAAGACACCGGCATCTCCTACACCGAATTCAGCTACATGATCCTCCAGGCCCTGGACTTCGAATATTTGAACCGCACCCAGGGCTGCACCTTGCAGATCGGCGGCGGCGACCAGTTCGGCAACATCACCGCCGGCCTGGAACTCATCCGCCGCAAAGCCGGCTCCCAAGCCTTTGCCCTGACCTTCCCGCTCATCACCACCGCCTCCGGCGCGAAATTCGGCAAAAGCGAAAAAGGGGCCATCTACTTAAATACCGCCCTGACCTCGCCCTACGCCTTCTACCAATACTGGATCAACGCCGACGACCGCGACGTCTGCAACTTCCTGCGCTACTTCACCTACCTGGACCAGGAAGCCATCGACGCCCTGGCCGTGGAAACCGCCGAACGGCCCCACCTGCGCGCCGCCCAGAAAACCCTGGCCCGGGAAACCACCACCATGATCCACGGGGCCGAGGAACTGGCCAAGGTCGAAGCCGTCACCGAAGCGCTTTTTGGCGGCGGCGACCTGCGCGCCGTGGACGCCGCCACCCTGCGCGCCGCCCTGGAAGCCGCGCCCGGCAAGAACTACGACGCCCTGGACGCCGTGCCGCCCCTGCCCAAGCTGCTGGTCGACCTGGCCCTGTGCCCGTCGCTGTCCCAGGCGCGCAAGGACATCAAGGCCGGCGGCATCTACCTCAATAACGTCCGCGTGGCCGACGAAAATCAGGCGCTGGCCGCCGAGGACTACATCGGCGGCAATATCGCCCTGCTGCGCAAAGGCAAAAAGAACTATGGGGTCGTGACGTTAGGCGCTTAACTGAGGAGCATCCAGCATCCCCAGACGCAATCGGGGCGCTGCCCTGCACCCGCTGGGGCGCTGCCCCAGACCCCGGCAGGGCGCTGCCCTGCACCCGC
>ALAO01000156.1 GCA_000307955.1 Solidesulfovibrio magneticus str. Maddingley MBC34 | reverse complement strand
CAAGCTGGCCGAAAAAACCATGACCGCCACCAAGGAAGTCAGCAACTTCATCCGGGCCATCCAAGACAGCGCCAGCCGCAACATGGCCGCCACCGACGAGACCACCCACGTCATCGAAAAAGCCGACGCCCTGGCCCACGACGCCGGCGACGCCCTGCGCCAGATCCTCAACTTCGTCGAGCGCACCTCGGATCAGGTGCGCGGCATCGCCACCGCCGCCGAGCAGCAGTCGGCCACCTCCGAGGAAATCAACCGCTCCACCGACCACATCAACACCATCGCCGAATCCACGGCCGGGGCCATGGCCGTGGCCTCCTCGGCCGTGTCGGACCTGGCCCACCTGGCCAGCGACCTCAAGACGTCCATGACCCGGATGCATCTGGAACAATGATGGCTTTTTCCCTTTCGATTCCGGCGCGGGCTTGACATTTCACGGCCCCGGGGCTTACCCCGGGGCCGTTTTTCTTGTGATTGGCAACGGGACCGACCGGATGCAAAGCGCCGGCCCCGGGACAAGGGTGGTCGTCCATGGAACTGTTCGGACTGTCGCTGGCTTTCTATCTCCTCGGGGCGCTGGCCTCCCTGGCCTTCGCCGGCCGGGAAACGGCCAACCACCTGGGACCGGCCGGAGCCGTGGCCGGCTCCCTGGTCGGTCTGGCCGGCCTGGCGCTGACGCCGGCCAGCGCCGTGGCCCAGGCGAGCCTGCCCTGGGGACTGCCCCTGGGGTCCCTGGCCCTGGGTCTCGACCCGGCAAGCCGCCTGTTTCTCCTGCCGGTCTATGCCGTGGGCGCGGCCGCCGCCGTGGCCGGCTCCCTGGCCCTGGCCGGAAGCGAAGCCGCCCAGGCCGGTCCGGACCGGCGCGGGACGCACTGGTTCTTCTTCAATATCCTCCTGGCCGGACTGGCCCTGGTCATGGCCGCCCGGGACGGCGTGGTTTTCCTCATCGCCTGGGAAGTCATGTCCCTGGCCCCGTTTTTCCTGGGCAGCCTGCACGACGACGAGGCCGAGGTGCGCGAGGCGGCCTGGACCTACCTTGTCTGCGCCCACCTCGGCGCGGCGCTGGTCATCGCCTTTTTCGCCCTGGCCATGGGGCAGGCCGGGGCCACGGGCTTCGCCGCCCTGGCCGAAGCCGCCCGGGCCGGCCGCTTGACCATGCCCAGCCTGCTGTTCTTCCTGGCGTTTTTCGGGTTCGCCGCCAAGATCGGGCTGGTTCCCTTCCATGTCTGGCTGCCGGCCATCTACCCAGCCGCGCCAGGGCACGTGGCCGCGCTCATGTCCGGCGGCATGATCAACGTGGGCCTCTACGGCCTGTGGCGGGCGCTGGAAATCCTGCCGCCGCCCGCTGCCTGGCAGGGCTGGACCATCGCCGGCCTGGGCGTGGCCAGCGCCCTGCTCGGCATCCTGGCCGCCCTGGGACAGGGCAACCTCAAACGTCTGCTCGCCTATTCCAGCGTGGAAAACATGGGGCTTATCTGCCTGGGCCTGGGACTTGGGCTGGTCGGCCTGGCCTGCGGCAATCCGGCCATGGCCGCGCTGGGCCTTGGCGGCGCGCTGTTTCACATGCTGTGCCATGCCGGTTTTAAGTCCCTGCTCTTTTTGTGCGCCGCCGAAGTGCTCACGGCCGTGGGCAGCGCCCGCATCGCTCACCTGGGTGGCCTGGCCAAGCGGATGCCGGCCGTCGGGACGCTCTTTCTCCTGGCCGGGGCCGGCATAGCCGGATTGCCGCCCCTGCCGGGCTTTATCGGCGAGCTGACCATGGCCCTGGCCATGCTGGCCGGCCTGGATCTCCCGGGGCTGTTGCCGCGCACCGCCTCGGCCGCCTCCCTGGCCGCCCTGGCCGCCGTGGGCGGCTTTGCCCTGGCCGCCTTTGCCAAGGCCGGCGGACTGGCCTTTCTGGGCGCGCCCCGCACCCCGGCCGCAGCCAAGGCCGAAGCGCCCTCCCACGCCGCCCTTCTCGCGCCGCTGTTCCTGGCCGCCGGCCTGGTCACCGCCGCCGCACTGGCTCCGGCGCTGCTGCGCTTTGTCGGCCAGGCCGTGCTGGCCTTCCCGGGCATGGACCCGGCCCCGGCCCGGGCCGCCCTGGAGCAGGCCGCCATGGCCGCCCGCACCGTGGGTTTTTTTGGAGCCGGCATCATCCTTTTGGCCGGGGGCCTGCTCTGGCTGCGGGCCCGGGCCGGAGCCGCCCATGGCCGACGCCGCGAGCCGACCTGGGGCTGCGGCTACACCGCCCCCACCGCCCGCATGCAGTACGGCGCGGCCTCGTTCGTGGAACCCGCGGCCAAACTCCTGGCCGGCCCCATGGGCCTGACCCGCCGCCTGGACATGGACCCGGGACTGTTCCCCAAGCGCGCGACCCTTTTCGTCGTCAGCCGCGACGCCGCCAGGGACAGGCTCTTCACGCCGCTGTTCGAGGCCGTGGCCCGGCTGTGCGACGCCGCCAAGGTGGTGCAGCACGGCAAGGTGCATCTTTACATCCTCTACGTGCTGGCCACCGTCGTGCTCCTTTTGGCCTGGAAGCTCTCATGAACGCCTGGCTCCACATCCTCGCCGCCCTTGTCCTGGCCCCGCTGATCCCCGGCATCATCAACCGGGTCAAGGCCCGCATGTCCGGCCGGGTCGGCAAGCCGCTGCTGCAGACCTATTTCGATCTGGCCAAACTGACGCGCAAGGGCCTGGTCGAAAGCCATACCGCAAGCTTCATGCTGGGGGTCGGGCCGGCCGTGTCCCTGGCCGCCGTCTGCGGTGCGCTGTGCCTGCTGCCCAGTCCGGCCAGCCCCGCCCCGGCCAGCTTTGGCGGCGACTTCATGCTGGCCGCCTACTGCCTGGGGCTGTCGCGCCTGGCCCTCATCCTGGCCGCCCTGGACACCGGATCGAGCTTCGAGGGCATGGGGGCCAGCCGCGAGGCCGCCTTTTCCGCCTTGGCCGAGCCCGTGCTGTTCCTGGCCCTGCTCGCCCTGGCCGTGGACGCCCCGTCCCTGTCCCTGTCCGGCATGCTCGGCCAGGGGCTTTCCGGCGCGCTGGCCCCGGAGCGGCTCTTTGTCCCCTTGCTCCTTTTCATTCTGCTGTTGACGGAAAACTGCCGCATCCCGGTGGACGATCCCAACACCCACCTGGAACTCACCATGATCCACGAAGTCATGGTGCTGGACCACTCCGGCCCGGACATGGCCATGATCAGCTACGGCGCGGCGCTCAAGCTGTGGTTTTTCGCCGCCGCCGTGACTCTTTCGTTGCTGCCGGTCCAGGCCATGCCCCCCCTGGCCGCCTGGGCCGCCTTCCTGGCCGGCGTCGCGCTCGTTGCCGTGGCCGTGGGGTTGATCGAATCCTCCATGGCCCGGCTGCGGCTTTTGCGTGTGCCGCGCCTGCTCGGTTCGGCCGGCGCCCTGGCCGCCTTGTCCCTGGTCCTGACGGTGTGGAGGTAGCCATGGCCGCGATACAATCGCTGCTCGTCGCGTTGGTGGTGGTCAATCTGGCCTATCTGGCCGTCACGCGCCTCAAAACGCTCACCCGGATTACCGCCCTGCAAGGGGTGCTCCTGGCCGCCACGCCCCTGGCCATCGCCGGCCCCCACGGCCATGGCCTGATTCTCTCCCTGGCCGTGCTGGCCATCAAGGGCATCGGCTTTCCCTGGCTGGTGGCCCGCACGCTGTCGCGCCTGGAAGTCAATCCCGTGGTCGAACCCTACTTCGGCTTCAACATGTCGCTTTTGGCCGGCGTGGGCGGTCTGCTCTTTTCCCTGTGGCTGGAGTCGCGCCTGCCGTTTCCGCCCGGGCTTTTCCCGCCGCTATTATTCCCGGCGGCCCTGACCTCCATCTTCTCGGGCCTGACCCTGGTGGTGGCCCGGCGCAAGGCGCTCACCCAAGTCATCGGCTATCTGGCCGCCGAAAACGGCATCTTTCTCCTGGGCGTGCCACTGGCCGCCCAAGGATCGGTCTGGCTCGAACTCTCGGTGCTCCTGGACGTCTTCGTCGCCGTCTTCGTCATGGGCATCGCCCTTCACCACATCAACAAAACCTTCGAGTCCATCGACGTCGGACGGTTTTGCAGCCTGCGGGACTAACCCATGCTTGCCGCCTTGCCTCTTGTTCCCTTGCTGGCCGGCCTGATTGCCCTGGCCATGCCCGCCGACGGCCCGCGCCGCTGGCTGCTGGTGGTGGTCGGCTGCCTCCATCTGACCCTGGTGGGCACGACCTGGGTCCATCCCCCCGCCCCGGCCTACGGCGGGCTGCTCGAACTCGATCCCCTGGGCCAGCTGTTCCTCACCCTGGCCAGCCTGCTTTTTACCGCCGCCGCCTTCTACGCCGTGGGCTACCTGCGCCACGAAGGGGCGGTCCACGAAAAGCGCGACTTCCAGGACGGCGCGACCTTTGTGAACGCCCCGGAACGGGTGTTCAGCCTGTGCCTGTGCCTGTTCCTTTCGGCCATGACCGTGGTCTGCTCCACGCGCAACCTCTCGGTCCTGTGGGTCGGCATCGAAGCCACCACGCTGTCCAGCGCGCCGCTGATCTACTTCCACCGCCACCGCCGCTCCCTGGAAGCCACCTGGAAGTATCTCGTCATCTGCTCCGTGGGCATCGCCCTGGCCCTTTTGGGCAACATCCTCGTGTCCGTGGCCTTCTACGACCCGGTGGCCCCGGCGGCCTCCATGGACCTGGCCGACCTGCTGCCCCTGGCCCCGGGCGCGGCCAAGCCCTGGCTGCGGGCGGCCTTTATCTTCCTGCTGGTCGGCTACGGCTCGAAAATGGGCCTGGCCCCCATGCACAACTGGCTGCCCGACGCCCACAGCCAGTCGCCGTCCCTGGTCTCGGCGCTTTTATCCGGCGCGCTCCTCAACTGCGCCTTCCTGGGCATCCTGCGGGCCGTGCAGATCCTGTCCCCGGCCGGGCTTGGCCCGTTTTGCGGCGAGCTGCTGGTGCTTTTTGGCCTCATCTCCATGGTCACGGCCGCCGTTTTCATCGTCGGCCTTGGCGACTACAAGCGCATGCTGGCCTATTCCAGCGTCGAGCACATGGGCATATTGGCCCTTGGCGTGGGCATCGGCGGCGGCGCGGCCTTCGGGGCCATGCTCCACGCCGTCAACCATTCGCTGACCAAAGGCGCGCTGTTTCTGATTTCCGGCAACATCCTGGCCGTCTACCACACCCGCTCCTGCCACGACGCCCGGGGCGTGTCCCGGGCGCTGCCGGTCACCGCCGCCCTGTGGACGGCCGGATTCCTGGCCATCTGCGGTTCGCCGCCCTTTGGCCTGTTCGTCAGCGAACTGGCCATCCTGCGGGCCATGTTCGCCAGCGGCCACGGCTTGGCCGCCACCGTCTACGTCGTGGCCCTGGCCGTCATCTTCGTCGGCATGGCCACCTCCGTGTGCCGCATGGTCCAGGGACCGCTGCCGCCGGCCGTGCGCCATCCCGGTCCCGAACGCGTCCTGTCCGTGGCCTCGCCCCTGGCTCTGTTGGCCGCCGCCTTGACCCTGGGGCTCTACGTGCCCCAGGGCCTGACCGACGTCTTGGCCCGGGCGGCCGCCGCCGTCTCCCTGGGAGGGTAGCAGGAATGGAATTTCCCCATTTTGAGGCCGTGCCCCTGGCCGGCGCGGCGGTGCTGCCGCCGGTGCTGTTTCGGCGCGAGATTCTGGCCCGGGTGGACGCGGGCTGGCGGATGCTGGCCCTTTTTGGCCTGCCCTGTCCGGGCGGCGTCGGGCTGTGCTGCCTGCTTGGCCGCGACGCCGACGGCCGGCTGGCGTTTTTGCGCCAGGTCCCGGCCGAAAGCTATCCGTCGCTGACCCCGGACTGCCCCCAGGCCCATCTGTTCGAGCGTGAAGTGCATGAGCAGTGGGGGATCATCCCCGAAGGCCATCCCTGGCTCAAGCCGGTGCGCTTCACCGGCTGCCCGGCCCGGCCCGAGGAGCCCCGCCCGGCCCCGGGCGTGACCGACCATTTTCAGCTTCGCGGCGAGGAAGCCCACGAGGTGGCCGTGGGGCCGGTCCACGCCGGCATCATCGAACCCGGGCATTTCCGCTTCCAATGCTTCGGCGAGGACGTCTACCACCTGGAAATCAGCCTGGGGTTCCAGCACCGGGGCATCGAGGCCCGGCTTATCGGCGGCCCGGACAAGCGCACCGTGCATTTCATGGAGACGCTTGCCGGCGACACCACCATCGGCCACGGGCTGGCCCACGCCGCCCTCGTCGAGGCGCTCACCAAAACCGCCGTGCCGGCCCGGGGCCGGGCCATCGCCCGCATCGCCCTGGAGCTGGAACGCCTGGCCAACCATACCGGCGACCTCGGGGCCATGGCCGGTGACGTGGGCTACCAGCCCACCATGGCGTTTTGCGGCCGCATCCGAGGCGATTTCCTCAATCTCACCGGGCTGGTCTGCGGCAACCGCTTCGGCCGGGGGCTGGTGCGGCCGGGCGGGGTGGCCTTTGACCTCGACAAGCCGACCATCCGCGAGCTGCTCTCGCGCCTGGAGCTGACCCGCCGGGCGGCCTTCGGCGCGGCCGAGCTGCTGTTCCTGTCTTCCACCACCCTGGCCCGGTTCGAAGGCACGGGGCGGGTCAGCGCCGAAACGGCCCGGGAAATCGGGCTGGTCGGACCGCCGGCCCGGGCTTGCGGCCTGCCCCGCGACGCCCGCCACGCCTTCCCCCTGCCCGGGGCCGGCCCCAAGGACATCCCCATGCAGCTCCACGACTTCGGCGGCGTCTACGCCCGAGCCTTGGTGCGCCGGCTGGAGATGGAGGCCTCGCTGGACTTCATCCACGACGCCCTGATCGGCCTGCCCGAAGGGCCGGTGCGCCACGCGCCCGAAAGCGGGCTGCCGAGCGGCATGGTGGCCGTGGGGCTCACCGAAGGCTGGCGAGGCGAGATCTGCCACGTGGCCGTCACCGGCGACGACGGCCGTTTCGCCGCCTACAAGGTGGTCGATCCATCCTTCCACAACTGGTTCGGCTTGGCCGTGGCCCTGCGCGGCCAGCAGATTTCCGATTTTCCCCTGTGCAACAAGAGCTTCAACCTGTCCTACTGCGGACATGATCTCTAGGACCGGCGCCCATGCTCAACATCCTGCTTGAACGCCTGCGCCAGGGAAAGCGCACCGTGGCTTTCCCCGCCGCCATGCCGCCGCTGTCGCCGCGCTTTCGGGGCTTGCCGGTCCTGGCCGAGTCGCCCTGCGCCGAGGGCTGCGCCTCCTGCGCCGGGGCCTGCCCCACCGGGGCGCTGGGGGCTGACGAAGACGGCCTCTACCTGGACCTTGGCCGCTGCATCCTGTGCGGGACCTGCGCCGACGCCTGCCCGGGCCGGCGGATCAGCTTCTCTCGCGACCACAGGCTGGCCTCCTCCACCCGGGACGGGCTGGTGCTGCGCCCGGGCGGACGCCAGCCCCATGTCGCGCCCCTGGAGCCGGCCCGGCTCAAACTTTTCGCCAAATCCCTGCGCCTGCGCCAGGTGAGCGCCGGAGGCTGCAACGCCTGCGAGGCCGACACCAACGTGCTGACCACCATTGTCTTTGACCTTGGGCGCTTCGGCATCGATTTCGTGGCCTCGCCGCGCCATGCCGACGGCGTGGCCGTCACCGGTCCGGTGACGCGCAACATGCTGGCCGCCACCGTGGGCACCTTTGCCGCCGTGCCCGATCCGCGAGTGGGCATCGCCATCGGAACCTGCGCCATCTCGGGCGGGCTTTTCGCCGGCAGCCCCGAGACCACCGGCGGGGCCACGCCCCATCTGCCGGTCGATCTCTACATCCCGGGTTGCCCGCCCCATCCCCTGACCATCCTCGACGGCCTGCTGCGGCTTTTAGGGCAGCAAACGCCGCCGCCGGCGGCTTAAGGGGTTGGCGAGAGTTGCGAAACGGCCCGAAAGGGTGCAAAAGGGAGGATCGGCGCACCCATCCGGTGGACCCGCAACCAACTGCCAAGGAGTCGAAATGCCCACCGCCACGAATTTCACGCTCTTTAGCGGCGGCGCCCAGGGCGCTGAAGCCGAATTCGGACGACAGGCCGAGCGCTACGGCGTCGCGGAAGTCAATTTCACCTTCGAAGGCCATCGCATCGACCGCACCCGCGGCATCCGCGTACTGACCAGCGAGGAGCTGGAGAAAAAAGACGTGAGCCTGACCTACGTCTCCAAGCTTTTGGGCCGCAAGTTCAGCAACGGCCCGCAGATCCGCATGGTGCTGCGCACCATCATGCACCAGATTGACGCCGGCCTGGAGATCTTCGTCGTCGGCACGATCCTCGAAGACGGCACGGTCACCGGCGGCACGGGCTGGGGCGCGGAATTCGCCAAGATCTGCAACAAGCCGTTGCATGTCTTTTGCCAGGAGAAGCAGGCCTGGTTCAGTTGGGAGCATGGGGCCTGGAAAGCCGGCGGCGAGCCGGTCATCACCCATACCCATTTCACCGGCACCGGCACCCGTTTCCCCAACGAGGCCGGACTGGCCGCCATCGACGGCTTGTTCAAACGCACCTTCGGCTAGCGCCGACCAGACGCCACAGGAAAACGACAGCCCCGGCGCGCCTTTCACAGGCGCGCCGGGGCTTTGTTATTGCGATACGACGGGCCTCCCCCCCTTTCCCTTTTCCCCTTTGGGGGGTCCGGGGGCCTCAGGCCCCCGGCCGCCGGAG
>ALAO01000155.1 GCA_000307955.1 Solidesulfovibrio magneticus str. Maddingley MBC34 | reverse complement strand
GCATGACCGGCGCCGGCAAGCAGAAGGCCGAGGAAGAATAAGACCGCCAGCCCTCCGGCCTCCCGGGCGCGCCCTGCGACGCACCGTGCGCCGCCCGCCCTCGACGGCCGTCCCTTCCCGATCACGCCACTCTGCCGCCGATCTCCACACAGGGGTCAAGCCCACGATGCAACCGCCTGCCCCCACTCACAAAACAAAAGGGGTTGGACCTCATCAGTCCAACCCCTTGAAATTATGGTGCTCCCGGCGCGAATCGAACGCACGACCTATCGCTTAGGAGGCGATTATTTAGACCTTCACCAAACTTCACAGGATCACATAAAAGCGTTGACTATTAAGATGTTAATCCATACTTCCCACTCATAGGCTTTCACCCATTTTCACCCTGTTTCCCCGAATTTTGGGGGACAGGTGGGGGACAAAATCTTGGGGGACAAGCCGGGGGACAGCGATGGGCTACACCTGGAAGCAGACCAAGCACGAAGGCGTCCGGTATCGGGAGCACCCGACCCGCAAGCACGGCGTGAAGCCTGACCAGTATTTCGCCATCCGCTTCCGGGTGGCCGGAACGCGCCGCGAGGAGGCCCTCGGTTGGGCGTCCCAGGGCTGGACGGCGGCCAAGGCAGCGCAAACCCTGGCCAAGCTCCAAGAGGCGGCCAGGACCGGCGAGGGCGCGACCTCCCTGGCCGAGAAACGCAAACAAGCCGAGGCAAAGCGCCAAGCCGAAAACGAGGCCCGGGCCATCGAAGAACGCGAGAAAACAACCCTTGCCCAAGCCTGGGAAAAATATCTACCCGTTGCCCAGGCCAACAAGGCCGCCCATACGGCCTATGCCGAGGAAGCCGCCTATCGCCTGTGGCTCTCCCCTACCCTGGCCGACAAGCCCTTGCGCGACATCAAGCCGATCCATTTGGAGCGCATCAAGAAGACCATGACCGAGGCCGGCCGATCCGCCCAAACGATTCGGCACGTCCTGGCCGCCCTGCGACAAGTCTTTAACTTCGCTAAGCGCCACGGCCTTTATGCCGGCGACAACCCGGTTTCCCTGGTCAAGAAGCCCTCTGCCGACGCCCGCCGGCTGCGCTTCCTGACCCATGAAGAGGCTGACCGCCTCCTTGCCGCCCTAGCCGAACGAGAATCCAACGTTCACGACATGGCACTCCTAGCCTTGCACTGCGGCCTGCGCGCCGGCGAAATCTTCTCCCTCACTTGGGGCGACGTAGACATGGAGCGCGGCGTCCTCATCCTGCGCGACACCAAAAGCGGCAAGACCCGGGCGGCCTACATGACCGAGGCCGTGGCGGCCATGCTGGCAGGCATGGAACGACGAGGCCACAACGATCTGGTCTTCCAGTCCGCCAATTGCGGGCGCATCGTGCAGATTTCCGAGACATTCAACCGCGTGGTCGCCGCTCTCGGCTTCAACAACGGCGTCACCGATCCACGCCAAAAGGTCGTCTTCCACACTTTGCGCCACACATTCGCGTCATGGCTGGTCGAGCAAGGCGTGGACCTCTACTCGGTCAAAGAACTCATGGGCCATGGAACGCTGGCGATGACTGAGCGTTACAGCCACCTTTCCCCGGACAAGCTGCGCCGGGCGGTCAAGACCCTGGAAGCCGGCATGGACAAAGCCAAGGTTCGAACCCGGGGTAAGGTCGTCCTGCTGGGCGAGGAGTAAACCATGCCATTGACCATCGGGCATTTCTGCCCTACCTGTTTGCCATGAAGGGGCGCGAACTGTTGCGGCGGCTGGTCGCCCTCGGCGTGGTGGTCGAGCCGTCCAGAGGAAAAGGCGGCCATTGCCTGCTTCGCCATGGCGGCAAAAAGGCCCCGCTGCCTGTCCACGGAGACGCGGACATTGGCCCCGTCTTCATCAAGATGCTGTGCAAGCAGTTGGGGATTGACCCCAAGGAGCTTTGATATGCTGCGCTTCCCCGTGGTGCTGACCCCGGACGAAAACGGAACCGTCATTGCCGAAGTGCCCGATATCCCCGGGACCATGACCTTCGGCCAGGACGAAGCCGAGGCTCTGGACATGGCGCTTGACGCGGCCCTGACTATGCTTTCCGCCATGATGGACGACGGCGAGGACATCCCCAACCCGAGCGCCCCCGCGCCAGGGGAACCCGTGATTGAATTGCCGCCCATGTCCGTGGTCAAGCTGGCCGTCTATCAGGGCATGAAGGATCAAGGCGTCTCACAACTCAAGATGGCCGCCCGGCTGCACACCGACGCCAAGTCCGTGCGCCGCCTGCTGGACCTCTACCACCGATCCAAGTGGGACCATCTGGAGATGGCCCTTGAAGCCCTCGGCTACCGTGTTCAGGTGCGCGTCGAGCCGTCCCCGATCTATCCCGGCTTCTTCGGCGACCGGGGCAAGGAGCGCGTTTGGGGATAGATGTAACCCCAAACGCCTTCAACGAGGGTCTTATGGACACCAAACTAAAACACGACCTCCTGCGGGAAGCCTGTGAAATAGATGGCCCCGACACCCGCAAGGTTCGCCGTGATCGTCACGAAACGGCTTGCAAGGACAAACGGCGAGACAGGGGTTGCTGTGGCATCTGCGGCTCGGAGAATGTCATCCGCCAGAGCGTGGCCGTGTGCCGCCAGTGCGGCGCGGAAGAGCCGTACTTGATGCTCGAAGCTGAATGGTTCCAAGTTTGGCTTGGTGCGGCACAACAAAAAGAAAGCTGGCCTCATCCCCCCTGCGGACATGAACCGGACAAGCGACAACGGTTGACCCTGCCGCAAGATGCCTACGTCCTGAAGTGCCCGGACTGCGGGGCCGTGCATGGGCCTCGTTGTCCAGCCTGTGGAAAACCTTCCTGGAGAGCAGAGGACAAGGTGTTTTGCACTCAGTGCGGGTTTCGACGAGAAGCACGATAACGCCATTTTTCGACCTAGGCCGTGAGTGATCATCGTGCCGCCGGTCTCAGGAAGACGATATGCCCGCGTCACCTGCCCAGGGTCTCAAGGTCGACCCCAAAACGGTTATTGGGAGTGTAGCGTCGCAGGATCGACATGGACCAATCCGACCTTCTGCGCGTCATCCATGTCCATATCACCAGATACAAAATCAACGTTATATTTATTCAGACGTAGCCGCATGGCCTGCTGTCGAGGCAAAATACTGCACAGCGCACTAGCCCCAATCCAAGACAGCACTTTGATGCCATGCTACCCTTTTGCAACATCCCTTTAAAACTGAATTTACAAATAAGCAACACCACATAAAGAGTTCGATCATGAATAATATATGGTGGGATGGATATGACTCTCGCACCAGAGCCTATTTTTTCTGGAAATGGGAGTACGATCGCAGAAATCAAAACTACTTCTGCGACTATTTCAGAGCAATTAGTACAGGCAAACCATCTCCTGAGTACTTTCATAAAACATATAAACATGGACATCTTGACCCAGCAGAAGGACCAGACATATCGGATATATTAGGGTCAGCGCTCAAATCGAGCACACAATTTCCGTTTAAGCCCTATCCCCCAGACAGTCTCTACCTAGACGAAACAGGAGGAGACGGACACCACGACGAGCAAGAGTGCATACACTTTATCATTTCAAGCGACACAATTTTGTTCAACATAAACCCAAACATCGACCTAGCAACTCATATAAATATCCTCAAAAACAACTTCGAAGAGGTTACAAAAGAATGGAAAGAACGCCCTCCCACAACAACACAACGCACATTCCCCTTTGCCGGACTACGAGGACTCTACATACCCAAAGGCTACCGGCAGCGAGACAATCACGCAGGACGCGCTATTGGACTTGCCCTGTACGACCTTGAAGTCAAAGGGATAAGCTGGCAACAATCAATAAAAAACCTCACGACCAGATATGCATCTTTTGCTATAACAGACAGAGATGAAAACACACTCCGTCGATACCTCCGGGCGACCCGCGACTGCGTCAACCGCCACGAGGTATTACCTTTAACCTAATTTTTGCCTGGTACAGTTTAGGATCATTCTTAACTGTCGAGCCTTTTTTGTTTGCTTGTGCTCCAGTGAGGCCAACACCCCACCGGAGGTCACCATGCAAGTCTCCATCGACTCTGTGGTCGCCGAAATGCAGACGGCCCTCCCGCCAATCTTCGCCGGCAAATCCCTCGACATCCTGACAGGCGACGCTATCGTTTGGGCCTCGGTACAAAATGCCCGCAGTCGGGGCGAAATACCCTCTGATTGCTTCATCTACTCCGGGCGCAAGGTACTGATTCGGCGTGATCCGTTCCTCACTTGGTGGCGAACCACCCTGCGTGAGCGCCCTGGCTACGACAAGCAACGGGCTGACCATGGAGCATAAGCAGATGTCTCCTGACTCTTTCAGGCGCGTCAACGCCTCTGCACTTGGACGGATAACCGAGCTACTCCCCACCTGGCTGCCGGGGGGACGCCAAGAAGGGCAGGAATACGTCTGTGCCAGCCTTGAGGGCGGACAAGGCCGATCGTGCAAAGTCAACCTTGCCACCGGCATGTGGGCCGATTTTGCCACGGACGCCAAGGGCGGCGATCTGGTCTCCCTGTTCGCGGCTATCCATGACTTGCGGCAAAGCGCTGCAGCACAACAACTCGCTGAAAACTTAGGAGTTTCTTCAGACAAGACTCACTACCGCCTTTTGAACAAAGCGGACAAGTCCAGGGGAACGGCCGCTAACTCATCAGGACAAATCATCATGCCTGTGCCATCGCACGCCCCCGCGCCGCCAGACATCATCAGACGCCAAGTTGCCGGTTCCTGGGACACACGGACCGTCGCTGCCCGCTGGGCCTATCGAAATGAGCAAGGACAGATCCTAGGCTATGCCTGCCGCTTCAATCTGCCTGACGGAGGCAAAGAAGTTCTCCCCCAGGTCTACGGCGAGGCCAACGGCAAGCCTCGATGGCAATGGAAGAGCTTTCCTGTCCCCCGCCCCCTGTATGGCCTTGACCGCTTATCTGCCTCGACCACGGATGACTTCGTTCTTGTCTGCGAAGGCGAGAAAACAGCGGACGCAGCCCAACGCCTTCTTACAGATGCCGTAGCCGTCTCCTGGCCAGGAGGCTCGAGGGCTGTTCATAAGGCCGACTTCAGGCCACTAGCAGGAAAGCCGGCCTTTATCTGGCCTGATGCAGACAGGTGCGGCTATGAGGCGGCGATAGGCGTGGCAGAAGTCCTTGCATCAATGGGCACAGCCGCCCACATTGTCTTGCCGCCAGCGAGCGTTAAATCCGGCTGGGACTTGGCTGATGCTGAGGTAGACGGCTGGGATAGCGCACATGTCATGCAGCATATTAAACAGCACGCCTTAGCATTACCAGATTTTAGAGACATTACCAGAGATCAACACGAAATTACAAGCAATAGTACATACCAAAATTCCACAAGCAAGCAAAATATACCAACCGCTATTCGGATAGAAAAAGGGGCCTCTGGCGAGCTTGTTGATGCCTGCGAGGCAGTTCTTGCAAAACGCGATTTACCAAATGAGTTCAAAATATTTCAACGTGGCAGCCAACTTGTTCGCCTAGGAACGCTGCCGACATCTTCGCAAAGTTTCGCTACTGCATGTTCCCAAGAGAAATTTGTTATTATGGAGGCCAAAAAGTCGTTCATTCTGGATGTGCTGGGTCGTTATGGAAGATTTGTAAAGTTGGATCGCCGAAGTGGTGAGCTTCGCGCCGCCGATCCACCCAAAGATGTCGCTGACACCATCATGGGACGCGCCGGCCTGTGGCCCATGCCGCCCTTGCGGGGTATTTTGACTTGTCCAACTTTACGACCGGACGGCTCCCTGCTGCTCACGCCGGGATATGACCCCCAAAGCCAATACTATTTCGCTCACCGCCTCAACGTCAAAATCTCTAGCCAGCCGACACGCTCGGAAGCCACAGATAAGCTTGAATTTATCAAAGATCTCCTGTCAGGATTCAGTTTTGTTGAACCCGTGGACCGCACCGTCGCCTTGGCTCTGATTATCAGCACCATGGTACGCCCCATCCTCGACCACATACCTCTTTTCGCTATCACGGCACCGGTGCGCGGCAGTGGAAAATCATACTTAATGGACATTGCAGCTATAATAGCAACAGGCAGAAGGACTGCAGTCCTTGCAGCGACGACCGACAGCGCAGAACTTGAAAAGCGCCTATCAGGCAGCCTTCTGTCCGGAGATCCACTCGTAAGTTTGGACAACTATAATGGGATATTGCAATCTGACCTACTATGCCAAGCCATCACAGCTAGCACAGTCAAAGTCCGACCGCTTGGCATTTCGCCAAGCGTTGAAATACCCAGCACGACTCTTTGGTCGGCCAACGGCAACAATCTGGTATTGGCCGGCGATTTACCTCGCCGCTCCTTGCTCTGCCGGCTGGACCCAGGATGCGAACGCCCGGAGGAACGTCAATTCTCCTTTGATCCTCTCGAGCGCGTACTCCAAAACCGCACCGAGTATGTCAGCGCCTATTTGACCATTATGCGGGCATACATCGTCGCCGGTCGGCCAGACATGGGTGGAACCCCTTTCGGCGGTTTCGGCCAGTGGTCTGCCTTGGTGCGTAGTGCGCTCATGTGGGTCGGCGAACCGGACCCTTGCGCCAGCCGAGACGCCATCATGGATGAGGACCCAGAACTGGGGCAACTGCGCACGCTCCTCACCCTTTGGTGGCAGGAGTTTGGAAAAAGCGCCATAAAAATCAAGCGCCTCATAGAACGCTGCCACTCAAACGACTCTGGGCTTTTTGAAGTCCTTGACGACATCGCCGGCGAGAGGAATGGCCCTGGGGTCAACGCCCGCCGCCTGGGCCACTGGCTAAAACGCCACAAAGGCCGTGTCGTCGATGGGTTGCGGCTCGTCCAAGTCCCCGGCCCGAATATGGCCAGTTGGCAGGTCGTCCAAGTCAAGGCAGGCGAAGCATAGGTTTCTGAGGTTTTGAAGGTTCTTTCTTAAAGAGCTGACAAAAAGAACAGTGAAGAAGACAAGATCGTCTTGAGGGCTGGGACAAAACCTCAAGAACCTGCCAAACCTTCACCCCGGATTGACCGCGTTTCGCCCATCACTCCCTATTCTTCACTCTACTTACTAATATAATTCATTATTTTTAGTCAATCTTAACCCGTGTTTCACCTTTTGGTCCGCTTTTTCTCTCCCCCAACGCGCACCATCGGCGGGCGACTTGCCGCGAATCTTCGATCGATCAATTCTTGAGGGTAGCCCCAGGGTTGAAGTGTACCTATCATCTGGGCATACGCACTCCGACCGGCCCAATCGGGCAAGGGGGCCAGATACCACTTCAATCCACGCCCCCGCGCAGGGGGCGACGACGGGTGTCTGCCAACAGTCATCAGTAGGTCTGTGGCGCACCAGCCACCTCAGACTTGCCATTGAGCAAAGCGGTGCTTGCGGGTATCCTACGCGCTTTGTTCACACGGATGCTCGGCTTGCTGTTCGTTTCGTTCAATAAAGAAATCACGAGATGTGCGATGAAATCTAGTGCTTTACTTGGGATCCCTGACCATGCATGATCACAACAAAATATCGCAGAATTCAGAAGAAACCTTCGATCTCCGAAATCGTTCCGCCTCCCTGGGTCCAATCCCCATTGTGATCGGCGTCACCGGCCATCGGCTGCTGCGGGAGGCGGACCGGCCCGCCTTGATGGCCGCTTTCTCCCGAATACTTGGCCAATTGCGCCGCGATTATCCGCACACCCCTTTTTTGGTGCTTTCGGCGCTGGCCGAGGGAGCAGACCGCTTGGCCGCCTGGGTGGCCCTGGATTTTCCGGGAACGCAGCTTGGGGCGCTGTTGCCGCTGCCTCCAGCAGAGTATCTGCATGATTTCGCCGGAGACGATTCCAGGGCTGAGTTTCAGAATCTGCTCGATGCAGCCGCGACGCGCATCGTCGTGTCCCAGCCCCAGGGCGACACCGCGCTCGATCTCCGGCAACCGGAGGTCCGGGTTCGGCAATATGCCAAGGTTGGCGCTGCAATCGTCAATAATTGCCATATACTGGCAGCTTTTTGGGACGGTCTTGAGGGTGAGCCTGGAGGCACAGCAGACGTGGTTGGGTATAAGCTTCTTGGCATCCCTCCCCACCTGTTCTGCCGCACCCTGCTTGAGCCCATGGAGACCGGCCCTGTGGCGCACATCGCCACGCCGAGACAAAGCCGTCCGGCGACAGAGGCGACGGTTGCACCCGGCGTCGTGCGATGGTTTTTTCCCGACAAAGCGGGCAAAAGGGACAACCCAAACCCACCTTTGGGCCGCCAGAACAATTGGGACGTTTTGCACAACATCGAACGCTGCAACCAGGATATCCTCGCCCTGCGGCGGGACGATCCCGCAGCCATCACCAACAGCCTGGCCTCGTTAGCTGCCTCGCCGCCGCCGGAGGCCCTCTCCCCCGACTTGCAGGAGTTGGCCCAACGGTTCGCCGAAGCAGACGCGCTCGCCAATCGGCACCAGCGGAAAACCATCTTCGCCTTCAAGGCGCTGTTGGTCTTGGGACTGTTGTTCGTTGGCGAAATGCAGTTGGAGAAATCAACCGTTGTCGCCGGTTTCGGCGACGCCCTCTTCATGGTCGTTTTTGTGCTGGCCTTCGGGATCTACTGGCTGGCCAAGCATGGCGGATGGCAGCAACGGTTTCTGGATTACCGAGGGCTCAGCGAAGGCTTGCGGGTGCAGTTTTTCTGGCGCGCCGCCGGCCTGGACCAATGTGTGGCCGACCATTACATGCGGCGGCAATGCGGGGAACTGGACTGGATACGCCAAGCGATACGCGGCGTTACGGCCGGGTCCCCCCCCCCGCTCCCTGCGAGCGGCCCGTGGCTCGCCTGGGTCAAGACCGCCTGGATCGATGGACAATACCGCTATTTTGCCGGGACGCCGGAGAACGGGCAGGAGGGTTCGGCCAAGCGTGAAGCCCGCAGGTTCGCCCGAATCAACAAGTTTGCCGTCCCCTTGGCTGTTGCCGGTTCCATCCTGACGCTGCTGTCGAAGATGGGCCACGCCATGCATATTTCCCTTCCCGGCTGGCTCGGACAGAGTTGCCAGTTGCTCGGCCCGCTCCTGCTCGCTCTGGCCGTGGCGATCAAGGCGTACGCCGAGACCATGGCCTACAAAGAGAATTCCCGACGCTACGAGAAGATGGCCTTTCTGTTTGCCCAGGGCAGGCAGGCAGCCACAGAACTGTTGCTCCAGGACGAACAGGACCAGTGCCGACGCGTTTTGCTGGAAATCGGCAAGGAGGCCTTGGCCGAAAACGGCGATTGGTTGTTGCAGCACCGGGCCAGACCCCTGAAAATGCCCCATCGGGAGTAAGGGAGGGAGGGAGCGGCGGGCCATGGGATTGGTGCCAAGTGAAATCCATTGCCCCCTCCAGGCGCAGCACTTTGACCATGTCCTGCCTTATAGCGTGAATCAGTCTGAAATTGGTTGTAGGAATTGTCTCCACAGAAACCGGATTTCCTTTTGTCCAAATCCCCTTGGAGCAGACCATGCGTAATGAAACTTCTGCAGTGTCCGATTACAAATACTTCGCCTTCATCAGCTACAGCCACCGAGACAAAAAATGGGGCGACTGGCTGCACAAAGCCATCGAGACCTACAAGATTCCCAAGCGCCTACAAACTGAAGAGCAAGAGGGAAATGTCCTGCCCAAGCGATTATTTCCGGTATTTCGGGATCGCGAGGAGCTGCCCACCTCAGCCGATCTGGGCGAACAAATTACCGGCGCACTCCGACATTCCCGCTTTCTCATCGTCATCTGCTCCCCAAACGCGGCCCGCTCCATCTGGGTCAACGAGGAGATCAAGGCCTTCAAGGCAATGGGCCGGGAGAACCGGATTCTGTCGCTGATCGTGGATGGCGAACCCAATGCCTCGGACAAGCCCGGCGACGAAAAAACGGAGTGTTTCCCCGAGGCCATGCGGTTTCGCGTTGATGCCGAGGGCAATTTGACAGGAGAGCGTTCCGAACCCATTGCCGCGGACATCCGGCCCGGCATGGACGGCAGGCAAAATGCCCTGCTCAAGCTGGTGGCCGGTCTTCTTGGCGTAGGCTTTGACACCCTGCGCCAGCGTGAAAACGAGCGGCGCGTCAGACGTCTGATGGCAGCCGGGGCGGTCATGGCCGTTCTGTTGCTGGCTTTTGCCGGACTGGCCTGGAGGGCCTGGCTGTCCGAACAACAGGCGCTCCATGAAAAACAAAGGGCGGAGAAAAATGAATTGCAGGCAAAATCGCGACTATCTGAACTGTACAGTCGAGAAGGGTCCAAGTCGAGACACGATGTGGAATGGGCAAACTCGCTCTTGTGGTATTCGCGTTCCTTAAAAAACAACAACAGTTACGCTACACACTTTTCTATAGTAGACTCACTTAATAGAATACATTTTGAAACGACTGCACTTAGAGGGCATACTGACACCGTCGACAAAGTGTTGATAAGTACTAACGAGAAATTTATGGCTTCATCGGCCCATGACAACGAACTTATATTGTGGGATCGCGACAACGGCAATCCATTGGCGGCACTCTCCATCGACCATGAAGGTGTGACAGATTTCATTTTCAACCATAACAGTACGCTGTTGGCGTGCCTAAGCGACAAGCATACCGTACGAATCTGGAAATTGGACAAACCGCAAGTTGATTCACATGCAATCGCAAAAATAACTGGCGTTTCTGCCATAACATTTCAGGATTCTGGCGAGAATTTAGTCTTGAACTGCAACGATGGAGTTCAACGATATTGGAATGTTTTCAGGAGAAAACTGTCAAAAGAATCAAAAACAGTGCAGACAATCCATAAGCTTAGCCCTGGCGGATCACTTGGTGCCATAGAAAGCAAAAACGGGGTCGAACTTGTCGATATAAATAAAAATAAAATTCAAGCGACGTTTAATCTTAGACATGGGAACTGGGTTACAAGCTCCACATTCAGTCCAGATTCCACGTCTTTTGTCATCGGCGCACGATATAGTGGCCTCATTTCCATTTTTGACTTATCTGATTTGGATTCCGTTAATCCTACCGAGTTGCTTGGGCATAAAGGAGAGATCGTTGACTTATCCTTTTCTCCAGACAGTCAGATGCTTGCCAGCGCATCTTGGGACAATACCGTAAGGACTTGGACATGGTCGGGGTGGTGGGGGGCAACCCGGGCCGTACTCAGAGGGCATGAGGGCCGGGTTGCCGCAGTGGCCTTCGCCCCGGATGGAAAAAATCTTGTGTCCGGCGGGTGGGATCAAGCCGTACGCCTGTGGGAAGGTGATACGACACGAACCGTCAAGACGCTTTCGACGACTGGAGTCGTACTTGCCATTACCTTCAGCCCTGACAGCCGTTTTGTGGCCGCTGCTACATCAGACAAGCAGGTCATGATCTGGAACCGGAGTAGCGGGGAACCGGCGGGCACACTCACGGGGCACACAGAAAGCGTCAAGGTCGTTGCGTTTTCTCCTGACGGGAGGCTGATCGCCTCTGGAGCGACAGATGGTAAACTGTCCCTCTGGGACTGGACTCTTGGAACAAGGATTGCTGCATTTCAAGGAGGAGGCGCGCTCACGGCGATTGCCTGTAGCCCTGACGGCCAGTTGCTGGCCTCTGGAGAAAGCGACGGCAGCATTCGGCTTTGGGATGTTGCTACTGGACAGCAACTTCACAAGTCCTTGAAGCATCAAGGGGCGATTCAAACACTTGTGTTTAGTCCAGACGGCCATACTCTGGCCTCAGGCGCGAAAGACAAGCTTGTCTACCTCTGGGATATTCCAACAGGTGCGCGGCGATTGGCGCTAAAAGCGCACGTGTCAACCGTAAATGATATTACCTTTTCCAATAATGGGATAATGCTTGCGACTGCTGACGATATGGATTTTGAGGATGGACTCATCCATTTATGGGATTTTCCAACAGGTCGAGAGCTTAAAGTTTTGCACGCAGAAGGGGAAAGTATAAACTCCGTTGCATTCAGTCCATCTGCCGATATTATTGCTTCAACCGGATATGATGAAAGCATTTCTCTTTGGGACAGCCAAAGCGGCAGACTGGTAGACCGCCTTGTCATTGATGACGTTATCTCGAAAGATGGGCATGTGGCTTTCAGTCCCGATGGTCGCGCTTTGGCCCTGAGCGGCCACCACGCCCTCTATCTTTGGGATACGGGGTCTGATGACCAGTTGGCCGACCGTCTTGCCGTCGCGACGTCCATTGGCATTTCGTACGACCTCGACGACAATGGCCTCCCCGTTCCCAAAGACCCTGTGCTTCTCGCCCAAGCTCGACTTGACGCCGCCAAGATCGGCCGCATCTGGTGGCGGGAGGACGGGGGCAAATCGCTCGTGCCGCTTTATGAAAATGAACTGGCCCAGGCCACAAAGTTTCTCCAGACCAAGACGGCCAGTGAAACAAACGGCAAGTGAGGTTCATCGCCCCTCTTGACTGCTGCCCTCACTTCTTCAACTTGGCGATGCGCTGGCGCACCCACTCAACGTCCTTGCGCCATTGGTCATTTTGCGGCTCGGCGGCGGCCAGACGCTCCAGGATCTCCAAAGCTTGTCGATAAGCTGTGAGCGCCCCGGCGATGTCACCCGTGGCCTGCAGTATAATGCCGATATTAATCTTGCTGATGCTCAGATCCCGCTGCCATTGGCCGTTTTTCGGGTCGGCGGCGGCCAAGCGCTCGGCAATCTTCAAACTTTGCCGATAGGCTGCGAGCGCCCCGGCAGTGTCACCCGTGGCCTGCAGCATATCGCCGATCTTGTTCTGACTAACGCTTAGATCCCGCTGTCTTTGGCTGTTCTTCGGATCGGTGGCGGCCAGACGTTCTCGTATCTCCAGGGCCTGCTGATACGCGTTGAGCGCCCCAGCGGTTTTGCCCGTGGCCTCAAGAACGGAACCGATCTTCTCCTTGGTGTAACTCATATCCAGCTGCCACTGGCTGTTTTTCGGGTCAGTAGCGGCCAATTGTTCCCGTATCTTCAAGACCAGCCAGTACGCGTTGAGTGCCCCGGCGGTGTCGCCCGTGGCTTGCAGTATATTGCCGATGCTCTCATGGCTGATGCTCAGACCCCGCTGCCATTCGGTGTTCTTCGGGTCGGTCGCGGCCAGACGTTCCTGGATCCCCAGAGCCTGCCGATAGGCTGTGAGCGCCCCGGCGGTGTCACCCTCCGCTTGCAGCACATCGCCGATCTTCTGATACTTAATACTCAAATTCCGCTGCCAATCAGTGTCGTCCGGTTGGTTGGCGGCCTCTCGTGCATCTATTTCCAGAGCCATTTGGTACCACTTCTTCGCTGCTTCTGTGTCGCCCAAGGTAAGCCAAGTATCGCCGCCACGAGTCAAAACATTGCTCCTTTGCCACTTCGTTGACGGCGTCTCCGGCTCCAACTCCAGAATGCTATTAAGTAGGCCCACATTGTCCTCAAGGGTCCTTTTCGCAAAATCAAACATTCCTGGAATGTTGGCAAGCTGTATCGGCAAGTCGAAAGCCAGCCGGGTGAAGGCTGCGAGCGCCAGTCGCGTCTGCCGATTCGCCCTCTGAAGTTGATCCAAACTTAACGCTACGCCTGCGACTGAAACGAGGGTCAGCGCCACCAGTCCGGCCACGGCCGCGCGTTTGAGCCAAGTGTTGCGTCTGGAACGGGCCAGGGATTTCTCCAAAAACTCCTGCTCCCAGGCGTCAAGGGACAACGCGTGCTTGGTAAGCAAGGCCTTGGCGTCCAAAAGCAGCTGAGCGCTGGTCCAAAGTAGGTCCGGCCGTTTTCCCTCGGCTTCCCACAACGCCGCAGCCTGCCCCAGTCTGGCCCGGGCCAAAAGCGCCGGGCGGGCCGCGTCGAGAATCGCCTTGGCCTTGTCCCAGTGGGAGAAAAGCGCTTCGTGGGCTACCCGGATGTTGACCGCTTCGCCCTCGCCGTCGCAGACCAGCAAGCGGGCCTGGGGCGCAAGCAGGGCGGCGATCAGACGCCGTTCGGCGCTGCCCTCGGCAAACCCCGCAAGGGCCGTCGAGCGCGAAATGAGCGAACCGGAAGCGTCCGACCGGACCGTCGCCAGACGCAGCAACACCCGGGGCAGCGCCGCCCGGGCCGGTTCGTCGAGGGTCTGGAAAATGGCCTCGGCATGGGCGCGGATGGACCCCTCGATGCCGCCCAGGGAGGCGTAGGCGCTTTGCAACAACACGTTTCTCTGCTGGTCCCGCAGATCGAAAAGCCGTTCCAGAGTAAATTGCAGCAGCGGCAGATAGCCCGGGCCGCTGGCCCCGCGTTCCAGGATTTCGTCCAGGCTTTCGCCGCTCTGGGCATCGGTTTCGAAGGCAAGTCCGGCGGCCAGGGCCGGTCCCTGGATGATCTCCCGGATTTCCGCCGGCCCGGGAGGCGACAACGGATACTGCCCGCCTTGGTCTTTAAGCTCCCAGAGGGCCGGGACGTCCTTGAACTGCTGATAGAAATCGCTGCGCAGGGTGGCGACGACCCATATCCGGCCCTCCCGGCAAAGCGCCGCCAATAACGCCGCAAAAGCATCGCGTTCGGCCGGCGGGCTCTGCAGCAATTCTTCCAACTGGTCCACGATGAGCAGCAACCGGACGGCCACCTCGCGTTCAAAGCCTTCCGCCGTGCGCATAGCGGCCGCAACACGGTCCAAGGCCCGGCCCACCGACCGGATCGCCTGCTGCGGCGACTCCGCCATGCAGGCGGCCAGCTCCGCCGGGCCGGCGCAATCGCCGGCGGCCAGTTCCGGCAGGGCCTCGCCCGGAAACAGGGACTCAGCCAGGGAACGCTGCGGCCCGCCGGGATGCGTGGCCGGCCGCATGACCGCCCGCCGCCAGCGGTCCACGCCCGGCGCGGCGCCGAGCCGTTGCAGCCGGGGACCAAGCCCGGCCCGGGCCAGGGAGGATTTGCCGGAACCGCTCATGCCGGTGATGAGCAAGAAAGGACAGCCCCGCACGGCGCTGGTCACCAGCCGAGCCTTGGCCTCCTCAATGGCCCGGCGACGGCCGTAAAACACCGGGGCATGGTCTTCGTCATACGGTTCCAAGCCCCGAAACGGCGACCCCTTGAGAGCCAGCGGCCAGACGACGTCCCCGCAGCGATCCGCCAGCCACTGGCGCAGGTGTTTTTCGAAAAGAATCTCGAACTCGTCGGTGTCCCGAAAATGCTGAAAACCCGCCGTGAAATGCCCCTGCTCGTTGTGGAACCATTTCTTCCAGAACGACTCCAGGCGGGAAAGATCGGCCTGCTCGGCCTCCACCCGTTCAGCCAGGAAAGTCACCGGCTCGGTCTTGCGGTAAACCAGGATGTCCGGGAACTCCTTTTGGACGGCGCTGTTTAGGGCATCTTCAAATTCCCACTCGGTCCCGGTCCTGTGGCTGCCGTCGGACCGGTCGTATTGGGGCGGCAGTTCGCTGCCCAGGCGCTTCCAGAGGATGCACAGCACGATGTCGGTCTGGGAGGGCGGAGGGATTTGGGGCTGAAACCCCGCAGCGGCGGTATAGTATTTTTCGTCCCAACTGATGGGCGTGAGTTTGACCCGCTCCTCCAGGCCCGTTTGAACCTTTTCAATGACCTTGACGGCCCGTTGCCGTTCCGAAGCCACGTCGCCGGGCGAGGAGATGAATATGCGGACTTCCGTCAGTTTGGGCATAAAAATTCCTTCCTGTCTGCGAGAAGAGCGGCGGCTCTTGCCGGCGTGTGCTCATTCCTGCCGGACGGACGCGGGCGAGCTTGATTGGAGCCGCTCAAGAAGGCTTGATGCTGCTCATTTCGTCATACGTTCGCATGACTGGATGCAGCAAAATAGGGAATTGCCATTATTGAAGCAAGAGCTATTGGAGGAGGTGGATTGCTCCCGATATTTTTGACAGGTTGGCGTAGCGCTCCGGCGACGTCAACGCGCTTGCCTCAGCGGATTGCCTCAATTATAAATAAAGCCGCATTGACGAGAAATGCGGCGGGCAAGGGCTGCAAAGCGTGGGCCATGCTGCCGCGAGGCGCGCCGTCCTTCGGCGCGACGCCAGAAGACAAAAGGGGAAGCGTATGCCCAAGAATCAAGGGAGGGCCGTGCAGCAGGCCGCCCAGGAAGCCCTGACCGCCCAGGTCCACGAAGAAACGCCCATCGAGATCATGCCCGATGGCAGGATTCAGCGGCTCGGCCAGAACGTCTTGCCGGATGCGGGCAACAAAATCCGGGTCATCGACGAGAAAGGCGAGTTCGCCCAAGGCTGACCCATGGATGTCCTTATCTCTCCGGCCGACAAGGCCGATCTGAAGCAGTGCGGCCGCTGGTACGTCGAGCAGGAAAAGATCAAGCACTTTTTCCCGTCGTTTCATCTGCTCGGCGGCCAAGCCGGCGTGTCCAAGTGCAAGGGGACGCTCACCAACAATTGGGACAACACCTGGGACGTCGAACTGACAAAACTCGAGGACTACCCGTATTCCCAGCCAGTTGCCTTTGTGAACGGCTTACAACCTACACCGCACATGTATCGCACCGGCAACATCTGTTACATGAACCCGCAGGTCTGGCACCCGGAACGCTGTACCCTGGCCTTTGTGATCGGCAAGATCGCCATCTATCTCAATAAATACGAGGTCTACATTCGCAATGGCACTTGGCCCGGGGTCGAAGAGTAGTCCCGCCGCCCAAACGACTTCTCCAGCGCCGCCGGTTGTCGCCACTGTGGAGTTGGTCTTTTCCGAAGCGGTTGTGGCCGACATGATCCGGTGCGCCGAAAAGCGTCCGAATGTCGAAGACGGCGGACGGCTGCTTGGCTTCCAGGATTTCGCGGACAGCCGCGACGTCCCCACGCGACTGCGCATCGTCGCGCTGCTGCCGCCGGGGCCGCGCGCCCAACGCTCGCCGACCATGCTCTTCCAGGACGGCGAATGGCAGGACTGGGCCTTTTCCTTTCTCGAAGGCATGGCCCCGGACCTGCTCTATCTCGGTTCCTTCCACCACCATCTCTCCAACGGCTACGACCAGTTCAGCGCCGGCGACCTGGAAGGGTATCGCGCTTTTCTGGCCGCGTATCCGCAACGCTTCAACGCTTTCCTCGGCGTACTCCTGCACCGGCCTTTGCCTGACACGCAACGCCGGCCGGATGCCTTTCTCGCCCAGCACTGCCGCGTGGCCATGATCACTCCCGAGACCGTCATTGCCGTTGCGCCGCCGCGCCTGACGGCACGTCCCGATGCGGACCCGCTCCCCTACAGGCTGCGTTCCCGCGTAGCGGAACTGGCAGGACAGGATATGCCCTGGCATCTGCGCCGCGAGTTCGGTCCCACCCTGGCCGCCCTGTGCCAGGAGCTGGCGCGCCTTGGGCAGTCGCCCTCCGCCGCCATCAACGCGGCCCAGGACATAACCTTGCATGTCGGTCCCAATACCGCCATCTTCCGCACTGCCACGCCCGGCCGGATCGCCGTCCGGGTCGGCGGCGAGGAACAAACCATGGAGATCGAAAAATTCGATCCCAGGATGCTCACGCATGGATTACAGCCGCATTCGTAAGATTCTCAATCCCGAGTCGCTGGCGGATCGGGTCGTCATGGCCGCCGGTTGCGGTTCGGGCAATGCCCCGGCGTTGGCGGAATTGGCCAAAAACGGCGTCACGCGGTTCGAGCTGTGGGACCACGACGTGTTGGAGCCGGTCAATCTGGTGCGCCATGTCCTTGGCCGCGCAAGTCTTGGCCGCAACAAGGCCGAGGCCATGGCCGACTGGATCATGGACCGCAACGAGGATGCCCGGGTTACGGTCCATCCGTGCAAGATCGAGGACTCGCCGGCATTCGCCGCAGGCGTTGCGGCCAAGGACGCCTTTCGCCTCGTGCTGTGCGGGGTGGATGACATGAACGCCCGCTATCGCATCAATCGGCTGTGCGTGGAGCAGGCCACGCCCATGGTTGCGGCCATGGTCTTTCGTCGCGGCATGGGGGGCATGGTCTTTCGCTATCTGCCGGGACAGGGGGGGTGTTACAATTGCCTCACGGAATTCGCCCGCCAGCACGGCATGATGATCGAGGAGGCCGAGTCCGAGCCGACCGGGGCCACGGACGAGCAGGTCTATGGTCTGGGGCTTGACGCCTTTGAAAAAAATCCTGGGCTGAGCATCGACATCGGCTTTATCAGTCTGATCATGGCCCGCATGGCCCTTGAGGCCCTGGTGCCGGATGACGGCCGGCGGGATTTCCCGCCGCTTCGGTCCAATCTGATCGCGTTTGCCAACCGGCCCGATCCCGCCCAGGGCATGAAGAAATTTTTCCAGGCCGAGCATTTCTTCCTGCATCCCCAGGCGGACTGCGTTGTCTGCGGCGTCTGACCCCGGCCCGGACACGGTTGTCCGCATCACGGGCAGCGGCCGGGTTGTTTCGGAGGCGTATCGGCCGCCGACTTCTTGGCAGCGCTTCGCCAAACGTCTGGCCCGGCGTCTGGCCCCGCCGTTCCCGCCGGCCGAAGCGGCGCGCATCGCGCTTTGGGCCATGGTGAGAGGCTACGCCGTCATTGTCGGGCTGGGGATGCTCATCAACTGCTTTGTCGATGGTTTCGCGGCCGGCGTTGCGACGCTTTGGCGACAGTGGGACACGCATTTTTTCACGGCGTCGGCGACAACCATCCCCATCGTTCTCAACGAGGATATCAAGAGCCGTATCATTCGGCATAGGGAACTTTCCCCAACGGTCTATTTTTTCTCCGTCGTGGTCGGTTCCATCTTTCTTTCCCAGCTTGCCCAAGGCCAGTTCACCATTGTAAGGCCGTTGTTTTTCGCTGCCTTGCCAACAGTCCTCTATCTTGTTTTTCCGAACCGGGGCTAAGTGTTTCCTATGGGACGCATCATTTTGCCGGGAGAAGCTGCCTGCCGGGACCAAGTGGTCCGCATCGCGGCCAACGGCGGCATCAGCACGGAACGGCTTGATCCGGACGCCGCATCGAAAAGGCTCCTGCGGCGCGGCGTTTACCCGTCGCTTGCGGCGGTGCGGCTTGCCGTGCTCTTTTCGAGTCATCTTTGTTTTACGGTAGTGTTCACCCTTGCTGCGGCGGGTCTTTTGTATAGTTCCAGGCTGGAGCACGCGCCTGATTTCACCATGGCGCTCGGCCGGCTTCTTCGAGACTCAGAGATCGTTCTTCTTGCCGGCTATCTTGTCAGTCCGGCGACCATGCTCCTCTGTTTGCTCTTTTCCGGCATTGATCTTGGGCGATTGCAGGCTCTGGGCATCTTTGAGAGCATCGCGTTCATCTCCCTCTTCGGCGCATCGTGGCAGGCGGCTGGAGCATTCCAGATCTTCGCCCCGGCCATTGCCCTGTGGATTTGGACCGGGCTTTACGGGTACATCGCTTCCACCCGATGGCAGAGGCGCAGACGCGGATGACGGCCATGCATCGCGAGGGGCAAGATATGCGGCGCGTGCCTTCTGGCCCAGCCAAACCGGCGGACGACGTGGAAGTCGTGCGCATCAGCCTCGACGGCGCAGTCGCTGTGGAGCGGCTGAGCGGACGCGCGCTGCGGGGCAGACGTTTCAGGCTCTCTTTTTTCGGGCTGCTTGCGGTGCTCGCCGGGTATTTCCTGCTCCTGGCCGGCGGCGTCGTGGTCGTGGCCGACTGCTACGCCTTGCCGCTGCCGGCCCTTGATCCTGAATTGTACGATCTGGTGCAAAAGTATTTGCGCAGTCCGGCCATCATCTGGCTCGGCTATTGCGTCAGCCCGGCGGCCATCCTGGTTTGTCTGCTTCTCTCCAGGGTGGACGCGCGGCGCAGCACCCAGGGGTTCTGGATTTTCTTTTCCATCATGTTGCTTTCCATCATTGTCGCGTCATGGAAGGCGATCTTGCCAAAACACTGGCTCGGCTTCCCGGTCTTTTCCATCTGCTTGTGGGTCGTTGTCTATGCGGAGTCCCTGGCCTTTGCGGCCAGACTGCGCCGACGGCATCTGCGGAGGCGGCGATGAACCTGTTTCGACGCCAGCGCGCAGCCAAGCGGCCCCCCGCAGACGACATCATCATCATTGCCAAGGACGGCTCCATCGGCACGACCGACGCCGACCGGCTCGCCAGTCCCTGGCGGCGCTGGTTGCGGCGGGCGGGGCTTTGGGGCGAGCGGGCGGCGATTTGGGCGTTTTTGCGGAAGTTATTGTGGGTGGAAGCGGCGGTGTTTTTCGGGACCATCGTATTTTTGGCCTTGGGCGCGGCCTCCGTGGAATTCGGCCTTGTCGCCACCCCCCGGGAAGGCATGATCAATGCCTTCACCATAGAGTTGTTCGTCTTTTTCTTCATCCCTGCCTACATTTTTCAGCAGGAATCCAAAGCCTACCCCTTTGGGTCTTTGATCCTTTTGTCGGTGGTCTGGCTGGCGTTTTTGGGCGGCGGCCAGGTCGTCACGCTGCTCCTGATGCCAAAAGACGATACCGTCCTCGTACTCGGCGGCATATTTTACCTCATGAATCTCGCCATCGCCTTTTTGGCGGCGGGTATTGAGACGGGCCGGCGGTAAAGAAAAAACGGCGCAGGAACATTGAAGTCCGTTGGCGTCATGTTGAGCAAGGAGACACGTGATGAACAGAACCGTTGCTTTTATCGTCTGTGCGGCGATGGCCCTGTCTATGCAGCCTGCCTATTTCTTGATGACTGCCCATGCTGGAATACAAAATATAACCAAGGATCTGGAGGAGAGAAACAAGCAGGCAGAGGAGAAAGCCAAGGAGCTGCAGGAGAGAGACAAGCGGGCGGAGGAGAGGCTCGGGCAGGCGCAGGAGGAGCGAAGGCAGGCGG
>ALAO01000154.1 GCA_000307955.1 Solidesulfovibrio magneticus str. Maddingley MBC34 | reverse complement strand
CCGCCGGAGGCATCTTCCCTCTTCCCTTCTTTATCCCCCAGTACCGCGCAAAAAGAACAGCAGCGCCAGGCCGGACAGGATGGCGGTGAAGCCCAGTCCCCGCAGTTCGCTGGGTTTGCGTTCGGACAGGGCGCGCAGCACGGTGGGCATTTTTTCGGCGGCCAGGAAATACGGCAGCCCTTCCAGGATGAAGGCGAGGCCTAGGCCGGTGAGGAAGAGTTTCCAGTCGAATTCCATCCGACAAAGCTACGTTTTCGGCCGCGACATGTAAAGCCGTGCGTCTTGCCGGCTCCGGCGCTTTGCGCTATCGCGGCATTTGGCCCGTTGGGCCCTTCCCTAAAAAGGAGCAACCCCATTGATCAGTTTTGAGGATATTCGCGCCAAAAAGGCCCCGGTGGCCGTCATTGGCCTCGGCTATGTCGGCCTGCCCCTGGCCGTGGCCCTGGCCCGCCATTTCGACGTGGTCGGTTTCGACGTCAAAGCCGCCCGGGTGGCCGAACTGCAGGCCGGCCGGGACAGCACGCTTGAAGTCTCGCCCGAGGAGATGGCCGAAGTCAGCCTGCGCTACACCTGCGATCCGACCGATCTGACCGCCTGCAAGGTCTTCATCGTGGCCGTGCCCACGCCCATTAACGCCAACCGCGTGCCCGACCTCGGGCCGCTGGTCGGCGCGTCGCGGCTTCTGGGCCAGCACATCGGCGAAGGCTCGGTGGTGGTCTACGAGTCCACGGTCTACCCGGGACTGACCGAGGAAGTCTGCGTGCCGCTTTTGGAAAAGGGTTCGGGACTGGCTTGCGGCAAGGACTTTTTCGTGGGCTATTCGCCCGAGCGCATCAACCCCGGCGACAAGGTCCATACGCTGGCCACCGTGGTCAAGGTCGTGGCCGGCCAGAACCCGGAAGTGACCGATCTGCTGGCCGACCTGTACGGCGCGGTGGTCACGGCCGGCATCCACAAGGCCCCGTCCATCAAGGTGGCCGAAGCGGCCAAGGTCATCGAGAACACCCAGCGCGACATCAACATCGCGCTCATGAACGAGCTGTCGCTTATTTGCGAGCAGTTGGACATCGACACCGTCGACGTCCTTCGCGCCGCCGAAACGAAATGGAACTTCCTGCCGTTTCGCCCGGGGCTTGTCGGCGGCCACTGCATCGGCGTCGATCCCTACTATCTGCTCTACAAGGCCCAGAGCCTCAATCTGCATCCCCAGGTGATCCCGGCCGGCCGGCGCATCAACGACTCCATGGGCAAGCATATCGCCGAAGTCACCATCAAGATGCTCATCCGCTCCGAGTGCCGGGCGAGCTGCGCCCGCATCGGCGTGCTGGGGCTGACCTTCAAGGAGAACGTGCCCGACCTGCGCAACACCAAGGTCGTGGACATTATCCGCGAGCTTGGCGATTTCCGGATGCACGTCCTGGTCCACGATCCCATGGCCTCCCCTGAGGAAGCCCTGGAGGAATACGGCCTGACCCTGGTCGGCCAGGAAGAGCTGCGCGATCTTGACGCCCTTGTCATCGCCGTCAACCACGACGCCTTCAAGGCGTTGTCGCTCACGGAGCTGGCGACCTGGTTCCGGCCCACGGCCACGCCCATCCTCATCGACGTCAAGGGCATCCACGAGCGCGCCGCGTCCGAGGCGGCCGGTTTCCGCTACTGGCGGCTGTAGGCCCCATGCCCTCGTCCCTTTCGCCCCCCGGATCGCCCCGCGCCCCGGCCCCAGGCCGGGACCGCCAAGGCGGGCCGGGGGGCGTTTCCCGTTTCCGGGCCGCCCCCGTGCTTCTGGCCCTGGCCACGGCCAAGGAATACCGCGCCGCGCTCTCGCCCCTGGGCGCGCCGGCTCCGCCGCCGCCAGGACACGCGGCCTCTTGGCGTCGCGGCGGCCGGGACTGGCTCGTGCTGATCACGGGCGTTGGCCCGGTGGCCGCGGCCATGGCCGTGGGCCGAGCCCTCGGCGAGGCCCGGGGCGAGCTGGCCGGGGTGGTCAACCTCGGCATCTGCGGCAGCTTTGACCTTGCCGCGGCCCCTCTGGGGGCCGTGGTGGCGACTTGCGCCGCGCTGTTTCCCGAATACGGCCTGCACGGTGACGACGGGGTCGATGCCCGGGGCATCGCCTTTCCCCAGGCCGTCGTTGACGGCTGCGACGTGTACGACCGCCTGTATCTCGACCCGGCCGAGGCCGCGACGGCCATGGGCCTGGCCCTGCCGGAGGGCGTCGTGGCCGGGGCCGGCCTCACCGTGGCCGGAGTCACGGCCTCGCCGGCCCGGGAGGCGGCGTTGCGCGCCGCCTACGCTCCGCTCACCGAGGCCATGGAAGGCTTTGGCGCGGCCTTGGCCGCCGCTTGCGCCGGCCTGCCCTTTCTGGAGCTGCGAAGCGTGTCCAACCGCGTGGGCGCGCGCCCGCCCGGCGGCTGGGACCTGCCCGGAGCCTTCGCCGCCCTGGGCCGAGCCGCCGCCGTTCTCCTTGGCTAGCGTCGCAGCCCTGGCAAACGCCATTTTCATAATAAATACTGTCGTATTGTGAAGGGATCCGACACGAGGCGTCTGATTTACGCCCCGTCCCTTTAGGGGTACAAGCCTTCCCCGAAATCCCGCACCGCGAGGCCATCATGGACGCCGTCAGTTTCGCCATTTCCCCCTGCCCCAACGACGTGGTCATCTTCGGGGCCGTCATCCTCGGTCGGGCCGGGCTGCCCGACCGCCGGGCGACCTTTGCCTTTGAGGACGTGGAAACCTTAAACGAAGCCGCCCAGGCCGGAACCTACGACGTGGTCAAGGTTTCGGCGGCCATGGCCGCGCCCCTGGCCGGGGACTACGACGTGCTGCCCTCGGGCGGAGCCTTCGGCTTCGGGGCCGGCCCCAAGCTCGTGACCGCCAAGGGCTTTGCCGGCCGGCCCAAGACCGTGGCCGTGCCCGGGCTTCGCACCACCGCCGCCACGCTTCTGCGGGCCGCCCTGGCCGAGGACCGGCCCGAGCTGCCCGTGCCCGACGCCGCCTTCGTGCCGGTGCGCTACGACGGCATTGTCGAGGCCGTGGCCTCTGGCCGGGCCGAGGCCGGGCTGCTCATCCACGAAACCGCCCTGGCCGCCGCCGGCCACGGTCTCCAGGTCGTCCTGGACCTCGGCGTCTGGTGGCAGGGACAAATGCCCGACGTGCCGGTGCCCCTGGGCGTCATCCTGGCCAGGAAATCCTTGGGGCGAGAGCGCGTCGCGGCCCTGGGGGGGCTTGTCCGCCAAAGCCTGCTGGCGGCCCGGGAGGAACCGGGCCTGGTCGCGCCCTTGGTGCGGCTTTTTGCCCGGGAAATCGACCAGCAGGTCATCGACGCCCACATCAAGGCTTATGTCGGCGAGCTCAGCCTGGACATGGGCGATCTTGGCCGGGCCGCCCTGGCCCGTCTGGCCGGGCTGGCCGAAGCGGGCAGATAGGCCGTCGCGACGCCATTTCCCGGCCGCGACCCCCTTGCCAGCCCCGGAGGATTGCTGATAAAGCTCGGCGGATGAGCGATATCGCGGACATTGTCAGTCGGGAAGTCCCGGCCATCAACCGGTACCTGGAAAGCGCCACCGAGACGCTCAATCCGATGGTCCAGCCGGTCGTGCGCCATGTGCTGCTGGCCGGAGGCAAGCGCCTACGTCCGCTGCTCACCATCCTTACCGCCCGGGCCATGGGCTATCGGGGCGACGACGTCTATCCGCTGGCCTGTTCGCTGGAGTTTCTCCACTCGGCCACGCTGCTGCACGACGACATCGTGGACGGCGCGAAACTGCGCCGGGGGCGCGAGTCGGCCCATATGCGCTACGGCTCCACCCACACCATCCTGGCCGGCGACGTGCTGCTCGCCCTGGCCAACCGCCTGGTCGCCGACTACGACAATCCCGAGTTGACCAAGCTGCTTTCCGAAGCCCTGCTCCAGACCGCCACCGGCGAGATCCTCGAAATCGCCCACCTGCGCGACGTCGATCTGCCGCTGGACACCTACTTTTCCATCATCACCGGCAAGACCGCCTACCTGATCCAGGCCTCCTGCCAGTGCGGCGCGGTCCTGGCCGGCGCGTCGCCGGAGTTGATCCAGGCCGCCGCCGATCTCGGCCACCACGTCGGCGTGGCCTTCCAGCTCGTGGACGACGCCCTGGACTACACCTCCCCGGCCACGGTTTCGGGCAAGCCCACGGGCGGCGACCTCAAGGAAGGCAAGGTCACCCTGCCGCTTTTGCTCTACCTCCAAGGCCTGCCCTTCGAGGAGCGCCGCCGGCTGGCCGAGGATTTCCGCCAGGACCAGCTGTCGGCCGAGGACATCGAATATTTGCGCGGCAACGTCGTTGCCGGCGGACACGCCGAGAAGACCCGGGAAATGGCCGGCGATTACCTGGCCAAGGCCCAGGCCGCCCTGGCCAAGTTCCCGCCTTCCCCGGAAGCCGAACTGATCGGCGACGTCCTGGCCCCCATGCTCGCCCGGGACAAATAGGACCGCGTCCGCCGGCCTGTCCGCTCACCTTTGACCTCATAACGGAAGGAACGCCATGCTCAGTCGCGTCGCCGTGGGCCTGCGCCCAAGCGTCCGGGACGTGGTCGGCCAGCGCGTGGCCGGCAAGATCCGAAGCGAACTTCACCTGCCGGTCAGCGCCGTCTCCATCGTCAAGATTTTCACCGTCGACGGCCTTGATGCCGAGTCCGTCGAGGCCGTCATCGCTGCCGGCGTGCTCCACGATCCCGTGGTCCAGACCGCCTCGGCCGCGCCGATTACCCCCGACGTCCCGGCCGACTGGGTCATCGAGGTGAGTTTCAGGCCCGGCGTCACCGACAACGAGGCCCGCACCGCCAAGGAAGCCATCGCCCTGGCCCTGGGCCTGGACGAGGCCGGCCGCAAGGGCCTTTCCGTCTACACCGGCGTGCAGTACCACATCGCCGGGCTGGCCGACCAGGCCGCCGCCGAGCACGTGGCCCTGGACCTGTTGGCCAACGACCTGCTCCAGCGCCATGAAGTGAAATCCGCCGCGCAGTGGGCCGCCGAGCCGGGCTTCCCGGCCCGCACGGCCAAGGTCACGGGCAAGGCCGATTCCACCGTGGAAGTACCTGATCTGTTCAACATGACCGAGGAGCAGATGCTCACCCTGGGCCGCGAGCGCACGCTCGCGCTGTCCCTGGACGAGTGGTGGGCCATCCGCGCCTATTTCGGCCTGCCCGGCTTCAAGCTGCGCCGCGTGTCCTGGGGGCTCATCCACAACCCCACCGACGTGGAGCTGGAATGCCTGGCCCAGACCTGGTCCGAGCACTGCAAGCACAAGATCTTTAGCGCCGACATCACCTACGTCGACAACGAGACCGGCCGGACCGAAGTCATCTCCAGCCTGTACAAGAGCTACATCCAGCGCTCCACCGCCGACATCCGGGCGGCGCTGGGCGAAAACGACTTCTGCCTGTCCGTGTTCTCCGACAACGCCGGCGTGGTCAAATTCACCGAAGACCTCAATTTGTGCATCAAGGTGGAGACCCACAACAGCCCCTCGGCGCTCGACCCCTACGGCGGCGCGCTCACCGGCATCGTCGGCGTCAACCGCGACCCCATGGGCACGGGCATCGGCGCGAATCTGCTGTGCAACACCGACGTCTTCTGCTTCGCCTCGCCCTTCCACGAGGGGACATTGCCCCCGCGCCTGCTCCACCCCCGCCGGGTGCTCGAAGGCGTGCGCGAGGGCGTGGAGCACGGCGGCAACAAGTCCGGCGTGCCCACGGTCAACGGCTCCATCGTCTTTGACGAGCGCTTCCTCGGCAAGCCGCTGGTTTTCTGCGGCACGGTGGGCATGTTGCCGGCCGTCATCAACGGCCAGCCCAGCCACGTCAAAAAGGCCCGGCCCGGCGACTACATCGTCATGGTCGGCGGCCGCATCGGCAAGGACGGCATCCACGGCGCGACGTTCTCCTCCGAGGAGCTCCACGAAGGCTCCCCGGCCACGGCCGTGCAGATCGGCGACCCCATCACCCAGCGCCGCATGTACGACTGCCTCATGCGCGCCCGGGACATGGGCCTGTATAACGCCATCACCGACAACGGGGCCGGCGGCTTGTCCAGCTCGGTGGGCGAAATGGCCCAGGACGCCGGCGGCTGCGAACTCTACCTCGACCGCGCCCCGCTCAAATACGACGGGCTGGTCCCCTGGGAGATCTTCACCTCCGAGGCCCAGGAGCGCATGACCCTGGCCGTGCCGCCCGACAAGTTCGCCGACTTCATGCGCCTAGCCAAGGAAATGGGCGTCGAGGCCACGGAACTGGGCAACTTCACCAATTCCGGCTACCTGCGCGTCTACTACGGCCAGCGCACGGTGGCTTACATCGACATGTGCTTCCTCCACGGCGGCACCCCGCGCATGGCGCTGACCGCCGAATGGACCCGTCCGGTCATCGCCCGCACCGAGCCGAAGCTTCCAGCCGAAGGCCACGGCGCGCTCCTGAAGCGCATGCTTGGCCGGCTCAACATCTGCAGCAAGGAATACGTGGTCCGGCAGTACGACCACGAGGTCAAGGGCGGCTCGGCCGTCAAGCCCATGGTCGGCGTGCGCCGCGACGGCCCGTCCGACGCGGGCGTGCTGCGCCCCGTGCTGTCGCGCCCCGAAGGCGTGGCCCTGTCCCATGGCATCTGCCCGCGCTACTCCGACATCGACGCCTACTGGATGATGGCCGCGGCCATCGACGAGGCCGTGCGCGGGGCGGTGGCCGTCGGGGCCGACCCCGACCGGCTGGCCGGCGTGGACAACTTCTGCTGGTGCGATCCCGTCGAGTCCGAGAAGACCCCGGACGGCCGCTACAAGCTGGCCCAGCTCGTGCGGGCCAACAAGGCCCTGGCCCACTTCTGCCGGGCGTTTAGGACGCCGTGCGTCTCGGGCAAGGACTCCATGAAAAACGACTACTCCGGCGGCGGGGCCAAGATCTCCATTCCACCCACGGTGCTGTTCTCCGTCATGGGCTTCGTGCCCGACGTCAGCCGGGTGGTCACCTCCGACTTCAAGAACGCCGGCGACCTCGTCTATGTGCTGGGCGCGACCGCCGCCGAGCTGGGCGCTTCGGAACTGGCCGGCGAGCTGGGATTCACCTCCCCCGACGTGCCGCAAGTCGAGGCCGTCTCGGCCAGACGCCGCTACAAGACGCTCCATGAGGCCATCACCGCCGGCCTGGTCTCGGCCTGCCACGACTGCTCCGACGGCGGTCTGGCCGTGGCCCTGGCCGAAATGGCCATCGGCGGCCGGCTCGGGGCCGATCTGGACTGCGACGCCGCTCCGGGCGCGCGTGGCCTCACCGACCTGGAGCTCCTCTACAGCGAATCCACCAGCCGTCTGGTGGTTACGGTCGCGCCGCGAAACCAGGCCGCCTTCGAGACGCTGTTCGCCGGCCAGCCTTGCGGCCGGCTCGGGACCGTCGCGACGGCCCCGGAGCTGACCCTTCGCCGGGGCGAGGCCGTCCTTTGCGCCGAACCGGCCGAGGCACTGGCCCGGGCCTTCAAGGCCACCCTGGACTGGTAGCCGTCCGATCCCTTCACACGCCGAACGCCGGGAGAGCCGCTCTCCCGGCGTTTTCGTTTTTCCCCGGCCACGAGAGCGCCCACGCGCGCCTGCGGCCCGCACTTCCCCGGGACCAGGACTCGACCGACCGCCCTGTCGCCTGGAGCAACGGTCGGCGGCCCATGCCCGCCCTGGCTGTCCGGCTCCCGTCGCCGGCAGCAGACGACGCTCCCTGCCCAGACGATTCGAGGCGACGTTCACGGTTTCCCGGGCATTCAGCACATCCCCGCCATTTTAAAAACCATATTGCATCCTCGCGGGTTGGATGTTATTAAGGCGGTTAATTTTCCCACCTCAACAGAGGAGACCGCAATGGTCCGTTGGCGTGCCTGGACTCTGGCATTGCTTACGGCGGGTCTATGCGCCTGCCCGATCGGAACCGCGACATTTGTCCCTCTCGCCGCCGCCCAGGCCCCGGCGAAGTATGTCGGTTCCAAGACCTGCATGGACTGCCATCCCAAGGAATACGAATCCTATTCCAAGTATTCCAAAAAAGCCCATTCCTCCCAGTCGGTCAAGATCATGGCCCCCAAGCTCACGCCTGAGGAGTTAAACGGCTGCTTCGCCTGCCACGCCACGGGCTACGGCCAGCCCGGCGGCTTCGTGAGCTTCGAGAAGACCCCGGAACTGGCCGACGCCGGCTGCGAGGTCTGCCACGGCCCGGGTTCAGCCCATGTCGATTCCGGCGGCGACACCGGGCTTATCCGAACCAAGCTCGCCATGAGCGAGTGCGAACGCTGCCACAACGCCGAGCGGGTGCGCTCGTTTAATTTCAAGCCCATGCTGTTTGCCGGCGCGCACTGATCCGGCCACCCCGCCCCTCGATGGCTGTCGCAACCGTTCCCGTCCCGCCGTCGGCCGCCGCCGGCCGGGACCGCCACACAAGGAGTCCGGCAATGTTTGACGTGGTTTCGCGCTCCCTGGGCCTCAAGGTGCTGCTCCTCGTCTCCGGTCTGACCATCGCCGCCTTTGCCGGCCTGTTTCTGGCCAACGCCCACTGGCAGCGCCAGGGGACCGTGGACATGGTCGACCGTTCGGCCCGCAAGACCAGTGACATGCTGCGCATGGCCATCGAAGAACCCATGCGCCTGGGCAAAAACGCCGAAACCGTTGCCCAATTCGCCAAGACCGCCAGCGCCCACGCGGACATCCGGGCCTTTCTCACCGATTTCAAGGGCAATGTGACCTATTCCACCGACCCGGCCGCCGCGCGTCAGGACATGGACCGCCTCACCCCGGACGCCTCGGTGGCGGCCATGGTCAAGAAGGCCCTGGCCGGCGACTACCAGGGCGGTGAAATCCTCCCCTGGGCCGGCAAGCCCTCCTTCGTGGCGGTAAGCTCCGTGACGAACGAACCGGCCTGCCACCACTGCCACGGCGCGTCCAAGCCCATCCTCGGGGCCATGGTCGTGGTCCAGGACGTCAGCCCGGAAATGGCCCGGCTGGCCGGCGACCAGTGGAAAGCGGCCGGCGTCTCCCTGGCCGGGCTTGTCGCCCTGCTCGCCGCCCTGCTCCTGTTCATGAAGTTCGCCGTGGTCAGTCGGGTGAGAAAAATCGCCGGCCTGTCGTCGCAAATCGCCGCCGGCTCCCTGGACCTCACCTTCGCCGACCCGGGCAAGGACGAAATCGCCGCCCTGGCCGGCAACCTCTCGGCCATGGTCGGCTCCATGAAGGACCAGCTTGAATACAACCGGGGCATCTTAAACGGCGTCATCATCCCCATCTTCGTGGCCGACCGGGAGCGCCGCTTCGAGTTCGTCAACACGCCGCTGACCGGCATTCTCGGCAAGGACGCCTCGGCCATGCTCGGCAAGCCTGTCACCGACAGCTTCATGCGCGAGGACGGCCGCTCGGGCTGCGCCGCCGTACTCGAAACCGGCCAGTGCGCCAGCGGATTCACCCGGTTTACCCGCTCCGACGGCCGGGTGTTTCCGCTGCACTACGAGATCTCGCCGCTCAAAAACGCCTCGGGCGCGGTGGTCGGCGTCATCGGCGTGCTCATTGACCTCACCCAGGAGGAACGCGACAAGGACCACATCAAGGCCCAGCGCGAAAAGCTCCTGGCCGTGGCCGACGAGGTCACCTCGGTGGCCCGGGAGCTGTCCGACGCCTCGGACGTCTTAAGCGCCCGCATGGAGGAGCTGACCACGGGCGTGTCCAACACCGCCCGGGAAACCGAGCGCGTAGCCACGGCCATGGAGGAGATGAACGCCACGGTCATGGAAGTGGCGAAAAACGCCGGCGACACGGCCCGGGCCTCGGACGAGGCCAGCCGCGAGGCGACCATGGGCGGGCGCGAGGTGGAGCAAACCGTGGAGGAAACCCGCAAGGTTTCCCGGCGCACCGCCGATCTGGCCGCTTCCCTGGGCCAGCTCGAAACCCGGGCCGAAAACATCGGCCAGGTGCTTTCGGTCATCGGCGACATCGCCGACCAGACCAATCTGCTGGCCTTAAACGCCGCCATCGAGGCGG
>ALAO01000153.1 GCA_000307955.1 Solidesulfovibrio magneticus str. Maddingley MBC34 | reverse complement strand
CCCCCAGACCCCCCAAAGGGGAAAAGGGTCAAGGGGGAAGGGCTGTCGTGTCCTGGCGAGCTGCTTCCTTGGCCGGGGCGGACAGCCCCGGGAAAAAGAAAAAAAGGCGGTCCCGCGTTCGGGACCGCCTTTTTGCTGCCGCGCAGGGCGGCAAAACTACGAATCGGCTTCGGCCGAGGCCTTGCCCTTCTTGAAGACGATGAGCGGACAGTTCTTGCAGATGTCGGCTCCCGGGAAGGGATGGCCGGAGCGGGTCAGGGCCGCGCCGCCCGTGGCTTCCTTGCGGGCCATGAGCTGGGCCACGACCTTGCCGATGTCCGCGCCCGGAATGCCCACGTTGATCTCGCCGCGCTCGGTCTTGCCGGCGTTGTAGCTGCCGCTGCAGGCCAGAAACACGTTGGCTTCGCCGGTGTTGAACACATGGACGTTGCCGGCGCAGGCGGCCGAATTGATGGTCATGTTGGGACGCAGCGGATGCTTGTCCAAGGCCGCCATCCAGTCCACGACCAGATGGTAGGCCTGCATGTTGTCGCAGTAGAAATGCACCACGTCGGGTGCGAACATGGTGTCGGCCAGGGGCGAAACGGCCACGGCCAGGAGCTTTTCGGACAGGCGCGGCTTGCTGCGCACGAACTTCTCGGCCTGCTCCAGGTCGCGCACGTATTTGAGATGGCCCTTGATCTCGGCCGCGTCGATCTCCTTCCAGCCGAAACCGCACTTGGCGTTGGAACAGCCAAGCTGCTCCGGCCCCATAAGGACGGTGATGCCCTCCATGCGCGCGCCAAGTTCGGCCTGACAGAAGGTCAAGGCCTTGGCCGGCAGATAATACTCCTTTTCGGCCTTGAAGGCATCCAATTCGGCTTGGTCAAAAAAATACTTGATGGCGATAGGATAGTGCATGAGCCGCAGCTCATCCATCAACACCTTCTGCATATCCCCGTACGACATCGTATTCATGGCGACTCCTTTTTCTGGCGACGCGCAAGGCCGACGACAGCCACGGCAAGACCGCGCCCCGTCCCCCGGCCCGGCGTCCTCTTGGGCGGTGGAAGTGCCCGGAGGGTGAAGAAGGATCGCCCGGCTGTCAATACGGCCTGTCCTGGCAACCAACAGTCACGAAACGTCTTTTCAGACGTGACGCCCGCTTCGCAAGCCGCCGCGCGCGCTTTCGAAGCGCCGCCCCGCTTGGGCTGTCCCCGCCCCGAGGCCCAACGGCGCGGGAAAACTTTTTTCACGGCCCCGGTCGCCGCCCCTGCTTGCCCCACTACCCAAAAAGGAGCATACTGCAATACTGACAGGCCTCGTATCTCCAACGCCAGGAACGCCATGCCGCTCATGCCTCGACCGGAAAGCCGCGAACCGCTCCCCGCTGAGCAGGCGGATATCCTGCTCGCCGCCGCTGGAGACTTCGCCGCCATCCTCGGCACGGACGGCCGCATCCGACGCATCGGGGCCCCGGGCGCGGCCCTGCTCGGCCCGGACCAGGACCATCTGGTCGGCACGGATTGTTTCAGCCATGTCGTCCCGGAGGGCGGCCGCAACCGGTTGCGCCAGGCCTTTGAGGCCGTGCTTGGCGGCGCGTCCGGTCCCAAAAGCCTGGAGGCCGACCTGCTCACGGCCGGCGGCAGCATTACCCTGGCCTGGACCTTGGCCTCCCTGGCCGGCCCGGACGGACGGCCGACGGCCGTCCTGGTCAGCGCCCGCCTGCCCGTGACCCGCCCCACGTCCCCGGCCGGAGGGGCCTGCGAGAGCGAAGCCGATTATCGGGCGGTGTTTAACGCCGCAAACGACGCCATCTTCATCCAGGACGCCGCCACCGGCGCCTTCCTCGACGCCAACGACCGGGCCGTGTCGCTTTACGGCTATGCCCGCGACGAACTGCGTCGCCTCGACCCGGAACGGTTAAGCTCCGGGTATCCGCCCTACACCCTAGCCGGCGTCTTGGACAACCTGGGCCTGGCCGCCGCCGGCCAGCCGAGGCTGTTCGAATGGCTGGCCCGGGACAAGGGCGACCGGCTTTTCTGGGTGGAGGTGAGCCTGCGGGGCATGGACACCGGCCGCCCCGGACGGGCTATCGCCGTGGTGCGCGACATCTCCGAACGCAAGACCGCCGAGCGGACCCTGCGGGAAAGCGAAAAAAAATTCCGCCAGTTGGCCGAGGCCATCGGCGAGGTGTTCTGGCTCGGCTCGCCCGACTGGAAGCGCGTCTACTACATCAGCCCGGCCTACGAACGCCTGTGGGGCCAAACCACCACAAGCCTGTACGACGCCCCTATGTCCTGGCTCGACACGGTCCACCCCGACGACCGCGACCGGGTGCTGCGCTACATCGCCGGCCTGGCCGGCCGGCCGCTGCGCCCCGGCATGTTCCCGGAATATCGGATCATGCGTCCCGACGGCAGCCTGCGTTGGATCGCGGCCCGCATTTTTCCCGTGACCGACGACGCCGGCGTGGTCTACCGGGTGGCCGGCATCGCCGAGGACATCACCGACCGGGTGCTGGCCCGTCAGGATCTGGAACGGGTCAACGAGCGCCTGGAGGACATGGTGCGCGAGCGCACCAGAACCCTGAACCGCATGAACCAGGAACTCATCCACGAGGTGACCGAGCGCCGCGAGGCCGAGGAGGCCATGGCCATGGCCAAGGAGGCGGCCGAGGCGGCCAGCCAGGCCAAATCGGAATTTTTGGCCAACATGAGCCACGAGATCCGAACGCCCATGAACGGCATCCTGGGCATGGCCCAGGTGCTGGCCCAGACCGACCTCGACGCCGCCCAAGCCAGCTACCTGCGCGACATCGAGGACTCCGCCGCCTCGCTGTTAAAGCTCATTAACGACATCTTGGATTTCTCCAAGATCGAGGCCGACCGTCTGGAACTGGCCCGGGAACCCTTTTCCCTGCGCGGCCTGCTCTCGCTTATCGAAGCGAGCCTGGGCGTCCTGGCCCGGGAAAAAGGCCTGGGCCTGTCCGTGGACGTGGCCCCCGAGACGCCCGACGCCCTCATCGGCGACGTCGACCGCCTACGTCAGGTGCTGGTCAATCTGGTTGGCAACGCCATCAAGTTCACCAAGCGCGGCGGCATCGTCATCAGCGCCCGCCCGGCCGAGACGGCCCCGGACGACGCCCTGGCCGGCCAAGCCGAACCAGACGAGGCGACCCGTGAAATCCTGCTTTCCGTCAGCGACACCGGCATCGGCGTGCGGCCCGAGGACGCCGGACGCATCTTCGAGGCCTTCACCCAGGCCGACGGCTCCTACACCCGCAGTTTCGGCGGCACGGGCCTGGGGCTGGCCATCAGCCGCCGCCTGGCCCGGCTCATGGGCGGCGACATCAGCCTGGACAGCGAACCGGGCCGGGGTTCGGTCTTCACCCTTTCCGCTCGCTTCGGCCTGGACACCACCCCCGATGAGACCTTGGACGGCGCTCACCAGCTCCGGGAAGGACACGACGAAGACGCCGTGGCCGCCATCCGCCAGGCCTGCCGCCTCGAAAACAATCTGAGGCTGCTTGTGGCCGACGACAACCGGGTCAACCGCGACGTCCTGGCCGCCCTGCTCGGCCGCCTGGGCTGCCGCATCGCCGTGGCCGAGGACGGCAGGCAAGCCCTGGACGCCGCCGCCGCCGAGGACTTCGACCTGATCCTCATGGACGTGCAGATGCCAAACCTCGACGGACTGGCCGCCGCCCGGGCCATCCGCGCCCTGCCCGATCCCCGGCGCTCCCGGGTCTTCATCGCCGCCATCACCGCCCACGCCCTGCCCGGCGACCGCGAACGCTGCCTGGCCGCCGGTATGGACGATTATCTGGCCAAACCCCTGGGCCAAGCCGATCTGGCCCGGGTCATCGCCGCCGCCTTGACCGCCCGGCGCAACCGGGAGGCCGGGGGCTGACGGCGATGGCCTGGCGTGCCGCGCCCGAACACCTTCAGGCCGGCTACGCTCGGCGCGATGGCGGCGGCCTCCGAGCCTGCCCAGGCGTTGTGGGCAGGCGCTATTCTTGCATGCTTTCTTGCGCCGCGTCTGAGCGTGGCCGGGAAGGGACCATGACCAACGCCGATCCGTTCCAACGCTTGGCGGCCTTTGCCGCCGCCTGCCTGCTGGTGCTCTGGACCGTCGGCTCGCTGCTGGTGGCCTTGTTCAAGGTCGGCTGGCAACTGCTCTACGGCACTTGGCCAGACACCACGGTCTATGGCATCCTACCGGATTTCCTGAATTTCGACTTAAGCCTCATGCCCAAGGACGATCTGCCGACCGCGTTGTGGCGCTTTGTGCTTGGCTGCGATCTGCTCCATGCGCTGCTGGTCGTGCCGCCGGTGCTGTTGGTCGTCTGCCTGCTGCTGCTGCGTCGCGGCCACGGCGGCCTGCTGCCGGCCCTGCGGCGCACGGCCAACCACTTCGGCTCGTCTCCGACGCGGCCCCTGCCGCCCGGTCACCTCCGGCGCGTCTGAACGCGCCCCTGTCCACGCATAATGGAACCAGCGCCGAGGCCGCGCCCCTAAACGTCCGAAGGCACGATGACCGTCACCGGATCGGTGATGCTGTCGTAGCGGGCGAGCTTGGCGATGTGGGCCAGGGCCACGTCGGAGAGTTCGTAGCCCTTGGGCAGCACCTTCATCACCTGGCCGCCTCGGGTCACGAAGATGTCCTCGGCCAGCACCATGCCCTCGCGCAGGTTCTTGATGGCCATCTTGACGATGACGTAGCGGCCTTCCTCGCCCAGCACCTCGCCCAGGGCGGCCAGCACGTCGGGATCGTACAGGCCGCTGGTCTGCTTGAGGGATTTGTAGGCCTCGGCCTTGGCCAGCCCGGCCCCGGTCAGGCGGTCGAAGTCGAGCAGCACCCGCAGGATGCGCGCCCCCAGCGGCAGTTCCTTGCCGGCCGGACCGCCCTCGGGAAAGCCCGTGCCGTCGAAGTTTTTTTCCTGATACGCGATGGACTTGGCCACCTGGCCCATGCGGGGGATGTTGGCCACGAGCTTGGCCGCCACCTCGGCGTGCTGGCGGTAGAGGGCGGCGTCCTCGGCCGAGAGCTGCCGGCCGCGCTCCACCTTGGAGACGACGCCCTCAGGCAGGACGATGTAGCCCATCAGGCACAGCATGGCCGCCACCTCCGTCTGCCAGGCGGAGGGATCGCCGCACAGCTTGGCCAGGGGCCGCACGTAGGGCGCGATGCGGGCCGCCCGGCCGTAGACCTCCGGGCGCAAAAGCGACAGCACTTCCGAGAGCATCTTGAGGCTGCCGCGCAGGGTGCCTTCGAGCAGTTCGCGCTCGGCCAGGACCAGGCGATGCTGCTCCACAGCGGCGGTCAGCGCGCCGACGAGATAGCCCGTCTCGCAGGGTTTGGTCAGAAACCGAAAGATGTTGCCTTCGTTGACGGCCGCGATGGCCGCCTCCAGCTCGGCGAAACCGGTCAACATCACGCGCACGGTGTCCGGCCGCAGCTCGCGCACCTTGGCCAGCACAGCGATGCCGTCCATGCCCGGCATCCGCAAGTCGGACACCACCACGGCGTAGGGCGGATTGTCGCGCACCTTGGCCAGGCCCGCCTCGGGGCCGACGGCGACGTCCACCTCGAAATGGCCATGGAGGTTGCGCCGGAAACCGGCCAGGATGCGTTCGTCGTCGTCGATGAAAAGCACCCGCTTGTTCAAGGCTGCGCTCCTTGGCTCAAGAGATCGAGGCCGGCCTCGCGCCAGGCCTGGACCCGCCCGCCAAAGCCCAGGGCGGCCAGGGCCTCTTCATTGACGACATGACGGGCGTAGTGGCTGTTTATGACCACCAGTTCGTGCTCCAAGGCGTTGGCGGCGTGGACGGCGGGCACGGCCAGGAACGCGCCCGGTCCGGCCGTCTCGGGCTGGTGGTGGCGGGCCACGCCCAGGACCACGCCCTCCTCGAATCCCCAAAGGCCCAGCAGGTACGCGCCGACGCCGGCGTGGGACACCCCGAAGACCGCCATTTCCGCGTCGTATATGGGCATGTTGCGCTCCCGGGACAGGGAAAGCGCCTGGACGTATTCCGGCTCGAACAGCTCGGCCAGGATGAGCTTGCCCACATCGTGCACCAGACCGGCCATGAAACAGGCGTCGAGCACGTTCTTGGGCGCGCCTTCCAGGCGGGCGATGGCCTGGGCCAGCCGGGCCGTACCCAGGCTGTGGTTCCACAGGCCCGACAAGGTGAAGCCGGGATAGCGCCCGGCGTCGAAACGGGAAAAAAGGCCGTGGGACAAGACCAGCGCCCGCACCGTGTCCAGGCCAAGCAGCGTGACCGCCTGTTCGGTGGAGGAAACCCGGCGGGCCAGGCCGAAAAAGGAGGAGTTGACGAGCTTGAGCAGTCCGGCGGCCAGGCCGGCGTCGCGGTCGAGGATGTCGCCGAGGCTGCGCGGCGAGGCGTTGGGCGAGCGCAGTTCCTCGGTCAGCTCGGCGAAGACCGCCGGCAGCACCGGCAGGGCGTCGAGGCGGGCCACGGCCTCGCGCAGGCGTTCGTCGGTGAAGATGTCGCGCAGCCCCAGCACCCGTTCGATGGCCACGCGGAGGTCCTGGGGGGTGCAGGGCTTGGACAAAAACTGGTGGGCGGGCTTGATGGCGCGCACCACGAAATCCCGGTCCGAGTGGCCGGACAGGATCATGCGCACCGTGGCCGGCCAGCGAAGCCGCACCTGCTCCAGGAGTTCCGGCCCGTCCATGCCCGGCATCCGCACGTCGGACACGACCAGATCGGCCGGAGTCGCCTCCAGCATGGCCAGGGCCGCCGCCCCGCCCTCGGCGAAACGCATGTCCCAAACCTCGCGCCGGTCCCACAACATCCGCCGCAGGCCGCCGAGCAGTTGCGGATCATCGTCGACGAACAGGATTCGCTGCCGGGTCATGTGACCTCCCCGCCGCCGCCCTCCGGTTTCGGGCGCGCGACTTCTCGCGCCTACTTCACGCCTGTCCCAAGCCTACACCATCACGGGGCAAAGCAAAAGAACCGCGTGAATGCCCCTGGACGCGCGTCGGATTTGCCGGACGGCTTGTCGGGAGTCGGCTGCCATGCGCTGGCCAGCCGGACGGTTCGCCCGACGCGCGTCCACAGTCTGCCGGGCATGGCCGACCAGCGCGCGCCTTGCCAAGACGCCCCGCTCCCCTGTATGTCCGTACCATCCCCCGCCGCGCGCGGGTTTTTTTGCGGAGGTTTACCGTGTCCCAGTCCACGCGCACCGAATTCGACGTCATCGTGGTCGGCGGCGGCCCGGCCGGGCTTTTCGCGGCCCACTACCTGTGCAACCATTCCAACCTGTCCGTGCTGCTGTTGGAAAAGGGCAAGGTCCCGGCCAAGCGGCGCTGCCCCATCAAGGGCCGGGCCGACTGCGTCAAATGCAAGCCCTGCAACATCCTCTCGGGCATCGGCGGGGCCGGGCTTTTTTCCGACGGCAAGCTCAATTTCATCCCCAAGCTCGGCAAGACCGACCTGACGCAATTCATGCCCCTGTCGGCGGCCAACGCACTCATCGAGGAGACCGAGGCCGTGTTCACGAGCCTGGGCATGGACGGGCAAGTCTATCCCACGGACATGGAACGGGCCAAGGCCATCCGCAAGGAAGCCCGCAAGCTCGGCATCGAGCTGCTGCTGATTCGCCAGAAGCATCTGGGCAGCGACCATCTGCCGGCCCACATCGGGGCTATGGCCAAGGGGCTGGAGGAAAAAGGCGTCGTCATCCACACCGGCGAGACCGTGCGCGACATCGTTGTGGAAGGCGGCCGGCTGGCCGGCGTGGCCACGGACAAGGCCACCTACACGGCTCCGGCCGCCATCCTGGCCCCGGGCCGGGTGGGGGCGGAGTGGATGGGCCAGCTCGCCCGCCGCCACGGCCTGCCCTACAGCCAGCGCGGCATCGAGGTCGGCGTGCGGGTGGAGGTGCACAGCGAGATTTTGGCCGACATCACCGACGTGATCTACGATCCGACCTTTTTCGTGCGCACCCGCAAATACGATGACCAGACCCGGACTTTTTGCACCAACCAGGGCGGTTTCGTGGCCCTGGAGAACTACCAGGACTTCGTGTGCGTCAACGGCCACGCCTACATGGACGCCAAGTCGGACAGCTCCAACTTCGCCTTTCTCTCCAAGGTCGTCTTAAACGACCCGGTCTCGGACAACCAAGCCTACGGCGAAGCCATCGGCCGGCTGGCCACCATGATCGGCGGCGGCAACCCCATCCTCCAGCGCTTCGGCGACCTCAAGCGCGGCCGGCGCAGCACCTGGAGCCGTATCCGCCGGGGCAGCGTCGAACCGACCCTGACCTCGGTCACCTGCGGCGACATCGCCATGGCCCTGCCCGAACGCATCGTGGCCAACATCGTGGACGGGCTGGAGCAGTTAAACGCCGTGGCCCCGGGCGTGGCCAACGACGAGACCTTGCTCTACGCGCCGGAGATCAAGTTCTTCGCCACCCAGATCGACACCACAAACGACCTGGAAACAGCCATCGGCGGCATGTACGTGGCCGGCGACGGGCCGGGCGTGGCCGGCAACATCGTGTCGGCGGCGGCCACCGGCCTGATCCCGGCCAAGGCGATTATTCGGGATCGGGCGAGGTAGAAAAACAAAGGGATGCCTCCGGCGGCTGGGGGCCTGAGGCCCCC
>ALAO01000152.1 GCA_000307955.1 Solidesulfovibrio magneticus str. Maddingley MBC34 | reverse complement strand
AACCCCTTTTTTCAAAAAGGGGTTTCCTCCCCCCCTTTAAAAGGGGTTGATCGTCTGTTCTCGGGTGTAGCTTTGGTAGCCGACGCTGGCCCCAAGGCGCAGGCCCACGCCCACGCGGATGGGGGCCAGGGTGATGTCGCCCGAGCGCTGGTAATTCATGCCGAAGCCGCCCAGCACGTAGGCGCTGCCGTCCACGCCCGGAAAGCGTTGGAAGATCTGGTCCGTCCGGGTCATGCCGTAGACCAGGGTGAACACCTTGCCGGCGTTGACGCCGAGGTCGAAGCCCAGTGACGGGCTTTGCCAGTAGATCGGCACGGGCGGCTGGCCCTTGAGGTAGAGGGTGCCGATGCCGTAGCGGAAGCCGACCACCAGCGCGCCGCCGCCTTCGTTGCCCTTGATGAAGCCTACGGGCTGGCCGAGGTCCTTGAAGGCCCGGGCCACCAGTTCGGCCAAACCCCGCGAGCCGCCTTCGAAAAAGCCCATGACTTCGCGGTTGACCTCGTCGCGGTTGTAGGGGCCGGGCTTGTCCGGCGCTGGCGGGGGCGGCGGGGCCACCGTGCCGATGGGCTGGCCGTTGACCATGGTGCCGCCGGCCGGGTCGCTGTAGGGCGAAGGCTGGGCCGAGGGCGGCGGCGTGTGCTGGCCCTGGGGCGCGCCCTGGTAGCCGGGCGCGGCGGTCGGAGCCGGCTGTGGCGCTTGGTAGGGTTGGCCCGTTGGGGCCGGCTGGTAAGGCTGTTGGGGCGCGTACTGGGGCGCGCCCTGCTGGCCCGGCGCGGGCTGGGCGGCTTGGGGCTGGTATTGGGGCGCGCTTGGCTGCTGTCCGGCGGGCTGGACGCCGACTGAGGTCGGCGCGGGCGGCGTCTGGCCGGCGGGCGCGGCTTGTTGGGCCGGAGGCGGCGGCGCGGTCTGGGTTTTGGGCGGCGGATCGGACAGGGAGCGTTCCTTGAGGGCTTGGGCGAAGGCGGCCGGGGCGGCGGCCAGGAGGAGCGCGCCGGCCAGGACGGCGGCGGCGAGGCGTTTCATTGGTGACCTCCGGGTTCGGGGGCGAGGTTGCAGGGGAGCCGGTCGCGGATATGGGGCAGCATGGCGGCCACGATGCCTTCGCGTCCGGTGTCCGTATTGTGAACGCCGTCGGCGGTGTAGGCCGGGGCGGCGCGTCCGTTGAGAGCGTCGCGCAAATTGATGAAATAGGGCTTGCCGGCCAGGGCCTTCTCCAGGGCGGCGTAGACGGTGTTGAAGTTGTCACGCACGTGGGGGAACGTCTTGCGGCCAAGGATGAGTTCCTGCTCCTTGGCGGCCACGGTCGCGTCGGCCGGCGGCGCGGTTTCAACCCAGTAGAGCGGCTGGAGAAAGAGCAGGAATTTCGCGCCGTAGCAGGCCGAGAGGCGTTCGGCGAAATCGTAGCGCCCAACAACCTGCTCGACGAACGTGGCCAACTCCGGGGAGTTGGGGTCCAGCGGCGTGGCCGTGTACAGGAATTTCTGCAAAAGCTCCCGGGTGAACGAGGCGAAGTAGGCGGCGTTCAGGGGTTTTAAAATGCCCACGCCCGACTTGTAGTAGCTCTCGATGACGCCCTGGGCCCGCTCCTTGCCTTCGTGGGCGTAGGGGTCTTTTTGCACGGCGAAGTAGTTGGCGTCGTTGGCCCCGTCGTAGAAGACCACGAGGTTGGGCCGGATGATGTACTCAATAAACTGCTTTTGCAGGTATTTGATCTCCAAAAGCGAATTGAAGGAATTGACGCCGAAGTTCATGCAGTTAAACGCGCAGGGCTTGTCGCGTTCGTTTAAGGCCTTGGCCACCAGGCTCGGAATGGAGCGCTCATAGGGCGCGGCGCTGGCCCGCATGGTGGAGCCGCCGAAAAACCAGATGGTGCGCGACAGTTCCGGGTGGTTGTTGACCACTTCGCAGTTGGCCGTGGGCCATACGCCGTTTTCCATGAGAAAGAGCGTATACGGGTCGTAGACGGCCTTGGGGCCTTCGCGCAGGTTGCCGTAGATGATCCAGTTGCTGGTGGTGATGACGGCAAAAGACAGGACCTCGACGGCCAGGACGGCGACGAGGAGCCATTTGACCGTCCGGGCGGCCAGGGAAAAGAAGCGTTTCACGAAATCGGACCTCGGGCCATGGGCTTGGGCCTATTTGGGGATGCGCAGGGCCACGCCTTCGGGCACGCGTTCGGCCGTGGGCGCGCCGCGAAGGCGCGTGGTGGCGTCCGGGGCCATGTCCAGGACCACGCGGAATTTGTCGGGATGCTTGCCCACCCGGATCTGGCGGATGAACGCGTCGCCGGTGGAACTGGACAGCGGACCGTTGTAGTTCCAGGCCCCGTCGATATCCAAGACCAGCCTGGGCGGATCGGTCATGAACATGCGCGAGAAATTCGCCGGCGGCTTGTTGGTCTGGATGACCAGCACGTATTCCCCGGGTTTCTCCTCGGCGACCACCCGGATGACGTTGCCGCCGCCGGCAACCGGCTTGGCGGCGGCCGGAGCGGCCGGCGCGACGGGCTTGGGCGTGGGGTTGGCCTTGGCTTCGGCCTTGGCTTGCTCCGCCTTGGCCTTGGCTTCCGCCTTGGCCTGCTCGGCTTTGGCCTTGGCCTCGGCTTTGGCCTGCTCGGCTTTGGCCTTGGCCTCGGCTTTGGCTTGTTCGGCCTTGGCCTTGGCTTCGGCCTTGGGATCGGCCTTGGCCGGGGCGGGTTCGTGGCCCGGGGCCGGCGCGGCTTGGGGTTCGGGCAGGGCTTCGGCCTTGATGGCCTCGGCCGGCGTTTCGCCAATGGGCGCGGCCGGGACGGCCGGCACAGGCGCGGCAGCCTTGGTCTCGGCCTTGGGCGCGCCGGGCTTGCCGGGTTTGCCGGCCTTGGGGCCGCCGGATTCGCCGGCCAGCTCCTCGAACATCTTTTCCAGGCTCTCGTCGCCCGCGACCTGGGGCGGCGGAGTCTTGGCCGGGGAAGCGGCCGTCGTGGCCGGGACGGGCGTCGGTGTGCCCGGCGCGGGTGCAGCGGCCGGGGCCGGCGTCGGCGTGGGCATGGGCGCGGCGGCCCCAGCCGGCGAGGCGGCGCTGGCT
>ALAO01000151.1 GCA_000307955.1 Solidesulfovibrio magneticus str. Maddingley MBC34 | reverse complement strand
GGGGGCCTGAGGCCCCCGGACCCCCCACTTGGAGAAAGGGGGTTAGGGGGCCTTGTCGTTGGGCGGAGGGCTGTGCTGGCTTGGCGCGGCTCGCTACCAGGCTTCGGCTACGGCCAGGCCGGTGGCCGGCTTTTGGCGCTGCGGAGCCGGCCGGTCGGCCAACCGGGCCGTGTGCGCGGCATGGCGCTCGATGTTGGCCGCATAGTAGACCGTCACCTGCACCCCGCGCCCAAGCCGTGTCAACGTCACCAGCCCCTTGTCCCGGGCCCAGGCCTCGCCCGACGGCCCCATGGGCGACGGCGGGCCGTGGCGCTCGGACAAATGCTGGCGCAGGCTGGCCGCATACCCCTCGCCGTGATCGGAAAAACGCAGATTAAGGGTCAACAGCCCGCCCCCGACCTCGGAGAAGACCGCCGAACCCGAGATGGGGCCGGCCGGCTGGGCCGCGTTCTTCTCGGCGTTGCGGGCAAAAGCATAGGTGGAAAGCTGCCCGGGCAGATTGGCGGCGGCGGCGCAACACTCCCGGCCCAGATCGCGGATGTAGGCGGCCACGGCCTCCTTGTCCCCAGCCGCGGCAGCCAGCGGATAGGCGAAATTGCAGGTCTGGCCCTGGCCCCGGCTCACCCGGAAACGCTTGTTGGCCAGCTTGTCGGCCAGGCTTTGCGGCGTTTCCCGGTCCGAGATGTCGTAAAAGGAAAAGCTCGGCCCGGCGTCCGGACCGGCCGCGAACCGCGCCTGCCGGCTCACCGGAGCGCGGTGGACATAGGCCGCCGGCGGCGACGGCGGCTGTTGGCGCTCCAGGGCGGCCTGGCCGGCCTTGGACAGGCGCGGCGGACGCTTTTGCAGCTGCTCGTAGCAAAAAGCCCCGGCCGTGACGCCAAAGGCCAACAGCGTAATGCTCGCGGCCAGGATATATTTCAGCAGCCCCAGCCGATCCAGAACCTCAACGACGGCCAACCGTTCGCGCCTTGCCATGACGGCCTCCCCGGCGGCCCCTTCCCGGCCGCCTTGCCGCTCCTATCGGCCGATTGGGGCAAGGCATTAGTGCGTGGGGGAGGAAGAAATGAGGAGGGGATGCCTCCGGCGGCTGGTGGCCTGAGGCCCCCAGCCCCCCCAAATGGAGAAAGGGGTAAAGGGGGGCGGCGGAGGTTGGTTCTTTAGGCGGTTGTAGGGCGCAGGGGCTTTCGGAATGGACGTGGCCGGTCCAGCCAAGTACCGCCCCAACGAAAGCGCCCTTGGCGGCGGCAAAACCGGCAAGGGCGCAAAGACGGCCGGGCAGGGCGGACGTCAGTCGGCTTCGATGCAATCGTGGGGGCAAAACGCCATGGCCCGTTCCACGTCGTCCACCGGGGCCTCGGCCAGGAGCAGCACGGGCTTTTCCGTGGCCTCGTCCATGGCGAAAAGCTCCGGGGCCATGGCGGCGCAAGCGCCGCAGCCGTTGCAGCAGACCGGATTGACGGAATAAGCGGTCAGGATCGTCTCCATCGGCGTTCCTTTGTTTTGGTGGCGGGTCCGACCTTTTCCATCTATGCTTCCCCACGACGTTGTCAACGAAAGGACAAGCCAAAAGCGCCATGCGATGCAACAAATGCGGCGGGGACAATCCCGACGACCGCCGGTTCTGCCAGGTCTGCGGCCACAAGCTGCAATCCGGCCGGGCCGGGTCCGACGACGCCGCGCCCGATCCGGCCGCCCCGGAAGGAGGCAGGTCCGCCGGCCGGCCGGCTTCGGCCGACGACGAGACGCGCCGGGACCGCGCTGCCGGGACCGCGAGGCTGGATGCCGGCGATGGCCGGCCCCGGCCGCAAAACCAGGAACTGGCCCCGGACAAATCCCGGCCCGACATCCGGCCCGACTCCCGGCTGCTCGATTTCCAGGGTTGGAAGAATCCCCTTTTCGGCCTCGGCCCCTATTTCGAGGCCTGCCTCTATGCCGCCGTGCTGGCCGTGGCCGTGGCCGTGTGCCTCACCGTGGGCGTGCTGTGGCCGCTCTATCCGCTCCTGGGCGTCCTGGCCCTGGTCGCCTGGCTGCGCCGACTGTAGCGGCCTGGGCCCCAAGGCTTGAAGCGTTCCGTCGCTGGTCCGCGCCGTGCCCGGCCACTACGGTCAATGTTGCCCCAAACTCGAGAAGTGCGGTAGGTTTCTCCGACAACGGTGACCGCAACCCAGGGGAGCGCCATGCGCCTGACATTCCTTGTCCTCCCTGCCTTCCTGATGTTTTTGGCCGTGTGTTGCCCGGCCGTCGCTCTGGCCGCTCCAGGCGTGTTTACGCCCTTGCCGGATGCCGCCGTTCGCGCCGCCGCCGACAATGCCGTCGACAAGGCCGGTGGCATCCCGGCCGTGCGCAGCCGGCTGGTGACCGTGGACGCGGCGGCGCTCTTCCCCATGGCCGATGGCGGCAGGAACGCCGTGCCTGACAATCGACTTGGCCTCAACCTCTTCGATGACGTCACGGTGGCCATGACGCCAACGACCGTGGAGACCCTCGGCCCGGCCCAAACCACGGTGCTGGTCGGGGAAAACGACGCCGCGACCGGCGGCCAGTCGCGTTTCGCCCAGACCTCCGGCGTCCTCTACGGCGTCGTGCGCACCTCGGGCCGCCTGCTCTACGAAATCGCGCCGGCCGGCGGCGATGCCTACGTCATCCGGGAAATCGACCAGGGAAGCTATCCCGACGAGCATGAGGTCGTGGTTCCCGATGCCGCCCTGCCCAGGGCGGCCGACGCGGCCAGGGCCGGCACGGCGGCCGACGACGGTTCGCGCATCGACATCATGGTGGTCTACACGCCCTCGACCCGTACCGCCGTGGGCGGCACGGCGGCCATGGCCTCCCGCATCGCCCTGGGCATCAGCGAGACCAACCAAGGCTACGCCAACAGCGGCCTCGTGCAGCGCTTCCGGCTGGTTTACTCCGGCGAGGTCGACTACACCGAGTCCTCGGGCGACAGTGGCTTTGACGCGGCCCTGAACGATCTCCAGGGCACGGCCGACGGCAAGATGGACAACGTCCACGCCCTGCGCAACGCCTACGGCGCGGACATCGTCTCTCTGATCATCAACAACGACGCCTATTGCGGCCTGGGCTATCTCATGACCTCCACGGCCTCGGATTTCGCCGCCTACGCCTTCAACGTCGTGCATTATTCCTGCGCCACCGGCTACTATTCCCTGGCCCACGAGTGCGGCCACAACCAGGGCGCGCAGCATGAACGGGCCAACGCCTCTCCCCCCATCCTCTACAGCTACGCCTACGGCTACCAGCAGACCGCCGCCTCGCCCCCCTTTCGCACCATCATGGCCTACAATTGCGACGGCGGCTGCACCCGGGTCAACTACTGGTCCAACCCGGACGTCAGCTACAACGGCTACCCAACCGGCGTGGTCTCCACCTCGCCGACCGCCGCCGACAACCGGCTCACCCTCAACAACACCCGGACCATTGCCGCCAACTGGCGTCAGGCCGTGACTCGAACTGGCGTGATTGCCCCTCTCAACGGCTTGCTGCTCAATCAATAGCGCCAAGAGTCGATGCTGGTTACGGGCCAGGCTGGACAAGCGGGTCGGCGGCAGGTATGGCCGCCGCCTCGGAGGCAACGATGAACACGAGCATGGCCTGGCTGTATCTGATCGTGGGCGGACTGTTCGAGGCGGGCTGGCCCATCGGACTCAAGATGGCCGAAACGCCGGGGCGCGGACTGGCCGGCGGGCTCATCGCCACCTTGTGCATGGCCGCCAGCATGGCGCTCTTGTATTTGGCCCAGCGGGAAATCTCCATCGGCACGGCCTACGCCGTCTGGACCGGCATCGGCGCGGCCGGAGCCTTTACCTGCGGCCTGTTATTGTACGGCGACCCGGCCACGTTCGGGCGTTTTGCCGGCGTGGGACTCATCATTTCCGGCGTCGTCGTGCTCAAGCTCGCCCATTAAGCCCATTCGCGGCCCGACATTTCGCCGCCAACCCCAAGCGGTGCGGCCCCCCCAGGAAAGGCTAACCCTTCGTCCAGCCAAGGGTATTTCCGGCTTCGCCCGCGCCTTCGCCTCTTCAGTGTTGCCCCGGACGCCGGCCTCATGACGGACGTGATGCGCGACACGCCCCCGGGACGCGAACGTTCCCAAAATGACTATGGCATTGCTGTCACGACGACAGCGTGGTACATTTGCCTTGCTGAATAGTGTCGCCTATACATGGCGGCGCATCACGCTTCCCACGCCCACTCGGCGACAGGTGCGGTGAATAGCAAACCCGCCAAGGAGCCCGCCATGCGCATTGGCATTACCCTCAAAATTATCGTCCTCGTCGTTTCCTCGGTCATCATCTCCAGCCTCGCCATTGTCGTGGCTGGCCGATTCGCCTTCGAAACCGGCTTTTCCAAGGAATACGACGACAACATCCAGGCCTTCCAGCGCGTGGGCGCGGACCGGCTGGAGTCGTTGCGCACCCAGTTTTCCCATCTGGCCCGGGGGCAAGCCGTGCGGCCAAACGTCATCGGCGGCGTGTCCGGCTCGGACAAGGCGCTGCTTTCGCGCCTGGGCCAGGATCTCGTGGGCGTGGGCCAGGCCGGCTTCGTGGTCTTCACCGACGCCGCCGGCACGGTGCTGGCCTCGGCCGGCGAAGCGGACGAGGCGACGGCGGCCCTCAAGGAGCGGCTGGCCGACAATGCCGCCGGCCGCGAAACCCTCGGGTACACCACGGTTTCCGGCAATCGCCTGCCCCTTGTGGCCACGGCCCCGGTGCGCAAGGACGGCGCGGTCATCGGCTGCGTGGCCGTCGGAACCGACCTGGCCGCCAAAAACGCCCTGGTGGACAGCCTCAAGACCATGCTCGGCGTGGAAGCCACGCTCTTTTCCGGGCCCACGCGCGTGTCCTCCACCATCGCCAACGCCTCCGGCCGGGTCATCGGCACCTCCATCACGGACCAGGATGTCGTCTCGGGCGTGCTCGGCCAGGGCAAGGTCGTGGTCAAGCACCTGACGCTGTTCGACAAGCCCTACATCGCCGCCTACTGGCCCCTGGCCGACGCCGCCGGCAAGCCCATGGGCATCGCCTTTGTCGGCAAGGACATGGGAATGCTCACCGCCTCGCTGGCGGCGGTCAACCGCAACGCCGCCGTCAGCGCCCTGGTCGTGGTGCTGGCCCTTGGACTTCTGGGCTATCTGGCCTCCAAGGCCTTTACCAAGCCGATCCTGGCCCTGGCCGCCTTTTCCGGGGCCGTGGCGTCGGGGCGGCTTACCGAGACCCTCGGCGTGTCCAGCCGCGACGAGGTGGGCGATCTGGCCGATTCGCTGCGGCGCATGGTGGGGACGCTTCGCGACAAGATCACCGAGGCCGAGGCGGCCACGGACACCGCCAGGCAGGAATCCGAACGGGCCAGGGCGGCCATGGATGCGGCCGAGGAAGCCCGACGCCAGGGCGAGGCGGCCCGACGGGAAGGCATCCTGCACGCCGTGGCCCAGCTGGGCTCGGTGGTTTCCGGCGTCACCGAGGCGGCCACGCGGCTGCGCGCCCAGATCGACCAGTCGCGCCAGGGGTCGGAAGTCCAGACGCGCCGGGTGGCCGAGACGGCCACGGCCATGGAAGAAATGAACGCCAC
>ALAO01000150.1 GCA_000307955.1 Solidesulfovibrio magneticus str. Maddingley MBC34 | reverse complement strand
CGTGGCCCTGGCCGTGCCGCTGGTGCTGGCCATGGTCATGACCGTCATGAGCGCGCTGGGCATGAGCCTGGAACGCATCTCCCTGGGCGCGCTCATCATCGCCCTGGGGCTTTTGGTCGACGACGCCATCATTTCCGTGGAAATGATGGTGGTCAAAATGGAACAGGGCTATGACCGGGTCAAGGCCGCCACCTATGCCTGGACGGCCACGGCCTTCCCCATGCTCACCGGCACCCTGGTCACGGCGGCCGGCTTTTTGCCCGTGGGATTCGCCAAATCCTCTTCCGGCGAATACGCCGGCGGCATTTTCTGGGTGGTGGCCATTGCCCTGATCGCCTCCTGGCTGGTGGCCGTCGTGTTCACGCCTTATCTTGGCCTCAAGCTGCTGCCGGATTTCCACCGCCACGGCCATGAAGATCCGAAGGCCATTTATCGCACGCCGCTCTATCTTTGGCTGCGCCGCCTCGTCGCCTGGTGCGTGGACCATCGTGGGACGGTCGTGTGCCTCACCTCGCTACTCTTTGCGGCGTCCATCGTCGCCTTCTCCTTCGTCTCGCGCCAGTTCTTCCCCTCCTCTTCCCGGCCGGAACTTTTGGTCGAGGTGCGGCTGCCCGCCGGCTCCGCGTTTCGCACCACGGCCAAGGCAGTGGAAGCCCTGGAAAAGGTGTGCAAGGCGGACCAGGAAGTTAAAACCTGCACCAGCTACATCGGCTCAGGCGCGCCCCGGTGGTTTTTGCCCATGGCCCCGGAGCTCCCGGACGTCAGCTATGGGATCATCGTCCTCAATGCTGCGGACGCCGCCTCCCGCGACCGCGTCAAGGCCCGCATCGAGGCCTTTGCCGCCGGCGGCGGTGTCCCCGAGGCCAGGGTGCGCGTGACCACGCTCTTCCTCGGGCCGCCGGTGGGCTATCCGGTGCAATTTCGGGTCATCGGCCCCGACGCCAAGCGCGTGCGGGACATCGCCTATCAGGTCCGCGACGTCATGCGCGCCAACCCCGACACCGCTGACGTCAACCTGGATTGGAACGAGCAGGCCCGGGCGATCCGGTTGGTGGTGGATCAGGACCGGGCCAGGGCCTTGGGCCTCACGCCCCAGGACATCGCCGAGTCCCTGCAGGCGCTGCTTTCCGGCGTCACCGTCACCCAGGTCCGCGACGGGATCGAGCTGGTCAATGTCGTGGCCCGGGCCGTTCCCGAGGAGCGGCTGCGGCCGGAAGTCCTGGCCGATCTGACCGTGAGCATCCGCGACGGCAAAATCATTCCCCTGTCCCAGGCGGCGAGGCTGGAATACGTCTATGAGGAGCCCATCCTCTGGCGGCAAAACCGGGATCTGACGATCACGGTCCGGGCGGAAGTCGTGCAAGGCGTGCAGGCCCCGGACGTCACCATGCAGATCGCGCCCAAGCTCAAACCCATCGAGAACGCGCTGCCGCCGGGCTACCGCATCGAGATCGGCGGAGCTTACGAGGAAAGCGACAAGGCCAACGAGTCCATCGCCAAATTGCTGCCCTTGGCCGCCGGGGTCATGCTCGTCTTGCTGATGTTCCAGCTGCAAAGCTTCCCGAGCCTGTTTCTGGTATTGACCACGGCCCCCCTGGGCTTGATCGGAGCCGCCGGCGCCTTGCTGCTCTTTGGTCAGCCCTTCGGTTTCGTGGCCATGCTCGGCGTTCTGGCCCTGGCCGGCATGATCATGCGCAACACCGTCATCCTGGTGGATCAGATCGGCAAGGACATCGAGGAAGGGATGGAGGCCTGGGAAGCCGTCATCGACGCGACCATCCGCCGGACGCGCCCGGTGGTGCTGACGGCCCTGGCCGCGATCCTGGCCATGATCCCCTTGTCGCGCAACATCTTCTGGGGACCCATGGCCGTGGCCATCATGGGGGGACTCTTTGTGGCGACGGTGCTGACGCTGCTGTTCACGCCGGCCTTGTACGCCATGGTGTTTCGCATCGACAAACCGCGAAGCCGGTAAACGAAAAAGCGCCGCCGGCCCAGGGGATAACCTGAGCCGGCGGCGCTTATATTCGGTGATCTCTGCTGGCCGTCCCTCTCGAACGCCAAGTCGGCGACCATCCGGATGGCTGCTCTCGAGCGACTATCTGAAAAGGCACTTCAGCGACTTTCTACTTCTTCTCCAGCACGATTTTTCCCTCTTCCAGGCACGAAACCTTGAACTCGTCGCCCTGGCTGAACCCGTAGTTCGCCAACAGCGTCGGGGACAGCCGAAGCCCTGTCGTTCCAAACTTGGCACTGCCGGATACCGCACGGGCATCCATGCCTTCAATCTTATAAAACTTCTCATCCATCTGCATAAGCTTCAGCAAGTGCGCTTTCAACGTCCCCTTCTCCACGCCCAAAGCGCCCATGATTTGTTGGGCGTTTTTGCCTTCGGTGATCATGGTGCGAAGTTTCATCGCGTCAAATTTTGATTCACGGGGCATCATGTTGCTCCTTTAATTATTTAAATGCTTCCCATCAAATCGATCATTGAAACGAGACAATGTCAATGCGAAATGGCTAAAATTTGTCAATCTAAATGCAATAACCAAACAACACACGTTTCTTTTACGGCTATGGTTTCATCACACAAAATAACCGCAAGCCTGGGCAGCGAATTGTAACCCCATCATCGCTTACGGCAGGATGGCAAACACCCGGGCCGGAAATCCCGACCCGCCCTGGGGTTTGGGGAAGGCCGCCACCACCAGCGCGCCGGATTCCGGCACGGCGTCAAGATTGGCCAGCAGCTCGATCTGGTAGTGGTTTCGCGAGAGAATGTAGGTCTCCAGGGAATAATCGTCCCGGGACACGGCCAGGCCGGGATCGGTGTCCGTGGTTTCGTGGCCCGAGGCCGTGACGCCGCGCTCTTCATAAAGGTACTTGAGCACTTCCAGGCTCCAGCCCGGATAATGGGCCACGCCGGCCGCGTCCTTGTTCTGCATAGCCGCCTGATCGGGCCAGCGGCTGCCCCAGCCCGTGCGCAAGGCCACGAACGCGCCGGCCGGAACCAGGCCATGGCGCGCTTCCCAGGCACGCACGTCGTCCATGGTGACGGTGTAATCGGCGTTCCCGGCGACCTTGGCGGTCACGTCGATGACCACCAGCGGCAGCACCATCTCCTTGACGTCGATCTGATCCACGGTGCGCAGTCCCTTGACGAAATGGGCCGGCGGATCGACATGGGTGCCCCACTGGCCGACATGGGTGAAGGTCTCGGCGAAAAAGCCGCTGCCGGCCGTGCCTAGCCCCGGCTCGTAGCCATAGAGGGTTTCGCGCTTTTCGTCGGGAAAACCTTTCCAATGCGGGATGCCGGGCGCGAAGGCGTGGGTGAGATCCACGAAGCGTTTGGAGGCGATGACCCGCCAGGCGTCGTCCAGGGTCATGGCCTCGCCGGCCAGGGTACTGGGGGCGAGGGAGAGGGTGAGCCAGACCGCCAGGAAAAATTGCTTCACGGCGGGGGCAAACAGCATAGATCGCATTTGCACTCCTTTGTATGTTGCATCCTGTCGCGGACTTTGCTTGCTGTGTGCCGCCTTTTGGGAGATCCGTCAAACGCGCTTATCAGGTCTTTCGTTGCCAAACACGAGATTAATGAAGAATTACTTTTCGTTGTTCACGCCCCTGACATTCACTTTTAAAATTGATTGACATATTTTTATAAAAATGAATAAAAGTATATATACTTAAATATACGGAGGCTCCTGAAAATGGCTAAATACCCTCTCGGCACGAAGGCAAGCACCGGGCAAAAATGCCCCGAAAGTGGAATTTGGAAAGTGGAAGGGACACCGTCAACGACAGCGCCAATAGCAGTTGGCAATAAGATGCCGCCGTACAACGAGAAAGCGGTTGTATGGGTTTTAATTCAGTACGCATAACTTCCAGTTGTCCAAACAAAAAAAAGCCCCCGAATCTTTCGATTCGGGGGCTTTTGAA
>ALAO01000149.1 GCA_000307955.1 Solidesulfovibrio magneticus str. Maddingley MBC34 | reverse complement strand
CCGCCGGAGGCATCTTCCTCTTTCCCCTTTCCCTCTCCTGCTAATCCTTCGTAATCCCGAGCTTTCGCAGCCTGGAATCAAAAGTGGAGCGGTTGACGCCGGCGGCGCGGGCGGCCTTGGTCACGTTCCATTTGCATTTATCGAGCAGGGCCAGGGCGTAGGCGTGCTCCAGTTCTTCCCAGGTGTAGGCGGTGAGGTCGTGGGTCAGGCCGGGCGCGGCCAGGGGCGGCGCGGCCGGGGCGGGCCGGGCTTCGCCGTGTTCGCTGGGCGAGGGGATGTCCTCGGCCTCGATGGTTTCGCCGGGCACGGTGGCTAAAAGAAAGCGCACGAGGTTTTCGAGTTCGCGCACATTGCCCTTGTAGGCTCGCTGTCCCAGAGCGCGCCTGGCCCCGGCCGAGAAGGCCTTTTGGGGCAGGCCCAGGCGGGCGGCGTCGCGGGCCAGGAAATAGTCGAGGAGCTCCGGGATGTCCTCGGTGCGTTCGCGCAGGGCCGGCAGGCGCAGGGGCAGGACGTTTATGCGGTAGAACAGGTCTTCACGGAAGGCACCGTCGGCGATGGATCGAGGGAGGTCGCGGTTGGTGGCGGCGATGACGCGCACGTCGACTTGCCGGGTTTCCGTGCCGCCCAGGGGTTTTACCTCGTTTTCCTGGAGCACGCGCAGGATGCGGGCTTGCAGGCCAAGGGGCATGTCGCCGATCTCGTCGAGAAAGACCGTGCCGCCACTGGCCGCCTCGAAAAGCCCGACCTTGTCGCGGTCGGCTCCGGTAAAAGCGCCTTTTTTGTAGCCGAAGAGTTCGGATTCGAGCAGCGTATCCGGGATGGCCGAGACGTTTTGGACCAGAAACGGCTTGTCCTTGCGTGCGCTTAGACGGTGGATTTCGCGGGCGAAGAGTTCCTTGCCGGTGCCGGATTCGCCGGTCACCAGCACCGGGAAATCGGTGCGGGCGTAGTTGCCGGCGGCTTCCAGGGCGGTGCGAAAGGCCGAGCTTTTGCCGACAAGGGGCGTTTCGCCGCGAAATTCGCCGATGATGCGCTTGAGCTTCTGGGTTTCTTTTTTCTGGTCGGCAAAGGCCAGGGCGTTGCCCAGGGCGATGGAGCCGATGGCCACGAATTCTTCCAGCAGCTCCAGGTATTCCTTGGTGAGGTTGAGCCGGCTGCCGGCGTGGGCGGTGTCAATGATCTCCACCGCGCCGTAAACCTCGCCGGACTTGAGCACCAGCGGATAGCACAGGATGAGCGTGGACTTGACGTCCATGCCCGACTCCGCCTCCTTGAAATGCCGCTTGTCCTTGCCGGGTTCGGCGATGGTCATCTGGCCGTTTTCGATGACCCAGCCGACGATGCTCGGCTTGCCCTTGGGCACGACGAACCCGACGAGCCGGTCGGCCTCGTCGCCGGTGGCTTCGATGCACTGGTAGCCGTCGGGGCGCTTGATCCACAGCGAACCGCGCTCGACGTTTTGGAATTCCACCAACGCCTCCAGGAAGCGGCGTTGGAGTTTGTCGGTGTCGAGAACTTCGAAGAGCGCCTTGGGAAAATCGGAAATACTTGGCGACATGGCTTTATCCCGGTGAATTTGCCGGACCATGCCGCAAAAGCGCAAGCGGGGCAAGGCTTGGGGCCGGCCGGCGGTCCATGGCTTGGGCCGCCGGCCGGGAGAAAAGGCCAAGGGGTCAATGAATGGCGTAGGAGCGTTCCCGGATACGCCACAAGTCCTCGGGGACTTCCAGGTACAGGTCTTTTTCCGGCAGGGGGATGACGCACACGAGCTTGCCCGTGTCGGCCACCCAGTACATGTGGCCGGCCAGTTCGTGCATGACTTCGTCGAAGGCGACGCCCGTCTGGGAGGCGACTTCCTTCATGGCCCGACGCATGGTGGCCATGGCCGCATTGCCGAATTCCACTTCGAGCACGGAGACGTGGTGCAGGACGAGGGAATCGTCGTTGAGTTCCGGCGGAACTGTCGTTCGCAGCGTCAGGGCAGTTTCCATGGCGACCTCCTCGAGTGGTTTGAGCGCTGCCCGACCGGGCCGGGCACGCTGTCAGTCACTATAAGCAATCATCGTGCAAAGTACACCGCGATTGTGGAGAATTCGCGATGCTATTTGCAAGAGGCTGATATTGAAGAGGGAATTTTTGGGCTGTGCCGGGAGCGCGCCGGGCTGTTCCGGGTAACGGGGCATCTCGTCGTGCAAAAATGCAGGAGCGGGCCACGAAAATGTCGCGGTGAGGGAGCCGGCGGGACGGTATTTCGCTAAATTATGGATCAGCGGCGCGGGCGGGCCGCCGGCGTCAAGGCCATGCCGCCAGGGCGGCGGCAGGCGTCGGGATTATGCCTCTGGTACGGCGTTCGGGTCCAGGTCGGGCAGGTCGGCGAGCAGGGCGTCCCAGGTGTCGTGGCGATGCAGCGCCGCCAGGACCACGGGCAGGGGGTCGGCGAAAACGCCAGACAGATCGGCCTCGCCCGGCGCGGACACGGCAAAGGCCAGGCGTTCCACGGGCGGGGTGAAGCGGGCATCCACCCCGGGCTTGTTGCCGCGCGGATCGATCCGGTGCCAGCCGTGGGCGCGAAGATGCACGGCGACCAATCCATGCAGGCAATAGCGGCCGGGGAACCGGTCGGGGTCGAGGACCAGCCGCTGGTAACACAAGCCGGCCGGAACGCCCCTGGCCCGCAGCAGGGCGGCCAGCAGATGGGCCTTGGCGTAACAGTAGCCCGTGCCGTGGGCCAGGACTTCCGAGGCCCGGCGGGTGACGGGATTTTGCCGGAAGTCCACGCTGTGGCGGATGGCGTCACGCACAAAGACGAAAGCGGCCCGGGCAGCGGCCTCGTCCGAGGCGTCGGCCGGGGCCAGGGCGGCGGCTTTGGCGGCCACGGCCGGATGGTCGTGGTCGAGGTACGTCGAGGCGGCGAGGTAGGGGGCCAGGGCGGCGGTATCGGGGAGCGTTGGCATGTGGGGCCTCATGGGGCGGCGGGCGGCGTGGCGAGGTCGGCAGCCCGGGCCAGGTCGGTGTAGGCGTCGGCGCATTCCTCGGTCAGTCCCAGGCCGGCGGCCAGGACGCGGATGGCGGGCAGGGCGGCCAGGGCTTGCTCCCTGGTCGCGGCCAGATGCTCGATTTCCACAAACAGGCGCGGGTCGAAATCCACCGTCACGGCGGTCAGTTCGACGTCGAGGCCGCCGGCCCGCAGCCGCGCCCGGCGGCAACGCTTGGCATAGGCCAGGACCGGCTTATACCCAAGCGCATCGAGCAGGGCGGCGGCGGCCTTAGCATCGGCCACGGCCGTCTCGTGTTCGGGCTTGGAGGCGGTCGCGGCGTCAAAGGGCGGGGCCTTGGCCGTCAGCACCGTCTGGCCGCCTTCCCGGCGCAGGCGCAGCTCCCGGCCCGAGGCGGCCAGGCGGCCGTCCGGGGCGTCGTAGTAGACGTCCTTCACAAGGACGACCGCGCCCGTGCCTTCGGGCAGCCGGAAGCCCGGCCCGGCCACGAACTTGATTTCGGCCTCAAACACGGTCTGGACCTTGCCCGGGATTGCCTGCGACGCGCGATTGGTTCATGGTCCCGGGCTGTTACGACGCCTTTGCGGCGATGGCAAGTTGATCGGCCGGCCGCTGTCGGTTCATGGGCCGCCACGGCGTCGGTACAGGAGAAAACATGCGCGAAAACGCCCGGGCCGCCTGGGGCATGGCGGCGACGGCGGTGCTGTGGAGCACCGGGGGCCTGGCCATCAAGCTCGTGCCGCTTTCTCCCATGGCCGTGGCCGGCTGGCGCAGCCTGCTCTCGGCGGCGACGCTGCTGCTGCTGTTTCGGGGCAGCCTCGATTTCCGCCCGACCCGGGCCAGGTGCGGCGCGGCCGTGGCCTACGCGGCGCTGCTTGTCACCAACGTGGCCGCCACCAAACTCACCACCGCCGCCAACGCCATCCTCCTGGCCTACACCGCCCCGGTCTACGTGGCCCTTTTCGCGCCGATGGTTCTGGGTGAAAAGACCAAACGGGCCGACTGGCTGTTCGTGGCGGCCAGCCTTGGCGGCATGGCCCTGTTTTTTCTGGACAAGCTCTCGGCCGAGGGCTTGTGGGGCAATCTCCTGGCCGTGGGCACGGGGGTGAGCTACGCCGCGTTTACCTTGTGCATGCGGGCCGGGCGCGAGGATTCGCCGGCCTCGGCGGTCATCGCCGGCCATGGGCTGACGGTCCTGGCCGCGCTGCCGTTTCTGTTCACCGGTCCGCCGGACAGCCTGGGCGCGGCCCTGGGGCTGGCCTATCTCGGCGTCGTCCAGCAGGGCCTGTCGCTTTGGCTCTACGTCTGGTGCATCACGCGGCTGCCGGCGCTGTCGGCCATGCTGCTCATGACCCTGGAGCCCATCGTCAATCCGCTGCTGGTGGCCGTGGGCTACGGCGAGTGGCCGGGCTTGTGGTCGGTCCTTGGCGGAACGGTGGTGGTGGCGGCCGTGACCTTGCGGGGGATTTTCGGACGTAATTGATCAATGCCGGCGAGCCGGCTTGAAAAGGCGCGCATCGCCGTCGCGTGCGAGCGCAGGCCACCGAACCGGCAGAGCATGACAGACGTCAAGGAAGCACGTGATCGCCGCCTCGCGCGAGCGCAGGCCAACGAACCTCCGCCCGGCTTGGCCGCGAAACGCTCGTGTCGCGTCCGTGAAAAGCGCATATGGTGTTTTGTAAGCAACGAGCTAAAACCATTTGTTTTTTTAAAAAATACTATCGTATTTTTTAAGGGACGCGACACTAGACCACGGACGGGAAGCCTTCGTAGCGCATAAAGCATGTGACTTTTTGTGGATGACGTTACAGTCATCAAAGCCTTTCGCCCTTCTGTTGACGGCCATCCCAGGTCATGCGATATTTTTTGGTACTGTTTTCATATCCCGCTGCGTCGCCAAATGCCGGAATTATGGGGAATACGGTTCCCGCCGGAGCGTTGCGTCCATCAGAGGCGTCTGTCGTGGGATTGTGTCGGGACAATGTTGAATTGTTATCTGTTGTAGACAGGCAAGGGTGGGGCGATTATTGAGATTTGTTGGATAACAAACAATGGAGGAGTTATGCGTTCGTTCATTTTTGTTGCAATTTTGGTGTTTGCCGCGCTGTGTGTGCAGCCGGCCCAAGCCTTTGAATGCGGCAAACTGGAGTTTGGTGCCAAACTCAGCGACATTGATGACGGCAACTTCGTGCGCTATATGGAAAAGGACGGCGTCGTCTATTATAATTATGTCGGGACTTGCCGCCTGCCGGTGCATCAGAAGGCGTCGCCGGCCATTGCCTATGCTTTTGTCGATGGAAAATACTACGCCAGGATTATCCGCGTCATTGGCAGGGGGAAAAAGGATATTCTCGCCGACATGGAGAAAAATTTTTGCAAGCCGGTTTCCGTGAAGAACCAAGGAAACGTAAGCTTGTATCAGTGTGATCTGCCAAACGACATCGAGTTCAAGTTCAAGTACGACAACAAGTCCGGCGAGGCGCGGACCGCCGCGTACAGCAAGACCTTGCGCCAGAGCATAGGCAAGCCCGGCAAGGCCGATCCGGCGGATATTCCGGGCAAGTAGCCTGGCTGCAATCGCCGCCGAGACGTGCCCGTCAAGGCGGCGGTGAAAAGGCCTGGGCACATGCCAAGGAGCGTTCCATGCCTCTTTATCGCCTGGTGGCCGCCACGGCGGCGCGGCGGCCCGAGGCCGTGGCCCTTTGTTGCGGACCGCGCCGCCTTACCTATGGTCAATTGCTTGAAGACGTAAGCCGGCTAGCCGCCTGGCTTTCCAGCCTCGGGCTGGTCCCGGGCGACCGGCTGGCCGTGCTGCTCCCGAATTCCATCGAGCATGTGGCCGTCATCCTGGCCGCCTGCCGGGCCGAGCTGGTGCTTGTGCCGCTTATGCCGGACGCGCCGCCGGCCCGGCAGGCCGAGATTCTTATGCAGACAGGGGCCAGGGGACTGGTCCTGGCCGCCGAGATGGCCGCCGCCGTCCCGGCCGAGGCCATCTCGTGTCTGGCCGTGACGATTTGCCTGGGCCCGCCCGAACCGGGAACCATCGCCTACGACGCTTACCGCGACCATGCTGACGCCGCTGCGCCGCCCCGAAGCGCCGTGCCGGACCCGATCTGCCTGCTGGTGCACACCTCCGGCTCCACCGGCCGGCCCAAGGCCGTCGCCCACAGCCAGGAGCGGCTGGCGCGCCGTGTGGACGCCTTTATCCAGGCCCTGGACATCACGGCCGAGGACACGACCTTGGCCGTGTTCCAGGCCTGGCGGCCGGTGGTTTTGGTGTTCCAGGTCCTGGCCATGCTGCGCCTGGGCGGGACCGTCGTGCTGGCCGACAGCCCTGACCCGGCCGCGTTCTGGCGTCTCTACGGGGAGCATCGCCCCGGGTATGTCCTGGTGATGCCCAGCTACGCCCGGGCGCTCTTCGCCGATCCGCCCGCCGCCCGGGCGGACCATGGCCGGCTGCGGTTTTGGATCAGCGGCGGCGACGCCCCGGGACCGGCCCTGTACGAAGCCGCCCGACGCATCACCGGGCGGCCGTACTGCAACCTGTACGGCCTCACCGAAACCGGCCTTGCGGCCGTGGTCAGGCCCGGCGAAACGGACAAGCCGGGCTGCGTCGGCCAGCCCCTGGGCGACGTGGTCATGCGGCTTGTGGACGCCGCCGGGCGCGACGTCGCCCAGGGCAGTCCCGGCCGCCTGCTTGTCGCCTCGGCGAACATGATGGTCGGCTATTTCAACGACACCATGGCCACGCATCGGGCCATCGGGACCGGCTGGTACGACACGGGCGATCTCATGCGCCGCGACGCCCAGGGCGACTATTGGTTTCTCGGGCGCGGCGCGGACGTCATCGTGCGCCATGCCGTCCAGGTGGCCGCCGCCCTGGTGGCCGACATCCTGGCCGGGCATCCCGACGTGGCCGAGGCCGTGGTGGTGGGCGCGCCCGATACCGAGGCCGGGCAAGTTCCCGTGGCCTTTTATCGCGCGGCCGGTTCCGATCCCGGGGGCGAAGCGCTTATCGGCTACCTCGCCGAGCGGGTGGAAGCCGTGTCCGTGCCCGTGGCCTGTCTGGCCGTGACGCAGTGGCCGGTGACGCCCCGGGACAAGACCGACCGGCAAAAGCTGCGGGCCATGGCCGTGGAACATCTTGGCCGGACAAGCGGGGACGGTTGAACGAGGGGCGGCCCTGGGCGCTCCCGGAGCTGGTTTTCACGAGGACGGGCGCGGGGGGGACTGCGGGGCCAGCCCCGGGCGCTCTCGGAGCTGGCGACGCCGGCCGAGGACGCAACTTTACTGCTCGGGCCGGCCCGGGCGTTCCCCGAGCTTGCCCAAAAGGCGCAGCTGGTCCGGCCCTTGGACGGACCGGCCCCGAAACGTTTCCAGGCTTTGCGACACGGGCGGTCGCCGCGTCCCTATGGGTTCGGCGCGTCGTCGGGCAGGGCCTGGGAGGCGGGTTCGGGCAGAAAGAGCGAGGCGATGAGATTGGCCAGGGTGACCAGGAAGGCGACCGCGGCGGCGGCGTAGGCCACCCGGGCGGGATGCGCGGCGGCCATGGGCAGAGCGGCGGCCAGCCATTGGGTCAGGGCGGCGAAGCACGATCCGATCATCCGGCCGCCGACGTTGGCCGAAAAACTCTCGCCCGTGCCCCGCAAATGCAGCGGGTAGGCGCGGGGGAGGTAGTTTCCCCAGAAGCTGAACTGGCCGATGACCATAAAACCCGCCAGAAAAAGGCCGTATTCAAAGGCGGGCAGGCTCATGGTTCCGGCCAGGGCGAAGGTCGTCGGCAGGACCACCATCGCCGGGATCAGGAAACACCGCAACAGCCGTCGCCGGCTGACGATCCAGACCGCTAGCGCCGCCAGGGCGCACCGCCCGGCAATTCCTCCGAATTCCTGAAACGTGATCGCCCGGGCCGCGAATCCCTGTTCCACCGGACCGGCGATCCGGCGCTGCTCAGCGAACAGGCGTTGTGTGATCTCCTCCTTCGCGCGTCCCTGGGCTATCCACTCGGCACGCAGCGTTGCCTGCCGCTCCTCGGGCAGGCGTTGGTCCAGGGCTTGGGCCACGGCGGCCCGGGTTTCGGGCAGCCCCGGCACGATCTGGGGGGCTTGTTGCAAGGCCCCGAACGCGGCGGCGAAGCTCAGGGTGAACATGGCGGTGACCAGACAGGTGGTGCGCCGCAGTCCGGGGGAAAACAAGGCGGCCAGGCTCGGCCGGCCCAGGCGGCCGGCCCGGCGCTCCTTCAGCCACGGCGGGGATTCCGGCAGGAACGGCCGGACCAGCAGCAGCGGCAAGGCCGGCAGCAGGCCGGACATGAGCGTATAGCGCCAGTCGGCGTGGGGATTGTCGATGCGTCCAAGAAACGCCAAGGCTTCCGGCAGGCCGATGGCCGGCGCGGACAGTGGCGGCAAGGCCAGCCAACCCAGGAGCGTGATGGGCCGCCCGCCGGCCAGGGCCGAGGCCACGCCGCCGGCCAGGGCCACCAGCAGGCCGCCGACCGAGGAAAAAGCCTGGGTGGTTCCCAGAATGGCTTCCCGTCGGCGTGGTTCCGGGAAAAATTCGGCCAGCCAGGCAATGGCCGCCACGAATTCCACGCACACGCCGATGAACACGAGACAGCGCAGGATAAGCAACATGGGCAGGGACGTGGCGAACCCGGACAGGAACGAGGAGACCGCATAGAGCATGATGCTGGCCGTCAGGATGCGCTGGCGGCCGACACGGTCGGTGAGGTAGCCGCCAAGCAGTCCGAAGGCGCCGCCGGCAATGGCCGGAATATAGAACAGCATCCCGAACCAGAAGGTGAATTCCGGCGTGCTGGGGCGGATGCCGCCCAGTTCCGCAAGCGCCGGGCGCACGATGAGCGGGAGCATCAGCAGTTCGTAGCTGTCAAAGAGAAAGCCCCAGGCGGCCACGGCGCACACGAGCCACTGCCTGGCTGTCAGGCGCGGCGGCTTCGGCGCGACGGTCACGGACGGGCCGGTCGTGGCCGGCGGCGACGAGGCACATGGAACATGACGCTTGGTAGCAAAGCCCCGAACCAGCGGCAACCGCAACGGATTTGCGCCGAGGTGTCGCGAAGGGACCAGGCGGCCAGGCTGTGCTGCGTCAATGGCGAGGGTTTTCTCGCGTCCAGTGCAATCTTATTTGGCCGCGAGTTCCGGCGCGCCCCAGGTCGGAGCCAGCCGGACCAGTTCCTCGCGGGGCAATTGCACCAGGACCGGATTTTTCGTGGCATCGAGCCAGGTGAGGACGGCGAGCAGGCTCGGTTCGGCCATGGCCGTGCAGCCGGCCGTGGGCGAACCCGGCCCCCGCCACAAGTGCAGGAAAATGCACGAACCGGCCCCCGGCTCGACGCTTGGGGCGTTGTGGTCCACGAACAACCCGTAGCGGTACAGCCCGTCGGGCCGCAACATCCGCTCGTCGCTGTCCCAGTCCTTGGCGACGGCGTTTTCCTCGAACATTTGATTGTAATGCTGCGATGCCACGGTATCCACGCAAACGGTTTGCGCCGTGACGTGGTAGACGGGAAACTGGGCCGCCAACCGGAAGGATTCGGACGGCCCGGTAAAAGCCAGCGGCAGGCTGAAGACGCCGGCCGGCGCGCGTCCGTCCCCTTCCTTCTTGACCGGCGCGTCGGAGAGCCTCTCGCCGTGCAGGCCCCTGCCCCAGGCCAGGCCGTTTCGCCCCAGGCTCACGGGCACGGCGTCGCCCACAGGGCACCAGGCGGCATTGGGGCCGGAGCGCTCGAACCGGCGCAGGCGGGCCTGGTTCGTGTTCCAGTCCTCGGCCACCACCAGCACGATTTGGCTGGCCCCTGCGACCGGGGACGCCGGCTTGGCGGCGACGGCGGTTTGCGCCGTCGTGGTCTTGGCGGCCTGACAGCCCAGGCCCAGGCAGACGACAAGGGCAATAAGGACGGATAACGCGGCATGGTGTCTCATGGCTTGCTCTCTCTCCCCGGCTGGCGTCAGGGGTGTTTTGTCTGACGGCCGCGCCGGTATAGCTTGATATTTCCAAGCCGGGAAGGGGTCTGTGCGCCGCTTGGCGTGACCGTTTTGCCATGGCGTCCCTGGCGGCCATGCCCTTGGCCCGACAGATGGAAGGGGAGAGGTGGCCGCGTCGGGCAAGGGGCTGCTGTTCTTGCGGACCTGCGTCATGAAGCCCCAATACAGCCGCGATGAGATTGGCCACCGGGACCGGCGTGCAGCCCTGTCCCAACAACCGCTGCATGAGCGGTCTGTCTTCCGGGCGGGTCGCTTCTTATGGAAAAAGGTCAGAGAGACGGAAGTCGGATTCTGCAAAGGAATGTGCAACTGTCTCAAGTAGAGAGAGTGTGAGCCGCCTTTGTGCTCCTTCGCCGGCCACTACTTGCTGCAACATGGTGTCTCTTTGACGTCAAGGGTTGTGAGCATCTTTCGATCAAGTCGCTCCCTTGTGGTTGTGTCCAAAGATGCCGTCGCCAGTTCCTCGCGCATCAAGGCCATGAACGCCGCGAGCTGGGGTGAGATCCATTTGTTTTTATGGTGGAGCATCAAGACGGCCACTTCAAGGGCGGGAAGGTCCAGGGGGAGAATCGCCAGGTTGCCGGCGGCGAGATCCTCCTGGACGGCTGAAGTCGGCAGGATGCTCAGCCCCGTTCCGTTTCGCAGGCACCCTCGCATCGACGCCGCGCTGGAGAATTCCAGGCAAACCGCTGTGTGCACTTCGGCCTGGGCCAGCATGGCTTCAAAGAGCTTGCGGTAGGCGCAGTCCGCCGTGCACAGCAGCAAGGTCTCGCCGGCCAAGGCCTCCAGCCCGAAGGGTTCCCCACCTTGCGCCAGCCGATGGGTCGGCGCGGCCACCAAAACCAGCTCCTCCACGCCAAGGGCCTCCACCAGGAGATCGCCGGCCCGGACGCTGTCGGCCATGAGCAAGGCCAGATCGGTGACGCCCTGGCGCAAGTCGTCCTCCAACCCCTCGACCGTGCAGGAGATGAAGCGCAGCTGCACATGGGGATAGCTCTCGCGGTACTGCCGGATGACCCGCCCCATCCGCCAGGCGCAAAGCGACTCGGGCACGCGGATGGTGAGCATGCCCCGCGCCTGTGACGCTCCGGCCACCCAGGCCCGGGCTTCATCTTCCAGGTCCAGGAGCTTGACGGCCATGTGCTGCAAGCGTTTTCCGGCTTCGGTGAGCACCACCCGCCGACCGAGGCGCTCGAAAAGGCAGGCCTGCAATTCGTCTTCCAGGGAGGCGATTCGCGCGGAGACCGTGGATTGGGCCGCGTGCACTTCCAGCGCCGCCCGGTGAAAGCTGAGGTGGCGGGCCACGGCCGCGAACGTTCGGAGATCACGCAGTTCCATGAGCCCTCCCGGATGGGGCATGTTCGGAATTTCCGATCAACCCCTTCGGATATATTCGCTGGATTCGATCAAAAGCCATGATTAAGCAGAAATAAAGATCGTAGCAACCGTCGCGCCGGCCCCGTGCCGGCACGACGCAACCGGAGGGCGAGAACCATGGAAACACGAGACGTGGAGCAACGGGCGCAGGCCCTGTTTGAGAGCGGACTGAACTGCGCGGAGGCGGTGTTGACGGCTGTCCTGGCCGGACAAGGAGTCACGGACTGCGCCGAGGCCACGCGCCTGGGCACGGCTTTTGGCGCGGGCGTGGGGCGCAGCAAGGAAGAATTGTGCGGGGCGCTCTCCGGCGGGCTCATCGCTCTGGGCTATCTCCAGGGACGCAGCCGGGGAAGCGAGAAGTGGGACGGCTTGGCCAGCCTGGCGGCCGGAGTCCGGGGCCGCTTCAAGGCCCTTCATGGCTGCACGTCCTGTTCCGCCCTGCTGGCCCGGTTGGGGCCCCAGGAAGACATGGACAAGTGCGTGGCCTTGTCGGCCGTGACCGCTGGGCTTTTCCACGAGGCGCTGCGCGATCCTGACGCCGTCAGCGCGCCGGCCGTGGCCTGCGGTTGCACGGTGCGCCCGGCCGGGCAAGCCACGACCGGGAATTGCTGCGGGTAAGCCCGCGCAACGGCTCGGTGATGACAGGCCGCTGTGGACGTTCAGGGCCGGCCGGCGCGCAGCGGCTCAATCCAGGCTTTGATTGCGGCTCCGCCCGGAGTCAATTGGAGCAGGGCTTTGCCTGTCAGCAATTCCGTTCCGTCTCCTTTGCCCTGCCTGGCGTATTCATAGACTTCGGCTTCGGCGAGCCCTTGCCCGCGCCATTTGGTGAAGGACATGACCCAGCGGATGCCTTGGCTGTCCCCCTCGTAATGCCGAAACACATATTTCCCCGAGCCCGTGGGCGATTCCACCAGGGACAAACCGGCGAACACCGGGACGAAGGCGCTGCCGTTCCAACGGATACGGTTGTAGGCGCTGACCGAAACGTCGGATTGGCCGAGCGGGGCGATGATTTCCAGATGCCCGTCCCCGGAGAGGTCGCCGAGGAGTTCCGGCCAGGACACGCCGCTGTGGTGGCAATAAAACGTCAAAGGCGAGGGCGGCGACTTTGTGTCGTAGACATCGCCGACCGGCCCCAGCCAAAGCGTTTTCCCTGCGGCGGACTGCACCCGGATTCGCGCGCCGCCACCGAACAAGTCCGGGACATCTTCAAGAACGATGCGCCCCCGTCCGGTCCCGGCTCCCAAGTCTGCCTCAAAACGGCGGGACATCTCCTTGGAACAGACGTACTCGTCCGGGTCTTTTTGAGTCGCGATGTATTTGTCGACCGGGACGAGGCACTTGGAATTGACGAAGCCTTGCTTGCCGTCATACCGCGCCACCTGGGTCCAGTTCCCATCCTGCCGCAGCACGCGCACCCAATCGCCGGCTTCAAGGGTTCCCAGGATTTTGGCCTGAGCATAGTCAGGGCCGCCGAACTCGCGGAGATTGTTGCCTCCGTCGACGCTGACCGCGACCTGTCCGGGCTGCAGGGTCTCGCCCAGGGCCATGGTCGTCCACAACACCAGGATCGTGCAGCTGAACATGCTTTGCACGCAACGGAGCATGGAGCATCGCTTCACAAAGAGCCTGAGCCAGTCGTTCACGGCGTCCCCCTCCATGATGAAATGGCGCATTGGATGTGTTGTCGTTGATTTTACGGTGCGTTTTGTGGTTTGCGCGGCGAGTCTGGCGTTCTATGGGGAACGCTCCAGACGGATGAACCGCGGGCCCAGGTAGGCGCCGCTGGCGTCAAAATCCAAGGCGATCAACGCGTGTCCCGCCAGCGCGCAGGCATGGCATCCATCGCGCAGGGGATAGGCGAACAGGAAGCGCTGGCGGTTGTCCGGCAGGCGCTCCATGGTTCGGAATTCCGCGTCGCCGGGCCACAGCGTGAGATCCGGATAGCGTTGCTTGAGCGCCGGGTAGGCTGGATCCCCGGCAATGTCCGGCGCGTCCGCCAGTTCGGTGGAAACCAGGGGCGGGTTGCCGCCGACGAGAAAGGGGACCCAGTTGGTGTTGGCCCGCAGGGGATACTCTGCCGTGGCCAGGCTTACCCGACCCATGGGGCGGAAGTCGGTTATGAAAGCCTCGCCCTCCAGGGCCTTGGCGCAGGCAAGAACCTGGTGCGGGACGCCGCGTTGCTCCATGATGCGCAGAAGGCAGATGGACGCGTCCGGGTTTGTTTCAAGACAGGCTGAAAAAATGTCCCGGGGCAAGGTCCAGACGGATCGCGGGCCGCAGGGCGGGGTGGCGCTGCCGCCAGGGCCCTGCGCGGCAGAGGTCGGACCGGCGAGGACAAGCATCGCGAGGAGCGGGGCAAACCAAGGTGTGGGCAGGATCATGGTTTTCTCACGAGCAGGTGAAGGTGAAGGGGAATTGTCGCCGAGTCGGCGTGGTGAAGTCGTTTGTGCCCTTGTCGAATTCCAAGGTGTGCAAAATGATTTGGCCATGGCGCTTGTCTGCCTCGAGCCGATCGAGCATGCCGACCTTGCCCTCGAAGATCGTACGGAGGCAACCGCTGGAATCCCTGGTCTCCGGAGCGCCGCAGCAGGCGCCGGCCTCGATTTTGACGATGCTCGCCTTTGAAATGGGGGAAAACGTCTCGACGTAGGTGAGCCTGATGAAGAAGTTGTCGTCCACGGGGTAGTATTTTCGGAACATGTCCACGTCTTCGTACATGGCGATCGGGAACGTGACCGCTCCAGCCGCCCGGGCGCTTGGCGATTGTTCCGCGCAAAACGCGTTGTTCGCCAGGAAAAGCATGGCGAGTGCGAGAAGCGTGTGGCGCATGATCTGCCTCGATGTTGCCGCCCCTGCGCGGCTTCGGCTGGGCCGGGTTGGATTGCCGCCATGTGCCGCTCCGGCTGCCGGGCCCGGAGCGTCGTCCTACTTCACAATTCCGTATACCCAGGCCACGCCCCGGTTGTCGGTCTCCTGGTTGCAGGACCAGCTCGCCGGGTCGGAGTCCCGCACCTCGTATCTTCCAGGGGCGAGGATGATGCCGGGTTTGGCCGTCCAGTACAGGAAGGGCGGGCCGTCGCCCTTGGACGGCCAGATCGAGCCGGGCGTGGAATCGAACATATGGTGGGTTCCGACCGCCTGCCATGTGCCGACTGTTGCGCCGCTATCCAGGTTGACGAGGGAAATGGTGCCTGGTTGCCTGCCTTGGCCGCCATTGAAATGGTAGGTCCAGATTTTCGTGATGCGCGTCATCAGTTTTATATTAAAAGTCGTTATTTTTGATGGTCCGTTCATTACGCCAGCGTCGCTGGAGATTTTCAGCAGATACGTCTCCATGTCGTGGTCTCTGTTGGTTGCGCCGCCTGCGGCAGGGGGGGCTTGTTGCGGGCGCGTTCCCGTCGAAGGCTTCGATGGGGGGGGGCGGGCTTTGGCGCGCTGGGCGGCGGTGTAGGTTTCTCCAACGCTTTGTCCAACGCCTCCAGCGCCTTGTTTGTGGAAGATGGTTGACTATAAACGGTGGAGACATGTCCGATAAGTAGCGCGATGCAAATTGTTATTGCTGTCAACCGCATTGTTGCGCTCCGTTGTCTTTGCCCTTTTGAGCCGGTTTAGGAAATTGTGTTGTTTTGTCCTTCGTGGTCATGCCAAAGTGTTCCCGCGCGGCCATGTTGTTGGCGCTCAGGGCGGTGAGTGTCGTGGCCCCTGTTTTGTGCGTACCAGCGCAAGTGGTTCGAGATACCTCTGTCTGAGACGGTTGCCGTCTGGGTCGTTATTGTTTGAAGAACGGCGTGATGCATTTTGTTGCTGATTCGCCATTTCGCATGATGGTCACCTGCATTTCCTTCTCTGGTATGGATGTGCCAAGTTCGATCACCATGCTTGTTGCATCCTCGAACCGCCGCCCGTTGATTCCCGTTGTGACGTCATTCTGTTGTAATCCGCTTTGGTGCGCCGGAGATTCTGGAGTGATGCTTGTTATCAATAACGTCGCCTCTCCGGGAGAATGTTGGCTGCTGTCTGCGATAGACGGAACAGGCTGGACGGTCATGCCGAAGTACGGCCTTTTTACTTGAGAAGCAGCGTTGTCGCCCCGCTGCTCTTGGGGCGCAGCCCGTGTCGCGTCCGTCTTGCCCAGGGCCTTATCCAGTGCCTGGATGGGGTCCGCAGGGGCAGAGGCTTGGCTCGCGCTCTGGCCCGACACGCAGGTCAGGAACAGGATGGCCATGCAGAACAACAATCTGCGCGATAGCGACGGCATTTCCTTTTTCATGTTGCCTCCGCTGCGTATGCGCCGCCCGGCCTATGCTCTTGTTGCGCGCGGCGTTCATCTTTCGCGGTCTTTGCTAGGTTGGCCTCTCGCCCTGGTCGTGCGGCCAGGGAACAGACGTCGTGGATCCTTATCGCCATTGAAAAAGAGCGTCGATAGTGAATGACGCTGCGATGTCCTTGATGATCGGGCCCATGACGTTTTGCATCGTCGAATCATACTCGAATTCGAAGCTGGCTTGAACGTCGTTGGACAATACCGTTTTTCGGTAAAAGATTTTGCCGTTTTTATGCCCGGAGACAACAAAGAAATCTTTCCCGAGGTGCTTGTATGTTACGGATTGATTGGGCTCGTCCATGGCCTGCTGATAGGCTTCGGTCAAGGTTTGCTCCAGCACGTCGTTGTAGATGGCCCAGGCCGCCAACGATATTCGTCCGTCCTTGGACGTGAACGCTTGGCCGTCTCCCGCGTCGGATTCGCCTTGCGGCGTGAGCAATTGCTTTGGCCAGGCGATCGCGTAGCCATATTTGTGGTTTGTGTAGCAACCGTATTCGGCAGTGCGGGAACAGACCTTGTCCAGTCGGGTTTTCGCCTCTGGCGAGCGTTTTTGGCCTGAAGCCAACATAGGAGTAAAAGTTAGGACCAGAACCGCGATAAAGAAAGCCACTGTGCTTTTCATCTTGGAACTCCCGACATAATGGCCGGTTATATTTTCGACCTGCTTTTTTTCGAGATAAATAGAAAGCTTCGACATGGCTCTATGTTGCCGCACTTTTGCCGTGATAAATTCAGTATTTCTGTAAAACACCTCGTTCATGGCTGTGTTGGAGTCGTGTTGTCGACTTGTTTATCGTTCTCGATTGAAATTGATTTTATTTTTCCGGGGGCTATAAATTACCTATCCCGATTGCGATGCTCTTGTCGTTTTCTATTGACAAGAATAAACGTCTTCCGTTTTCAAACCACCAACGCTTTTTGCTCCTCGTGTTCTCTTCAAACTTCGAAGGGGTTCCGTAAGCTGAATTGATTTTTTCCAAATATTTGTTGTGCCACTCGGTGGCTGTGAGTTTACCATCTTTGAATATGTCGGATTTGTTGTCGCTGGTGAGAATGATAATGCGGAGCATGCCGTTGTCGTCGAAAGTCATGTAGCAATAAAAAGGCAACTTATCGATTATGATTTTGAATGCGCTTGAACATTGCTTTTTGCGATCACAGCAATCTTCTTCTGTAAACGTTCCAAGTGTCGCCTTCACTTGTTTGCATGTCATTCCTAAATATACTTCAGGGGCACCTGGGATACCTTTTTCTGTCATGTCCGTGCCGCTGTTTTTTTGTGCTTCGTTCTTTTCGGGCGCAGATTTTTGCTCGAGCGGAGGACGCGCGGTCTTTCTTTCGATAGGAGCAGGCTTTTCCAACGCTTTGTCCAGCGCCTCTAGGGCCTTGGCTGTTGATGATGTCTGGCTGTTTGCTGCAGGAACATGCCCGACAAGCAGTGCAATGCTGAGGATGCCTGTTAGGTAAAATGCTCGCATAAATAACCTCAGGTGTTTATTGTCCCTGTTGTTGATTTGACAATGGCGCTGCTTGTCAAGCCTCAGTGAACACTACACTGCGTTCCTGTTGGATTACCTGCTGGCTGTCCATGTGCCCTTGTACTCTGTGGGCTTGGCTTCCAAAGTGAAAAATGACCAAGTGCCATCGATCGATCCGTTTTGTATATGCCCCTTGGCATTTCCTTGTCCTCCCGATGTTTTCCCCCGGTAGACGAGGAAACAGCTGATTTCGCCGGTCTGGCGTTTAAGCGTGCCCTCGAAGTCCACTTGCGCGCCGCTGGAGTCCGTGGCGATTCCTGTCACCTTGGTCCCCTCGATTCGAACCTTGACTTTGCCTTTAAAGATCGGTGAGGAGAATGTCCCGTTATACGTGCCATCCATGGATGCCGTGGTGGGTTGCGGCGACGACGGCTGGGAAGTAATTTGGCGAGAAGCGCTTTGTTGAGGTTCTTCATGGCGCTTTTCGGCTATTTCCTGGCGTGTTGTGCGCACGTTTTTTTGGTAGAGTTCCTTGTTAGGATCGCACTTTGCCGCTTTTTCAAACCACGAGAGGGCATTTTGCTTCTCGCAAAGGCTGTCGAGCTGCGCCCCGATATTGTTCAGTGCGACGCAGTAGTCAGGACAAAGCGCCAAGAGTGCCTTGTACTCGGCAATTGCGCCGGACCTGTCGCCGGACTTGCTTTTTCCCCTGGCCTTCTCAAACATATCGTCGCACTGTTTTCCGTTTTTTATTTCCGTGAGCTGCCTTTTGGTTTTTTCGATATTATTGGCATACAACGATCGTGATGGATCACATTTGGCTGCCTTTTCATACCAGATAAGCGATTCTTGCATTTTACCTGATGCTTCAATGGACAGGCCAAGGTTATTCATGGCGCTGCAATTGTCAGGGCATAATTCCAGGAGTTTGCGATAAATGGTGATAGATCCTTGGTAATCTTTGGATTCGTATTTGGCGTCAGCCTGTTCGAACATGGTGTTGCACTTGTTTTGTTGCTGCTCAGCCTGTTTCTTGGCGTTGTCTTGCTCCATGTTGCGTTTTGCTTCCGCCTCGGCCTGACGCTTGCCAGCGTCCAACTGCTCCTGGGCCTTGGCCTTGAGCGCCTTGGCTTTGGTCGTCAAGGCAGCGTCTTGCTGGCCAAAGAATTTCTCAGCACCTTCCAGGGCCGCAGTCAGTTTGTCCTTGCAGGCCTGCCAGTTCTCCTTGGTGCA
>ALAO01000148.1 GCA_000307955.1 Solidesulfovibrio magneticus str. Maddingley MBC34 | reverse complement strand
GGCCGCCGGAGGCATCTTCCCTCTCCACTCCCACGTCCCACACCCTACGGCTTCCCCTTGCCGTCGTCCTTCTTGCCCCGGCCGCGCTGGTACTTGTTTACGGCATTGATGTGTTCGTCCAGGGACTTGCTGAACTTGTGCTCGCCTTCGCCGGTGGCGACGAAGTAGTAGAACTCGTGGCTTTCGGGGTTGGCCACGGCCTGCATGGATTTGAGGCCGGGCGAGCAGATGGGGCCGGGCGGCAGTCCGGGTTTGGTGTAGGTATTGTAGGGGTTGGAGGCGTCTTCGAGGTGGGCGCGGGTGAGGTTGCCGGTAAATTTTTCGCCCAGGCCGTAGATGATGGTGGGGTCGGTTTGCAGCAACATGCCTTTGGCCAGGCGGTTAGCGAACACGCCGGCCACGCGGGGCCGTTCGGCGTCGACGCCGGTTTCCTTTTCCACGATGGAGGCCATGGTGACGAAGGCCAGGAGTTGCTTGCCGTTCGGTTTTTCGCCGGGCCAGATGGCGTCGACTTGTTTCCAGAATTCCTTGAGCATGGCTTCGACGACGTAGGTTCCGTCGTCGCCGCGTTTGCGGGTGAAGAGGTAGGTGTTGGGGAACAGGAACCCTTCGGCGGATTCGGCCGGGATGTTGTATTTCTTGAGGAGCTCGGGATCGCGGGCGGCGCGCTGGAAGGCGGCGGCCGAGCACAGGCCGGCGTCCTCGGCCAGTTTGGCGATCTGGCGCATGGTCAGGCCTTCGGGGGCGGCGAGCTTGTGTTGCACGCCTTTGGCGGTGGTCAGGTAGTCGAGGAGTTTTTGCGGCGTCCAGCCGGTGGAGACTTCGAATTCGCCGGCTTTGACGCGCCCGCCTTTGTCCATGACCTTGGCCAGCAGTTTGAAGCCTTCGGCGTCGCGCAGCACGCCTTCGGCCACGAGCATGGTGGCCACGGCGTCGAGGTTCTGGCCGGGCTCGATAAGCACGATTTTGTTCTGGCCGGGCGTCTGGGGCGGCACGGCCAGGAATTCATAGGCCTTGTAGCCGACGGTTCCGCCAAGAACGACAAGGACGATCAGGAACCCAAGGAGGATGGCTCGAAACATAGTTCTCCGCCGCGCAGGTAGCGTTCGAGGATGACGGCCGCGGCCATGGCGTCCACCTTGGCCAGAAGCTCCCGGCCGGACAGCCCGGCTTCGCGCAGGCGTTCGGCGGCTTCCTCGGTGGAGTGGGCCTCGTCGGCGTAGGCCAGGGGCACGGCGGTGCGCCGGGCCAGCCGAGCGGCGAAGTTGCGCACTTGCCGGCCGGTGAGGCCTTCGTCGCCTCCGGCCCGGGCCGGGTAGCCGATGACGATGCGGCCTGGGTTTTGTTCTTCGATAACCGCAAGCAGCCTGGCAAACAAGTCGTCGCGGGTCTCCCAGGCGATGGTGGAATGGGGAAAAACGACCTCGCCCCCTGGAGCGCAAACGGCCAGGCCCACCCGGGCCTGGCCGTAATCGATGGCGAGAATGGCTTCCACCCTACCCTCGCACCCGGGCCGCCTTGGCCGCCTTGGCGAGGAGCTTCTTCCATTTGGGGCCGTCCAGGGCCTCGGCCAGGTATTCCAGGGTGTGCTGCACGGTGTGTTTGTCGCGCATCTCGGACAGGATGCGGCTAATGCCCATCTTGCAGGAGGGGCAGCCGGCCAGGATCGGCATGGCATCCGAGGCCTCGGCCAGATTTTCGGCCAGGGTCTCGCGCTTGCGGTCGCGCAGGCGGTTGTAGATGGCCGGCGTGGTCATGGCTCCGGTGCCGGATTCACCGCAGCAGTGGCGCGACAGGATGACCGGCCGGCCAGTGATCTTTTCCAGAGCCTTCATGTACATGCCGGCGGCCTTGGTCTTGGGCACGTCGGCCCATTCGGCATGGCAGGCGGCGTGATAGAGGATGGGCGAAGCGTCCTCGGCGGGCGGGAAATCCAGCCGGCCCATGAGGAACTGGGTCACGTCCATGTGCTTGAGGTTGGGGCGCAGGGTTTTGAGCTCATGCTCTTCCAGGGATTCCCGGCAGGTGCCGCAGCTGGTCAGGCAATAGGTCGGGCGCAGGCCCAGGCTTTCGGCCTCGTCCAGGAGCGCGGCCAGGGCGGCCCGGTTACGCTCGCGGTTGTCGCGGTAGGCCTCGCCCATGCCGGCGGCCAGGAGCGGATAGCCGCAGCACAGGTGGGTGTGCGGCATGAGCACGGCCACTTCGGCGCGCAGCAGCAGATGCACGGCCGCCATGCCGATGGCGCTGGAGAAGACCGACGCGCCGCAGCCCGGGAAATAGAGCACGGTTTCGGGCGCTTCCCGGCCTTCCTGGGGGATGAAGATGGAACCTTTGTCCAGGTCCAGGCGCTCGGCCAGGTTGCGCAGGCCAAGGGAGGGATTGGGGCCGCGAAGGCCGGGGTTCTCGATGCGGTTTCGCCAGAACTTGGGCAAAAGCGGCATGAGCTTGCCGTGGAACTGCTGGCCGTAGGCCATGAGCTTGGCCGCCTTGGGCACGCGGCTGGCCGGGTCCTCGGCCAGATAATTGAGGATCTTGTGCTTGATGGGGTGGCCGCCGTGCCCTTGCTGGTCAAGGAAGCCGCGAAGCCCCAAGGCCACCTGGCCGGACTGGATTTTCACCGAGCACACGCCCGTGCACTTGCCGCAGGCGGTGCAGTGGTCGGTGATGCCGCGAAGCCGTTCCAGCAGCGCGGCGTCGGGTTCGCCGTGGGTGATCTGGGAATAGTAGATGGCTTCGATGAGCGCGCCGAAGCTGATGTTCTTGTTGCGCGGATGGTAGAGCATGCCGCGCTCCGGGGCGAACATGGGGCAGACCTGCTTGCACTTGCCGCAGCGGTTGCAGAACTGGATGCCGCTTAAGATGGAAATCAGCAGGTCCTTGTCGGGCAGCGCGGTCTTTTTGATGTCGCGGATGAGGCGGTTGAAGGAAAAGGTGTAGGGTTCCACGGTCAGCTCGCGGGTGGTGAGCTTGCCGGGGTTGATGATGTTCTTGGGGTCCACGCGCTTTTTATAGGCGCGAAGGGCGTCGATCTTGTCCTGGGCCAGGAAGGCGATCTTGGTGATGCCGATGCCGTGTTCGCCCGAGACCGCGCCGCCGAGTTTGGTGACGGTCTCGAAGACGGCTTCAGCGGCTTCCCAGGCTTGGCGCATCATCTCGGGATCATTGGAGTTGACCGGGATATTGACGTGGCAGTTGCCGTCGCCGGCGTGCATGTGGCTGGCCACCTCGATGCGGGTGGCGGTCATCTCGGCGTGGATGGCGGCCAGCCGGTCCTTGAGGCGCGGATAGCGCGAGGCCAGGTCGGTAAAGAAATAGTGGGTCTGGACCTCGACTTCCGAGTCGGACAGGTCGCGGGCGGAGATGCGGCCGCGCAGCACCCGGTCGCAGAATTCCAGCTCCATGGCGATGAATTCGTCGGAAGCCGGCACGCCGGGCAGGCGGCCGGCGTTTTGCAGGGCGGTGCGGTAGGCCCGGACGATGCACTTGAGGTTGAGATCCTCCAGGAATTCAGCGAATTCCGGCACAACCGACAGCGGGATGACCACGTCCTCGTTGATCTTGAAGCCCGAGGTGCGCTTGGAGATGGCCGAGAGCTTGTGGCGGTCTTCCCAGTAGAGTTCGGCGGTCTTGGCGTCCTTGGCCTCGAACACGTCCACGTTGTCATAGGGATCGACGATGTCCACGATGTCGGCGGCGGCGCGCAGCATCGCATCCTCGTCGTCGGAGTCGAGCTGCAGCAGCAGCACCGAGATAGGGTCGCCTTCGTAGAGGGCGGATTTCTTGGCGTAGCTGATCGCCCTCACGTACTTGGAGTTGAACTCCTCCAGGGCGGAAATCTTGACCGCGTCGCCTTCCTCGCGGATGCGGTTTCGCAGCCCCACCACGTCGCGGATGACGCACATGGCGTTTTTCATGGAGCGGCCGAAAAATTCCAGGCACAACGTGCGGGAATACTTCGGAATATCGTACAGGGCGAAGCAGGCTTCGGTGATGACGCCGTCCACGCCCTCTTTCTGCACGCCGGGCAAGCCGCCCAAATATTTGTTGGAGACGTCCTTGCCGAGGTTTTTGCCGCGTATCTCGTTGCCCGGCAGCTTGACCATGTCGCGCACGACGCCCTCTTCGTCAAGAATCTCGAAGACAGCCGTCTCCTCGGGCTGGATCTTGTGGCGCGGATGGTCGATCCGGCGGATTTCGATGATCTCGCCCGTGGCCTCGACCATGCGGTAGCTGATGATGTTGTCGAGCGTGGTGCCGTACTCGAAGGCGAAGGGGCCGCCGGCGTTTTCGGCGATGTTGCCGCCAAGCGACGAGGCCGCCTTGGAGGCCGGGTCCACGGTGAAAAGCAGGCCCTTGGCCTCGGCCGCCTTGATGGCGGTCAGGGTGAGCACGCCGGTCTGGGCGCACAGGGTCTTGGCCTCAAGGTCGATGTTGATGATCTTCTTGAACTTGGACAGGCTTAAAATCGCGGCCCGGCTATGGGTGGGGACCGCGCCGCCGGTCAGGCCCGAACCGCCGCCGCGCGGGATGATGGCGAATTCGAGTTCGTTGGCCAGGCGCAGGATGTCGCGAATCTGCCCCTCGGTCTCGGGCAGGAGCATGCACAAGGGCAGCTCCATGCGCAGGTCGGTGGCGTCGGTGGAGCACTCGACCAGGGAATTGGGCGCGGTGACCACGGCCTCTTCGGGCAAGAACTGGCGCAGGCGCTCGACCAGGTTGTCGCGAAAACGGGAGTCGGCCTCGTAAACGTCCCAGAAGGCCTTATACGCTTTCTTGATGGTGCGCGGATAGTCGCCCCAGGCCTTGGGGTTGGCCTCGGCCAGGCGCTTTTCCACCGACGCCTTGACGTCGCCGGGATTGATAAACGGATTGGAGCGCACCAGAAACAGCTCGGCGGCCACGGCCACGGCGAGGTTTTTGGCGTCCTCGGGCCAGGAATCCAGCTCTTCGGGGGTGATGTCCAGGACCCGGGGCACGAGACGCTCAAGAGGCAGGGAAATATGGGGTGTTCGCTCCGACATGATAGGGCGCTTCCGGCGAGGGTTGAGGAAAGGAGGGAGTCAGATAATGCCGATGCCGGGGAAAGGCAAGGCCGGCCGACCGGCCCCTCGCGCCGCCAGGCGGCCTCGGCGGTCGTTTCGGCCTGGTCCTGACGCTGCGCCGGCCGTGGGCCAAAGCCTTAGCCGGCGTCCTTGGGCCGGTGGGCCTCAGCCCTCTTCGGCAGGCTTGTCGGCCTTAGCCGCCGGCCGTTCGGCCTCCTGGCCGATGGCGGCAGCGGCAGCGGCGGCAGCGGCGGCGGCCAGGGGCGGCAGCCCGGCGACCTGGTCGGCCGGCTGGTCGCCGCCGGCCAGCCCACGCATCTCGGGCGGAAAATACACGGTGACGTTGCGGTGGGCAAACTCGATGCCGTTTTTGCGGAAAGCCTCCTGCACCCGGCGGTAGAGCTCCTTTTGCACCACGAACTGGCGGCCGGGCAGGGTCTTGAACTTGATGCGCAGGATCATGGCCGAATCTTCCATCTTGCGCACGCCCATGGATTTGATGTCGCTGAGCATGCCTTGGCTGAGTTCCTCGTCGGCCATGAACTCCTTGTTGATGCGCTTGATGATCTTGCGGATCTTGTCGATGTCGGCGTCGTAGCGCACCCTGAAGTCGAGCTTGGAGATGATGTAGTCGCGGCTGAAGTTTTGCAGGATCTTCAGGCCCCCGTAGGGGATGGTGAAGACCATGCCGCGCGGATGGCGCAGTTTCATGGAGCGCAGGGATATCTGCTCCACCGTGCCCTTGGCCGTGCCGGCCTCCACGTAGTCGCCCACGCGAAAGGCGTCGTCGATGAGGAAAAAGACGCCGGAGATGATGTCCTTGACCAGCGTCTGGGCCCCGAAGCCGATGGCCAGGCCGATGACGCCCGCGCCGGCGATCAGGGGGGCAATGTCCACGCCCAGGGCCGAAAGGGCGATGAGCGCGCCCATGACCACGATGACGCTTAAGATAAACTTGCGCAGAAGCATAAGCAGCGTGGCGCTGCGCGAACCGCCCGCGCCGCCGCCCTCCTCCATCTCCTCGCCCGGCAGGGAGGTCTCTTCGCCAAGCCGCCGGTCGATGCGGATGCGCACCACCTCCCAGGCGAGCAGGCCGCCCACGACCACCAAAAGGACGCTCAGCACATTGCGGGCGAACAGCCAGCCCAAGGGAATCTCCACGCCCCACATCTTGAGCATGGCAAAGGCCGCGAACGCGGCCAGCACCAGGCGCAGGGTCTTGCGAATCAGCGGAATGTAATAGCGCAGGGTGCGTTTGTCCGGCTCGGCCTTGGCCTCGTCCTGCTCGGCGGCGGCGCTCCCCGCGTCCAGGGGGATGATCTCCCGGTCCTCCCCGGAGGCGACGAGCAGGAGCTTTTGCGCCCACAAGTCCACGCCGATGCAGGCGGGTATGGCGAAAAGGCCCATGACCAGATGCAGGATGGTGGCGTTGCCGACCAGGGCTTGGGTGCTCCAGTAAAAGCCGATGGCCAGGGCATAGACCATGGCCACGACATGGCCATGGCGGGCGGCAAAGGCGCGTCTGCCGGCCGGATCGCCGTCGCCGGCAATGGCGGCGGCCACCCGCTCCCGGTTGGCGTAGAGCATGGCCGCCAGCATGATGCCGACCAGCGGGCCGGCCTGGGCGTAGAGGATGTCGCCAAAGGCCTCGGCCCGGCCCACCTGCTCCAGGGCGACGCTGACCAGGCCCACCACCAGGGAGGCCAGGGCAATGGCCACCATGCCGCGATACAGGGTGGCCGCGTCGGCGTCGCTGAGCGGGATGGGCCGGGCTGCCTCGAAGCCCGGCGCGAGCAGCGCCCGGGCGGCGGCCTGGATGAGCAGATAATTGGTCAGGCCAACGACGCACAGCGCGCCAAGCTCCCGCAGCGCGCCCGAGGCCGGGACCATGACCAGATACAGCAGGGCGGCGACCGCGAAAAAGGCCGCCACCTCCAGCAGTTGCAGTCCGAGGTTGGCGATGATCATCAGCCACCGGCCCGGGCGCGGCCCGGGGCCGGCCGCGTCAAAACGCCGCTTGAAGCCCAGGCGGAGCCGGCCAGTCCACAGGAAGGCCCCAAGGCCGCCGGCAACGATGGCGGCCAGCGTGAGCAGATAGCGCAGCAGGGCGGGCGCGCCGCCGCCGTCGCTGAGGTTGGACAGGATCCGGTGCTGGTCCAATTCCTGGCCGGCTTCGTGGAGAAAGGCGGCGTTTCGGGCCTGGATCGCGCGATAGTTGGTCTCCAGCCGCTCAAAAAGATCGTGGATGAGGCCGCCGGTCTGGCCTTCGCCCTGGCCTTTGCTGGCCTTGGCCGCCAGTTTTTCATGGAGCAGCTGGCGGGCCTGGGCGTCGGTCAGGGTGGCCATGAAGGCGTCGACCTGGGCCGGGTCGGTCGGCTCCTGGGGCATGGCGGCCGGGGCGGCCTTGGCCGCCTTGGGCATGGCCGGGAAACCGGCGGCCCGGACTGTTCCGACGTTCCAGGCCAGAGCCAGAACCAGGGCCATGACCAGGGCCAGAAAGACTGTACGTTGCCGCACTGTCGCCGTCATGCTCGCTCCTTGGGGACTGGCTGGCCGCGCCCGCCAAGGCAAGGCGGCGGACGTTTACGCATCGTATGCCAGGCAGCGCGCCGTGACAATTACGGTTTCGGCTCCTGGCCGCTCCTGTGGCGGCAAACGCCAAAACGGGCGGCCCCGAAGGACCGCCCGTCGATACTCGTCAGGGGTTGCCGGCCGCCTCAGGCCGCCGCGACGGTCTGTCCGGCCAGGACCACCGGACAGGGCGCGCCGCGCAACAGCGCCGCCGTGCCGCCGCGACGCGGAGACAGGCCGCGTGTGAGCGGATCGGCGCACACGATGTGCCCGTAGCCGCCTTCCCGGGCCTCGCGGATGACCGCGTCGGTCAGATGCTCCAGGTCGTCGCAGCAAATGGCTTCGAATTGGGCCTCCACCCCGGCCGCCTGGGCCTCGGCCAGGAAACGGGCCTTGAGTTCGGCCTCGGCCGCCTTCTCGTGCTCCTCGACATATTCGAGGAAGGTAGCCCGGGCGTTGGAACCCGACAGCCAGTCGTGGCCGATGTAGACGTTCCAGCCGCGCTCGTAGACGAAAAGCCCGACGGCGCGCTGGCCAAGCTCCCGGGCCAGGGCCAGCCCTTGGCCGATGGCCTTGCCGGACTCGTCGAGGACGACCAGCACCCCGGTCACGGCAGAGTCCCCTTCTCGTGCTCCAGGACCACGATGGGATTGCCCTTTTTCAGCTCGTCGCCGGGCTTGGCCACGACCTTGAGCACCTTGCCGCTGGCGGCGGACTTGACGTCGCGGGTGACGAGCTTTTCCTCGACCTTGCCCTGGGTCCACTTCTTTTCCTTCACCTCGAAGGCATACAGCGGCTCGCCCTTTTTCACCATGCCCGACTCGGGCACGGCGACGGAGACGAGCTTGCCGTCCGACGGCGCGCCCACCGTGACCGTGGGCACAATGAAGGCCATGTAGCACAACACAATCGCCACCAGGCAACCGACCAGCACCATAGCCGCCATGTCCTCATGGCGGTCGGTGCGAAACACGGTCATCTTGCCGCTTTTTTTCACTTCACCGGCCATATCCCAAACTCCTTAGAAAGAGGATTCCTTGCTGACAAAGAGCATGACGATGAGCAGGGCCACGGCGTACTTGAGGCAGCCGGCGGCCAGACCGACCTTGAGCGGCTTGCCGCCGGCGGTCTTGATCTCGCGGATGTCGATATACGCGCCCTGGCCCACCAGCCCGATGCCGAAGATCCAGGACATGACGTCGCGCATGAGGTGCAGCGTGTTGGAACCCTCGGCCCCAAGCGCCCCGACCGACGACAGGAAGGTCATGCCGAAAAAGCCGATGACGAAAACCGGGAACTTCTCCTTGAGGATGCGGCCAAGGGACATGTGCTCGGCCTCGGCTTCGGCGCGCCAGTACCACATGGTGATGAAGAACACGACGAAGGGAATGGAGATGACGCGCACCACGTTCCAGATCTCGCCGTAGGCCACGGCCGTGCCCGGGGCGATGGTCGGGTTGAAGGCCAGGCAGGTGGCCAGCACCTGGCCGGAGTTGAGGATGCCCGTGCCGACCCAGGCCCCGAACTGGTAGTCGGACATTTGCAAGGCCTTGCCGATAAAGGGCGAGATGAACATGGTCATGATGCCGAAACCGAGGATGGTGGCGATGGCCAGGGCCACGTCGGAGGGCTTGGCCTTGACCGCCGGCGAGGTGGCGATGGCCGCCGAAACGCCGCACACGCCGCAAGCCGCGCCCATGACGCCGATCATGGAGCGTTCCATGCCCATGAGCCGGCCGAAGAACATGACGAAGAAGATGGTGCCGAAAACGAAGGTCATGATGAGCAGGATGGCGACGCCGCCGACCTTGGCCAGGCTCTGGATGGTGTAGAGCGAGCCCAGCATGATGACGCCGGCTTTGATGAACAGCCGGGTGGTGCGGAAGCCCTCTTCGGCCCAGGCCGGGATCTTGCCGCCGAAAAGCACGTTGCGGTAGAGCATGCCGACGATGATGGCCAGCAGGATGTAGTTGAGGTGGGTGACCTTGATGAGCCAGCCCTTCTGGCCAAACAGCACCGCGCTGGCCATCCACGGCTCGACGTAGGTGCGCAGCACCCACAGCGTGCCGACCATGAAGGCCAGGCCGGGAAGGATGGCGGCGATTTTTCCGAAAATACCCTTGTCTTCCATGATAAACCCCTCTGCTTATTTCACGATGAGCACGCTGCGCGTGGAGTATTCCGCCACCCGGGACGACACGCTGCCCATCAGCATGCGCAGCGCCCCGTGCTTGCCCGTGGAGCCGACAACGATGAGATCGGCGTCGACCTCGTCGGCCGCGTCCAAAATGCCGTCGGCCGGCCGGCCTTCCTTGACGAGCAGGTCCGCCGCCAGCCCCTTGTCCGCCAGCCAGGACTTGACCTTGCGCATGGCCCCGCCGGCTTCCTCGGACAGCGAACGGGAGACCAGTTCGCAGCCTTCCGCGCCGATCTCCTCGCTCGACAGGCACAGATCCGGCACCACGCTGACGACAACGAGCGCGCCGCCGAACTTGCCGGCGATCTCGGCCGCCGTTTCCAGCGCCTTGTCCGCTTTGGGAGATCCGTCGTGGGCTACGAGAATCTTCATGTTTCCCTCCTTTGTGTAGTTGCGACGGCCATTTGCAAAGGAGGGGCCAAGTTTTCCCGAACACGGAACCAACCGTTTTTCCATGACTTTTTTGAAAGACTCGGGCCAAACTGCTAACTCTAGTTAGCACCATGACGCCAGCCGGCCGCATTGCCTTTTTCCCGAACCGGCCCCACATTTGGCCAAGGAGCGGACATGAAAAGCCTCAAGCATCGATTCCTCGTCGGCCTGTCGGTCAGCATGGCCGCCCTGGGCGTCTTTTTCGCCGTGCTGCTGTCCATGAACCTGCGCGACCAGCTCGTCACCGACACCGAACACAAGGCTTCCCTGGTGCTGTCCCAGGTCGAGGCCGTCCAGGCCTACGTGCGCGAGGTGCTGCGGCCTTCCATGTACGACCTGCTGCCGCCCGACGCGTTTCTCCTGGAGGCCATGTCCACCTCGTTCGTCACCCGCAAGGTCATGAGCGACCACAACGCCCTGGGCGACCAGTTCCGCTATCGCCGGGTGGCCATGGGAGCGCGCAACCCCGACTACGAGGCCGACGCCTTCGAGCGCGGCGTCATGGCCCGCTTCGCCGTCGATCCGGACGTGACGCGCATCGAGGAAATCACCCAGCGAAACGGCGAGGAGGTGTTCGTGGCCGCCCGGCCGGTGCGCTTCGAACCCTCCTGCCTGCGCTGCCACGGCGACCCGGCCGACGCGCCAAAGGCCCTTATTGAGCGCTACGGCGACACGCGGGGCTTTTGGCGGCACTCCGGCGAGCTGTTCGGCCTGGATATGGTGACCGTGCCTGTGGCCGGGGCGCTGGGACAGATCAAGGGCAAGACCATGGGCTTTCTGTCGCTTTTCGCCCTGGGGCTGGCTGCCTTCTATCTGACGTTGCAGGTCTTTTTCGACCGGCTGGTGGTGGTCAACCTGCGCCGGGCAACGGACGTGCTGCGCCGCTATTTTCCCAAGGAGGTCGCGGAAACGCCGAAAACCGCCGTGCCCGTGGCCGTGGAGGACGAGATCGAGGAGATCTACGCCGGCATCGACGCCATGGCCTCGCGCCTCAAGGAAGCCCGGGAGAACATCGAGGACCACGCCCAGAACCTGGAGCGCAAGGTGGCTGACCGCACCCTGGAGCTGGCCCGGGAAGCCGACGAACGCCGTTCGGACGTATCGCTTTTCGTGGAGCTGTTAAGCATCCTCAACTTCTCCCAGACCCGCTCCGAGCTTCTTGGCGCGGCCCTGGCCCGGGTGGCCGGCCGGTTTGGCGCGTCCGAGGCCGCCTACGAGTGCGAATTTTCCGGCGGAGGCTCGGTCACCTGGCCCGAGGGCGCGGACGTTCCGCCGCCGCCCGGCAACTGGCGCGCCTTGCTGGCCGCCGGCGAACTGGTCCTGGCCGACCATACGGCGCTTATTCCCGTGCGCACCACCGACGTCAGCCGGGGACTTTTGCGCCTGTATTTCCCCAAGGACGGTCCCGGCCCCGATCCCCAGGCCGAGGATCTCTACCGGGCCATCGGCCACCAGCTCGGCATCGCCCTGGAAAACCTCGACGCCATCAATTCCCTGCTCGCCCAAAACACCCTGCTCGCCTCCATCTTCGACGGCATCTCCGATCCTTTGGCCCTTATCGACAGCGCCTCGGGCATCATCCTGGCCAACGAGCCGGCCCGGGAGCTGGCCCGAGCCCTGGAAGACCGGCCGGCCCGGCCCGGCGAGACGCCGCGCCTGCCGGCCCGGCTGGTCGGCGATCCCATCCACGCCGCCGACGCCGGACCCGACGCGCCAGTGGCCACCACAGTCGCCCTGGACGGCGGCCGCTCCTTTGCCGTGGCCCGCTATCCCCTGGCCTCACCCTCGGGGCACTCCCGGCGCTTTGTGGTCTACGCCCGGGAAAACACCGCCGAGCGGCGCATGCTTGAGCAGCTGCGCCAGACCGAAAAGCTCGTGGCCGTGGGCAAGCTGGCCGCCGGGCTGGCCCACGAGATCAACAATCCGCTGGGGGTCATCGCCTGCTACGCCGAGCTGCTGCGCCAATCCCTGGTCGAGCCCCAGGCCCTGGACGATCTGGCCGTCATCGAACGCCACGCCGTCATGGCCAAGAAGGTGCTGCGCGACCTCCTCGACTTCGCCCGGCCCCGGCCGGCCAAGCCCGGTCCCTGCGACATCAAGGCGCTGCTGTCCGGGCTGGCCCGCATCTTCGACGTCCAGGCCCAGTCGCGCCATTCCAGCCTCTGCCTGGACGTGCCCGAGGGCATCCCCCTGGCCAAGGCCGATGCCGGCGCGTTGGAACAGGTGCTCTCGAACCTGCTTTTAAACGCCCTGGACGCCGTCGAACCGGGCCAGGGGCGCATCACCCTGGCCGCCGCCGCTGCCGAAGACGGCGGCCAGGTCAGCCTCACCGTGGCCGACAACGGCCCCGGAATCCCGGAAAGCGACCTGTCCCACATCTTCGATCCGTTTTTCACCACCAAGGAAGCCGGACGCGGCACGGGCCTGGGGCTGGCCGTGGCCTTCGGGCTCATGCGCGACATGGGCGGCTCCATCGAAGCCCGAAACAACGGCGGCGCGGTCTTCACCCTGACCCTGCCCGCCTGCCACGGCCCCTGCCAGGAGGACGCCCCATGAACGACGCTCCCCGCGTGCTTATCGTCGACGACCAGCCCGACTTCGCCAAGGGGTTGGTGCGGCTGCTTGCGCCCAAGCTGCCCAAGACCACCTTGTCCTGCGTGCTCTCGGCCGAGGCCGCCCTGGACGATCTGGCCGCCTCGCCCTGCGACGTCATGGTCACGGACCTGCGGATGCCCGGGCTTTCCGGCCTGGAGCTTTTGCCCCGGGCCCTGGCCCTGCAGCCGTCCCTGGGCGTGGTGCTGCTCACGGCCCACGGCGACATCGATTCGGCCGTGCTGGCGCTCAAGGCCGGGGCCTACGACTTTCTCACCAAGCCGGCGGATTCCGACCATCTGGCCCGGGTCATCGCCAAGGGGTTGGAGCGGGCCGAGCTGCTGCGCGAAAACCGCCGCCTGCGCGCCGCCGTTGCCGCTTGCGGCGCTTCGGCCGGGATGCTTGGGGAATCGGCGGCCATGCGCCAGGTCAAGCAGACCATCGCCGCCGTAGCCGCCAGCGACTACACCGTGCTCATCCGGGGCGAGTCCGGCACGGGCAAGGAGCTGGCCGCCAGGGCCGTCCACGCCCTGTCGCGCCGGGCCGGCGGACCGTTTCTCTCGGTCAACTGCCCGGCCATCCCGGACCAGATCCTGGAAAGCGAGCTCTTCGGCCACGTGCGCGGAGCCTTCACCGGAGCCGAGCGCGACCGGCGCGGCCTTTTCGTGGCCGCCAGCGGCGGCATCCTCGTTCTGGATGAAATCGGCGACATTCCCATGAGCGTGCAGACCAAGCTCTTGCGCGTGCTCCAGGAACGCGAGGTTCGGCCGGTGGGGTCCAGCAAATCCATTCCCGTGGACGTGCGCATCCTGGCCTCCACCAACCAGGACCTGGAAGCCCGGATCGCGGACAAGACCTTTCGCGAGGACCTGTACTACCGCTTAAACGTCCTGACCGTGCGCTTGCCGCCCCTACGCGAGCGGCGCGAGGACATCGCGCTTCTGGCCACGGCGTTTCTGGAGCGGGCCTGCCGGGAAATGGGCATCGGCGACAAGGAGTTCTCCCCCGAGGCCCTGGCTGCCCTGGCCGGGCGCGAGTGGCCGGGCAACGTCCGGGAGCTTTTCAATTTCGTGCGGCGGTTGACCGTCTTTTCACCCGGCGACGTCATCAGCGCCGGGGCCGTGACCGAGGCCGACCCGGGCATGGGCGAGACGCCCCCGGCCGAGGGCCTGGCCGAGAGCGCCTCGGCCGGGCCGTACCTCGAAGCCAAGGCGCAGGTGGTGGACGCGTTTACGCGGCGCTACGTCGAGCGGCTGCTCAAACAGACGCGCGGCAACGTCTCGGAAGCGGCCCGGGTATCGGGCCTGGAGCGGGTGTCGCTGCAAAAGATCCTCAAGCGGCTAGGCATCGCTGCAGACGCCTTTCGGTAGAACCGAGCAACATTCGGGACGCAATCCCTCAAGCGGGGTTTCCAAAGGGGGTCACCCCCTTTGGCCGCCGGAG
>ALAO01000147.1 GCA_000307955.1 Solidesulfovibrio magneticus str. Maddingley MBC34 | reverse complement strand
GCCACGGCGGCGGCGTAGGCGGCGATGGCGGCCAGGGGCGTGAGCACCACGACCTTGTTGAAGATGATGATGAGCGCGGCCACGAGGACAAGGGCGGCCGCGCCGATGGCGATGAGCACGTTGCGCTGGCCCGCGGCGCGCTGGGCCAGTTCGTCCGAGGACACGGTCATGCACACCAACCACTGGACACCGGAGATCTGGGCCACGCCCATGAATTTTTTCTCGCCGTTGTAGGCGTAGGGGAGGACGCCGTTTTTGAGCGCCAGGGCGCGTTCGCCGATGGTGGGGTCGGCGGGCTGCTTGAGCATAAGCGACTTGTCCTTGGCGTGGGCGATGATGCGGCCCTGGTCGTCGAACATGAAGCCGTAGCCGGTCTCGCCGAAGCGGATGGGGGAGAGGTACTTGCGGATCAGCCGGTTCCAGTCCGTGGCCAGCACGATCATGCCCCTGGTCTTGCCGTCCGGGCCGTGGACGGCGTGGGCGGTGAGGAAGTAGGGCTTGCCGGCGGCGTCGAGGCGGATTTCGCCGCTGGTGAAGTCGTCGCTGCCGGCCGTGATCTTCTTGAAAAAGTCACAGTCCTTGTAGGAGTCGGCTAGAGGTTTGCCGGACTTGTAGACGCCGGAGACCGCCTTGCCGTCGGTGTCCACCACGGCCACGGCCAGCAGGGAGGTGGAGCTTTTGAGATAGCCTTCCAGCATTTTCTGGGCCCGGTCGGGCGCGCCGATGAGCGCTTCGAGAAAGATCGGCAGCGAGGCCAGGGTATCGGCGCTTTCCTTGGCGTTATCGAGACTTAAGCCGATCAGGTTGACCATGTCCGTGGCCGTGCGCTGGAGTTCCTCCTCTTGCAGGGAGGTGGAAATTGCGTTGGTCGTGAAGGCGGAGTAGGTGATGATGGCGGCGATGCCGCAAAAAAGCGAGACGACGACGGCCAGGGTCAAGACGGCGTTGAGGCCCAGTCTGCGCATGACAATACTCCCGTAGCGGTAAATGATGCTGGGTGCGTAAGGCTAGGAGAGCGGCGACGGAAGTCGTTTGACACGCGGCGACCGGCAAGGCCGATAGCCGGCGTTTTTCCAAGATTGGAAAAACGCGCCCCCCTTGGGGGAAGGCATACGAAAAACGCGGCCTGGACGCCAGCAGTATTTTTTGCGCCAACATTCACGCGATATTGACGTTTTCGTGTCGGCGAGGTGACTTTTCGCGGACGATGTTCGTTCTTTCGTGAAAAAAGCCGTGTCGGCCGCCCAGGCCGCGCCGCCGGGGAGCGTTTTGCGGGAAACGCCCCGAAAGGCTAGCCCCTCGACGCGGCCGTCGCATGGCGTTTTACGTCGGGCGACAGGCGGCAGACGTCAGGCGGCGGATGGCCGGAATAGACTAGGCGAGCCGGCTCCAGAGGCGTGGGGCTGCCGGAAAATGTGCATGTTGCGGGGGCGGGAAGCTCATGAGGACTGTACAATGTCAGGGCGACGGCGTACGGTCATAATGCGCACTTTCCGATAACGGCCAACCTGCGTCCCCGGAGACCGCCCATGAGCAACGGCGCATTCCTCCTCGTGCTGATCGGCCTCGGCTTTGCCTTCCTCATCTACTTCCGCCAGCGCTCCAGGAACTACCAAGAGCGCCATCCCGGGGAGGACAACCCGGTGGACAAGTGGATGACGGGCGAGGACAAGAAGGACGAAGACGATTCGGACGCGGACCGGTGAGGGCGCGGCGGCAAGGCCGGTCGCCTTGCCGCCGTGGTCGTTGAAAAGCGGGGCGACGGTCCCGCCCAAGGCCGTCATCTTTTCAAAAAGAGCGCGGCGCTAAGGCAGAAACCGCCCGGTCACGGAATTCGAGTCGGCTTTGAGCTCCTCGGGCGTGCCCTTGGCCACGATGCGGCCGCCGCCCTCGCCGCCGCCCGGGCCGAGGTCGATGACGTGGTCCGAGGCCGCCACCACGTCGGTGTTGTGCTCGATGACCAGCACGCTGGCTCCCTTGTCCACCAGCCGGTGGAGCACGGTGATGAGCTTGCCCACCTCCTGCATGTGCAGGCCTGTGGTCGGCTCGTCCAGGATGTAAAGCGCCCCGGGCAGGCTCCGCTTGCCCAGCTCCCGCGAAATCTTGATGCGCTGGGCCTCGCCGCCGGACAGCGTCGTGGCCGGCTGGCCCAGGTGCAGGTATTCCAGGCCCACTTCCTCAAGCACTTCCAAACGCCGGTCCAGCACCGGATAGTTCTCGAAAAACTCCCGGGCCTGGCGCACGGTCAGATCCAGCACCTCGGCGATGTTGAGACCCTTGTAACGCACGTCCAGGGTCTCGCGGTTGTAGCGCAGGCCGCCGCAGACCTCGCAGGTGACGTAGATGTCGGGCAGAAAGTGCATCTCCACCCGGATCTGCCCATCGCCGCCGCAGGCCTCGCAGCGTCCGCCCTTGACGTTGAAGCTGAAGCGCCCCGGCTTGAAGCCGCGCCGCTTGGCGTCGGGAGTGGTGGTGAAGATGTCGCGGATCTCGTCAAAGATCTTGGTGTAGGTGGCCGGGTTGGAGCGCGGGGTGCGGCCGATGGGCGTCTGGTCGATGCTGACGATCTTTTCAATGAGCCCCGCCCCCTCGATGCCGGCGATGGCCCCGGGCGCGTCCACCTTGATGCCCTTGGACAGGGCCAGGTGCTTATACAGCGTGTCCATGACCAGGGACGACTTGCCCGAGCCGGAAACGCCCGTGACGCACACCAGACAGCCCAGGGGTATGGTCGCGTCGATGTTCTTCAAGTTGTTGGTGGTCACGCCCCGCAGCACGAGTTCGCCCTTGGGCGGCCGCCGGGTTTCGGGGCGGGGCGAGACGGCCTCGCCGCGCAGGTACTTGCCGGTCAGCGACGTGGGCGAGGCGAGCATGCCGGCCACGTCGCCCTGGTAGACGATCTCGCCGCCAAGACGCCCCGAGCCGGGGCCCAGTTCGATGACGTGGTCGGCGCTTTTGATGGTGGCCTCGTCGTGCTCGACCACGAGCACGGTGTTGCCCCGGCCCTGGAGCTGGCGCAGGGTCGCCAGCAGCCGGTCGTTGTCCCGGGGGTGCAGGCCGATGCTCGGCTCGTCCAGGACATAGGTGACGCCGACCAGACCTGAGCCGAGCTGGCCGGCTAGACGGATGCGCTGGGCCTCGCCGCCGGACAGTGTGGCCATGTTGCGCGACAGCGACAGGTATTCCAACCCCACGCCCGAGAGAAACTTCAAGCGATGGTTGAGTTCTTTTAACAGCGGCTCGGCGATGACCGCATCGGCCCCGGAAAAGTCCAGTCCGGCCAGCCAGGGCAGGGCGCGGTCGATGGGCATGGCGCAAAAATCGGCGATGCTGGCCTCGGCCACGCGAACGGCCAGGGCTTCCGGCCGAAGGCGCGCCCCGCCGCAGACCGGACACGGCCGGGACTGGCGGTAGCGGGCCAGCTCGTCATGCCAGACCGGGCCGAAGGACTGGCCCTTCTCGAGCAGGCTCACCACCCCGGCCCAGCCAAAGGCGGCGTCGCCGTAAAACAGGGCCTGGAGCGCCTCGGGGGTAAAATCGGCCAGCTTGGTGGCCAGGGTGAAACCGTGGCGCGCGCCCAGGTTTTCAAGCTGCTTGCTGTAGCGGGCCAGAGCCCGTTCGCTCTTCCAGGGCAGGATGGCCCCTTCGGCCAGGGACAGGCCTTTGTTGGGGGCAAGCAGGGCCGGTTCGAAGTAATCCACCGTGCCGATGCCCGAACAGGCCGGGCAGGCCCCTTGGGGGCTGTTGAAGGAAAAGAGCTGGGGCGAAGGACGCGGCACGCTGATCTTGCAGGTGGGGCAGGACGAAGCCGTGGAGAAGATGCGGTCCTTGGCCTTGCCTTCGTGGTCGGCGATGTAGATGCGGCCGTCGCCCTGGGCCAGGGCCAGTTCCACCGAATCGGATAGGCGCGAGCGGATGCCGTCCTTGACCACCAGCCGGTCCACCACCAGATCGATGTTGTGGCGCTTGTTTTTTTCCAGCTCCGGCAATGGCTCCAGAGGCACGATCTGGCCGCCCAGGCGCACCCGGGCAAAGCCCTGGCTCTTGAGCTTTTTAAGCCGGTCGGCGTGGGTCCCTTTCTGGTGCTCGACCAGCGGGGCCAGGAGCAGCAGCTTGGAGCCTTCGGGCAGGGCCAGGATGTCGCCGATGATCTCGTCGGCGGTGCGGGCGGTGATGGCCTCGCCGCATTTGGGGCAGTGGGGCTTGCCCAGGCGGGCGAAAAACACGCGCAGGAAGTCGTAGATTTCCGTCACCGTGCCGACCGTGGAGCGGGGATTGCGCGTGGCCGTCTGCTGCTCCAGGGAAATGGCTGGGGACAGGCCCTCGATCTTGTCCACCTGCGGCTTGTCCATCTGGGGCAAGAACTGCCGGGCGTAGGCCGAGAGCGACTCCACGTAGCGCCGCTGGCCCTCGGCGTAGACGATGTCGAAGGCCAGGGTGGATTTGCCCGAACCCGACGGGCCGCAGACCACCACGAGCTTGTCCCGGGGAATGTCCAGGGTGAGGTTTTTGAGATTGTGCTGCCGCGCGCCTTCGATGCGAATCCGGGGAGTCTCGTCCATCATGCCTCCAAACTGCCAAACGACAAGGAGGCAAAATAAGGACCCTGGCCGGAAAGGCAAGGGCGATTGCCAAAGTGTCGCGGATCGGGCACATCCTGGAAGCTCACGGACTGTCGCATGGCCCGGCCCGGGCCTCTTCTTTTGAGGCTGACGGACACTTGGAAAGATTGCGGTTAACACTCGTTTACATTATGTCGATCTTGCCGGGCCGCCCGCGCGGCGCAGCCCCGGCAAAGGAGCGACCATGCGCTACGAGGTCCCCTTTGTGCCCGATCCGGCCTACGGCGCGCTGCTCGCCGGCGCGGCGGACAGACTGGCCGGCGTCTACTTCCGGCTCGGTCCCGAAACCCCGGACGCCCGGATGCCCGGCCTGGCCGATCCCTCGCCCATGGAACTGGCTTATGGCTTGTCCGGCCTGCCGCCCATGCCCCGCTTGGGCCTGCTCAACGCCGCCTTCCACGCCCAGGAAACCCTGTCCAAGGACGGGCTGCGCGACCTGCTCATGCTGCTCGACGGCTATCTGGCGGCCGGGGCGCTGACCGGCATCGTCTACGCCGACCAGTATCTGCTGCAGGCCTTGTCCGACGCCTCGCCGTCGATTGCCCGTGAGCTGTGCGCCGTGCCGGGCATCAATTTCCGGCTGGACAGCTTCGAGCGGGCGGCGGCCGTGGTGGACGCGGCCTGTTCCACCCGGTTCCGCCCGCCGCCGCGAGTCATCCTCGACCGCGACGTGAACCGCGATCTGGATCGGCTGGCGGCCATGGCCGGAAAGCTGCGTCGGGAGTGGCCGGACATGGCCATCGGGCTTATGGCCAACGAAGGCTGCCTGTACGCCTGTCCGTTCAAGCAGGCCCACGACGCCCACATCGCGCTGTCGCGGCTGGCCGCCTGCCGGATCGGGCCGGACCTCAATCGCGACCTGGGCTGTCTGCGCCGTTTCGCCGAAGCGCCGGGACGCCTGCTCGCCTCGCCCAGCATCCGCCCCGAGGACGCCGGACGCTACGAGGGCCTGGTCGATTGCCTGAAGCTGTGCGGCCGCAGCCGGCCGGCGGCCGATGTGCGGGCCATTGTCGGGGCCTATCTCGAGGGACGGTTCGAGGGCAATCTGATCTGGCTTCTCGACGCCCAGGAGATGCTCTCCGACCGGTTCGCCATCGACAACGCCACCTTACCCGAGGATTTCTTCGAGGTGACGGCGTCGTGTTCCCGGCGCTGCGCCGCCTGCCGTTATTGCGACGAACTGGCTAAGCGCCTGCTTGTCACCCGCGCCCCCGGCCTTGTGCCCTACGGCGCCGGCTGAGTTGACCAAGGGACGGCCGGCCGCGTCCGGCCCTGGCCGGTGTTTCCGGGATGGCGGCAGGGCGCGGAACCGGTCCGGCCGCCGGGGAAGTGCGGGTGGTCCTCGCCGGTTTTTCGAGCCGAAGCCGGCGGACCAGGCCGGCCTTGCGCAAAAAAAACGCCGGCTCCCCACCCGGGGAGCCGGCTCTTGTGCATGGAACGCCAGGGCTACAGGCTTGGCCGGTAGCGGGTGGGGTCGGCCACGCCGGCTTCCTCGAAGCCCTTCTTGCGCAGCAGACAGCTGTCGCAACGGCCGCAGGCCAAGCCGTCCGGGTCCGGGTCGTAGCAGGAGTGGGTGAGGCCGTAGTCCACGCCCAGGCTCGTGCCGAGCTCCACGATGCCGGCCTTGGACAGATGCAGCAGCGGGGTATGGATGCGGATGGAAAGCCGACCTTCCACCGCTTCCTTGACGGCCAGGTTGGCCATGGCCGTAAACGCGCCGATGAATTCCGGCCGGCAGTCGGGATAGCCCGAATAGTCCAGGGCGTTGACGCCGATGTAGATGTCGCTGGCCCCAAGCACCTCGGCCCAGCCCAGGGCCATGGACAGGAAGATGGTGTTGCGGGCCGGCACGTAGGTGACCGGAATGTCGGCTTCCATTTCGTTGACGTCGCGGTCCTTGGGCACGTCGATGTCGGCGGTGAGCGCCGAGCCGCCGATGGCCCCAAGGGGCAGCGGCAGGATCAGGTGGGTGGCCACGGCCATGGCCTTGGCCACCCGGCGGGCGGCTTCCAGCTCCACCTTGTGACGCTGGCCGTATTCAAAACTGAGCGCGCACGGCGTAAACCCGTCGCGCCGGGCCACGGCCAGGCAGGTGGTGGAATCCAGGCCCCCGGAAAAAAGGACCACGGCTTTTTTTTGTACGTCGGTCGTCATGGCGGCCGTCTCCTTGTCAGACGCCCCGGGCGTCGGGGCTCCAGATGTGCTTGTGCAGTTGCAGCCCCAGGCGCGCCTGGACCCGGTCGGCCACCATCCAGGCGGCCAGCTCGGCCGGATCGAGGGTCGCGGCCACGGGCGAGAAATGGACGATGTGCGTGCGCCAGACCTGGGCGGCGATCTCCAGGGCGAAATCGTAGTCGGCCCGGTCGGCCAGCACGAACTTCACCTCGTCGCGGGGGCGCAGCCGTTCCAGATTGCCATAGTCGTTGCGATGCTCCATGCCGCTGCCCGGACATTTGACGTCCATCACGGCCGTGGCCCGGGGGTCGAGCACGGCGATGTCGAAGCTGCCGTTGGTCTCGACCAGCACGGTCAGGTCCAGGTCGCACAGACGTCTGACCAGCTCCGGGGTTTGCGGGGCTAAAAGCGGTTCGCCGCCGGTCACTTCCACCAGCGGCAGCCCCAGCCCGGCCAGGGCGGCCGTCGCATCGGCCACGGTCATTTCGGCGTAGGAATCGCCGGCGTGAAGGGTGTCGCACCAGCGGCAGGCCAGATTGCAGCCCGACAGGCGCAAGAAACCGCAGGGCCAGCCGGCATGGCTCGACTCGCCCTGGATGCTGGCGAAGATTTCGTGGACCTTGAGCATCACGCCTCGCGGCAGGTGGCGGCCATGCCCCGGCTTTCCACCACCGTCACGGCCGTGACGCGCACCCGACCGTCGTCGAGCCGAGCCTTCAGCCCGGTGAGGATGTAGCCGGCCAGAACCTCGGCCGTGGGCGGAGTAAGCGCGGGCACGTCATTTAAGCAGGCGTGGTCCAGATCGGCGAAAATGGCGTCCATGGCCGTGCGGACATCCAGGAAATCCGCCACCATGCCGTTGACCAGCGTGTCGGCGCTGATTTCGGCCGTGACCTGGAAATTATGTCCGTGCATGGCGGCGCAGGGGCCGGGATGATCCGGCAGGCGGTGGGCGGCGCTGAAATCGCCGGCAACGGCAATGGTATAAATCGGCGGCATGGCTGGGGCTCTCCCTGGCGTTGAACATCGGGGCGAGGAAAGCTATGGAGGGTCGCCCGAAAGGTCAAGACAACCACGGCCGCTCCCGGCCGTCAAGGAGACGTAGATATGCCGCATCGCGTACCCAGAGACGACGTCAGCACGCTTAAAACCCTCGGCCAGGGGGCCACGGTCTACCCAAGAAACGTCACCCCCGGCCTGCTCGAAACCTTCCCCAACGCCTTCCCGGACCGGCGCTATGACATCACGTTCGCGTCCGACGAGTTCACGAGCCTGTGCCCCAAGACCGGCCAGCCCGACTTCGGCACCATCACCATCCGCTACGTGCCCGATAAACTGTGCATCGAATCCAAGTCGCTCAAGCTCTACCTGTTCAGCTACCGCGACGAAGGGGCCTTCATGGAGACGCTTACCAACCGCATCCTCGACGACTTGGTGGAGATCTGCCAGCCGCACCATATGGAAGTCACCGGTGACTTCGCCGCCCGCGGCGGCATCACCATCTCGGTGACGGCGACGTATGTGAAAGAGAAGAAATAGAAAAAGAGAAGAGGCCTCCGGCGGCTGGGGGCCTGAGGCCCCC
>ALAO01000146.1 GCA_000307955.1 Solidesulfovibrio magneticus str. Maddingley MBC34 | reverse complement strand
GTGGTCGATGCTGTTGCGCAGCAGATGCACCAGCGGGTCGCTTAAGCGTTCGATGACGGTCTTGTCGAGTTCGGTTTCCTCGCCGCTGGTCACGAGTTCGATGTCCTTGCCGAGTTCGGTCGACAAATCACGCACCAACCGGCGGAACTTGGCGAAGGTGGCCCCGATGGGCAACATGCGGATGGACAGGGTGGAATCGCGCAGGCTTTCGCTTAAGCGCTCCAGGTGTTCGGCCAGCCCCCGCAGGTACGGATCGCCGCGCTCGTCCACGGCTTGGCGGATCTGGGCCTGGACGATGACCAGCTCGCCCACCAGGTCGACCAAGAAATCGAGCTTGTCGGCGGCCACCCGGATGCTGGTAGTCTTTTCCTGGCGGTCGGTCTGTTTCTGGCCCAGGTCGCGCACGGCAGACTGTTCGGCCAGGGCCGAGGCCACTTGGCTTGGCTGCACCAGACCCTGGTCGGCCAGGATGTCGCCCAGGCGTTTTTGGGCCGACAAGGCATTTTCCAGGTCGGCCGGGCTAATGTCGCCGCGTTCGACAAGGATCTGTCCCAACAGTTTGTGGACGTTCTCCCCATCCAGGGAACAGCCGTCGTCTAGAAGATCGATGACGAGGTCGCACTCGTCCTCGACAAACAGAAAGACGTCGGCCAGCTCCTGGCGAGGAGCCGGCGAACGTAGTACGCAGTCCCACCAGACCAGGCAGGCTTCCGGGTCGATGTCCTCCAGGGGGGCGACGGCCTCCACATGGGCAAACATGCGGCATTCGCCCAGGGAACAGACGTCTTCCAGAAGATGCATGGGGTTGTTGCCCGTCACCAGGATGTCGGCCTGGGGGCGGATGCGCAGACGGTAGATGCGAACGCTCGCCGGCGACTCTTCCTGAGACGCGGGCGAGATCGCGGCAGCCGGGGCGGCGTCCTCGCCGGCGTAGCGGCGAAAGCCCTCCAGCAGCGTACGGCCGGCGGCGGCCAACCCGGCATCGCCGGCGTTGTTGGGTTCGAGCAGCGCCCGTATGTGGTCGCAGGCGTGAAAGGACAGGTCGAGCAGCTCTCGGCTGACGCCGAGCAGGCCGTTTCGCACCTTGTCGAAAACGGTTTCCACATCATGGGTGAAGGCGGCGATGTCGTCGAAACCGAACATCGCGCCGGACCCCTTGATGGTGTGCATGGCCCGGAAGATTTTGTGGAGCAAGTCGGCGTCGCCGGGCGTGCGCTCCAGCTCCAAAAGCGACGCCTCCAGGTCGGCCAGGAGTTCCTTGGCCTCTTCGAGATAGGCCAGACGGTGGACGTCGTCCTGGGACATCATGGCGTGCTCGACTCTCCTGTTTTCCGAAAGGCCGTGGCTTGTCCCGCCGCGCGTGACAGGCCGTGGGCCTGTCGGCTTCCGGCTCTTGATCCGGCCTGGCCCCTAAAACAGCTCCACATTGTCGCCGAAATCCGAGTCGGACGCAGTCGCCGGCGCGGCAGCGACGGCCGCCCGGCCAGGCAGGGCCTTGGCCTTGGCCTTGTGCGACGCGCCGAAGGCGGCTTCATGCACGTCGCGTTCGGCTTCCATGGTATAGCGGTCAAAGAGCTGGCGCAGTCGGGCGCTGCGCCCCTTGCCGCCGCCCGGAGCAATCATTTTGGCTGCGGCGATCTCCCCGTCCAGAACACGGCGGACCTCGGACAAGGCGCGGCCGATCTCCCGGTCGAAGACGATGCGCCGGGAGAGGTCGTCGGCTCGGCCGCCCCAATTGCGGCTGGAATTGCGCAACAACGTGAAAAGCTCCTGGCAGCGCGCGGCCGACTGGGTGGTTTCGGCTAGCACGGCGTCCAGTTCCCCCACCACCCGCCAAGCCTCGGACTGATCGTTATACCGGCTGGCATTTTCCTGCAAGCCTTTAGAAGCACTAGCAATATTTCCAAGAATACGGGCCACGGCATCAGTCTGGCGGCGGGCGTCGGCGGACAGGCGCTGGATGGCCAGGGCCAAAACGCCCAAGGCCGCGCCGGCCGTGCCGGTGTGGGCGGCCTTGATGCTGGCGTTGATGGCGATGAGCTCGATCTCCGCGCCCACTTCTTCAATGGCCTCGATGGCCCCGCTCATGCCAGAGACGGTCTCGGCCACGGCGTCCATGTTGTTGCCCAGGGCCTCGCCTTCGGCGGCGAAGTCGCCCAGTTCGGCCTTGACCGTGGCCACCCCGGCCTCCAGACGGGAAAGCGGCGTGTCGTCGCCTTCGCCGCCGGCCAGCCCGGCGATGGTGTCGCCCATGGACCGAATGCGCCCGGCAATGGCCCCCAGCGAATCGCGCAGGGTGTCGGCGGCCCGGATGAAATGGTTGTCGGCGCTTTGGATTTGCGAGGATTGCAGGGTCAGGACGTCGGCGGCAAAGGCGGCCAGTTCCTCCAGGGCCGGCGAGTCGGCCGCCCTGTCGACCTCGGCGGCGAGCATGGCCGAGGTTTCGCCAATGGCCTGCTCGGCGTGCTCGACCTGTTGGCGCACGATGTCGTGAAACTGCATGGAACGCACCGCCTGGCCGATGTCGGCGGCGATGTCGGCGGCGCTGCGCGAGAGATCCTGGGAAATATCGACGGAACAGGAGGCCATTTCGGCTAGCGCCTTGATGTTAGCCCCAAGCTCGCGCACGATGACATCATGGCACTGTTCCTGGGTGCCGAGGATGGCCATGTTGCGCTGCCGGGCCGAGCCGACGTGGCCGCGCAGGGTTTCGATGCGCCCGGCGATGCCGGCGCAATGGCTGACGATCTGGTTGGCGAGCTTTTCCACGTCGTCGGCCAGGGTGGTGAACCCCCGGCCATCGGCTCCAAGGCGGGCGCTCTCGATGCGCGTGGCGATACCGAGCATGCTCAAATGTTTGACGATCTTGGAAAATGCCGACAGGATGGTGGAGAGCTCGTCGACGATGACCACCACAGCGTCGATCTCGTCGAGACTTTGCCGGCCGGCGGCCTGGGCGGCCTCGTTGGTCAGACCCTCAAGTTCGGCGGACAGGGCGTGCAGCCGGTCGTGCATGTCCTGGGCCGACGTGCACGACACCAGCTCCTGGGCGTTTTGGGCAATTTCCTCGCAACTGCCCTGCAGGCTGTACAGGGCCTCGCCGAGATCCAGGAAATCTTGTTCCCGCGCCTTGACGGCGCTGCTCAGGCCATGGCCGGCGCTGTCCAAGCTGGCGCGGCACTGCCGCAACATGCTCTTGGCGTCGGCAAGCTGGATCGTATCAGCCATGTGCCTACCCTTATCCCGTTGTTGAGGCCGTTAAACCCGGCCAGCGCCCATGCGGCGTCGCCGATCGAGCGGCCTCTCCCATTCAGGGAGTCTTCATCTAGGAGAAAACTGCCACGTTTTTCGGGAAAGAGCAAAGCGTTCTTGTCACGCTCCGCCGCGACGCCGACGCAAGGCTTTGCGCAGCCATACCCCGCAGGCCACCAAAGCGACGACGCCTAGTACGGCTAGTTGGGCATGATGCACATTGTCCAGAATCCGGGTCAGGACGTTTTCCAGCAGACTGCCAAAGCCGTAACCGATGAGCGCGAAGGCGACGGCCCAAATGCCCGCGCCGATGGTGTTGAGCAAAAAGAACTTGAGCACGGATATTTCGGCCGTGCCCAGGACGAAAGGCGTGAGGTTGCGCAGGCCGTAAAAAAATCGGAAGCTCAGGATGAGCACTTCATGGTATTTTTTGAGCATGGCGTGGACCCGGTCGGCCCTGGCCCGCCACTTCTCGCTGCGCGCGACAAGCTTCCTGCCGTAGTGACGACCGACGAAGAAGGCGGTCTGGTCGCCGGCCAGGCTGCCGCAAAAGGCGCACAAGATCACCAGACGCAAATCAAGATTGAATTCCGGGGATTGGGCGGCGAACCCGGCCAGGAGGAGGATGGTTTCGCCCTCCAGGAATGTGCCGATAAAAAGTGCCAGATACCCGTACTGGGCAATCAATTCCTTCATGAATTCGATGGACATCGAACAACGCCCCCGTCATGGCTCCCGGCCAGGCGGGAGCGTGATTTTGACTCGCGAGAAGTATGCGCTTCCCGCGCCTGTGTCCACCGGTTGTCCCGGAGAAATCATGACGTCGCACGACGGCCCTGGAATCACTTGAAACGGACCGCATCCTCTGCCATCATAGCTCTCGATTAACCTTTATCAAAGCTTATGACGCACTTTAGCGACATCATCGCCCAAAACGTTGTCGAAAGCCTGCCGGTGGGCTTGCTCATCGTGGACCATGCCGGGGCTTTCACCACGGTCAACCCGGCTGCGGCGACCATTTTGGGCTACTCCAGACAACAGTTGCTCGGACGCGGCTGGGGCGATCTATTTTTTGAAAACGAGGCCAACGCCCGGTTCAACCAGATCGTCATGGACGTCATTCAAAACGAGCTGGTTGGCCTGTGCCGGGTCGTGCCGTACGCCGCCCCGGATGGCAGGTTGCTCGAACTCTCCATCACCAGTTCCTATCTTTCCGGGGACAGCGACACCGCCGACGTGGTGGTCATCCTGCACGACATCACGGAACTCTCCCGCATGCAGCGCCGCGAGACTGACATGCTCAAGGAGGTCAACCGCATCCAGCAGGAAAAAATCCGGGGCCTCAACAAGCTGGCCGCCTCGGTGGCCCACCAGGTCCGCAACCCGGCCTTCGCCATCGGCGGTTTCGCTTCGCGCCTGGCCCGCCAACTCGAAAGCCAGGGCATTGATTCGTCTTACCCGGGCATCATCCTGGACGAGGCTCGGCGACTGGAAACCCTGGTGCGCACAGTGGGCCGGTTTGCCGCCCTGGAGCCGGCCCGGCCCCAACCCGTCCGGTTGGCCGAGGTGGCGGACCAGGCCATGAAGCTGGCCCTGTCCCTGGTTCCCGGCCAGGCGGCCGGGGCCGTCTGGCGCTTCGATTTGCCGGAAGTCCAGCTCGTGGTCGATCGGGATCAGCTCGCCGGCGCCCTGGCCGAACTCTTTCGCAACAGCCTGGAGTGCGCCGCCCCCCGTCCCGTGACCATCGGCCTGACGGCCGCCGCCACGGGCGAGCGCCTGGAACTGGCCGTGATCGACGACGGCCCCGGCATCCGTCCGGCCGACGCGGCCCACATCTTCGATCCCTTCTTTTCCGGTCGCCCCGACAAGGCCGGCATGGGGCTGACCCTGGCCCAGGAAATCGTGCTCGAACACAACGGCAGACTGGCCCTGGACGAAGGCTATTTCGGCGGAGCACGGTTTGTTCTGACGATTCCGCGTTTTCCAAGCCACCTCATGTCCCGCCTGGACGAGCCGGGCCACGTCTCGGACATCTGACGCCCCGGCCTTGTCCTTGGTGGCGATTCCGGCTAGTGGTCTACAGCGCCCCGCCCCGAACACCCAAACTTCCTTCAGGAACCATCGTCGAACACCGCTTATGGAGATTGTGGTCAACATCTCCGACATGAAGGTCACCAACCGCGCCAGGGACATTCTTGTCACCCACGCCCTGGGCTCGTGCCTGGGCCTGGCCGCCTACGACCCGGTGGCCGGCGTGGCCGGGCTCATTCATTGCCTGTTGCCCCTGGCCAGGGACAACAAGGTCCCGGTCAAGAATCCCTTCATGTACGTCAACACCGGCATCCCCCAGATGATCCGGACTATGTACGGACGCGGCGCGACCCGGGAAAATCTGGTGCTCAAGGCCGCCGGCTGCGGCCGCATGATGCATATTTCCAACCAGTTCGACACCGGGGCCAGCAATATCGCGGCGCTCAAAAAGCTGTTGCAGGTCAACGAAATGCGCCTTTCAGCCGAGGACGTGGGCGGCACCATTCCGCGAACCATGCGCCTTTTCGCGGACACGGGCCGGATCGTGATCTCATCGTGCGGGAGGTCCTGGGAATTATGAGCCGTCGCGAGGAAATCCTACAAAAGGCCATGGCCATCCCCAACATGCCCATGCCGGTGCAAAAGGTGCTGGCCTACATCGGCAATCCCGACGCCGACCTGCGCCAGTTGGCCAAGATCATCGAATTCGACCCGGGGCTGACGGTCAATGTCCTGCGCATGGCCAATTCCTCGTTTTTCGGCGGCGGAGCCAAGGTGTCCACGGTCAAGGAAGCGCTCATGCGCCTGGGCCTTGGGCGTCTTTACCAGCTTGTCATCGCCTCGGGCGTGGCCCCCTTGGCCCGATACGCCATCAAGGGCTACGGCCTGCGTCCCGGGGAACTCCTCGAACATTCCGTGGCCGTGGCCGTGGCCTCCGAGACCCTGGCCCGCGAACTGGGCGTCACCGCCCCGCCCTACACGTTTACCGCCGGACTGCTCGTCAACATCGGCAAGACCGTCCTGGGTTCGTTTTTGGAAGTCGATGCCGCGCCCATCATGACCCTGGCCCACGAACGGCAAATTTCCTTCGAGCAGGCCGAGGAACTGATACTGGGCATCAACCATGCCGAACTCGGCGCGCTTTTGCTCGAAAAATGGGGCATCCCCACGCCCATCGTCAACGTGGTGCGCTATCGCCTGCGCCCGGACGAGAGTCCCGAACCCGATCTCGCCCTGGATCTCGTCCATGTGGGCGACGTCATCGCCAAGATGACCGGCATCGGCATGGGCATCGACGGTCTGCAATACATGCCGTCCGAAGCCGTCTTCGCCCGCCTGGACATCTCGCCCCAGCAAATGGAAAACGTCATGGTCGCCATCCTTGAGCAAATCGCCGAGGTCCGCGACATTCTCATGGAAAATACGCTGTAATTCAGGAGTTGCATGACTCGATCCGCCCATTCCCTGCGTACCCGTGATCTCGGCTACGCCCAGCGCGTCTGCGTGGCCAAGGCCGGCAAACTCATGATGCAGACCGGCCAGCTCGCTCCCCGGGCCCGGGTGGGCCTGGCCGTATCCGGCGGCGTCGACAGTCTGGTCATGTTGGCCGTGATGGCCATCCGCCGACGCATCGTGCCCTTTCCCGTGGAACTGCTGCTGCTGCACTTAAATCCCGGCTTCGAGCCGCAAAATCACGCCCCCCTGGCCGCCCTGTGCGCCGACCTTGGCGTGCCGGCCCACATTGAGGTCACGGACTATGGCCCGCGCGCCTTTTCCGAGGAGAACAAAAAGAACTCCCCATGTTTCTACTGCGCCTGGCTGCGCCGCAAACGGCTTTTCGACCTGTGCGCCCGCTACAACCTGAGCCACTTGGCTTTCGGCCACAACGCCGACGATCTGGCTTCCACGTTTTTCTTAAATCTCTTCCAGAATGGCCGGGTTGACGGGCTGTCCGGCCGGGAGTCGTTTTTCGGCGGCCGCCTGACGGTCATCCGCCCGCTGCTCCTCGTGGACAAGCCCACCATCGTCCGGGCGGCCAAGGCCTGGGAACTGCCGGTCTTCTCCAACCCCTGCCCCATGGCCGGCAAGTCCATGCGCCATGAGGCCGAGACCTGGGTTCGCAACATCTGCGCCGGCGGCAAGAAGCGCGGGGTCAACCTCCACCATGCCCTGGGCCGCTGGCAGCTCGGCAAGGACGCCCTGCCCGGTCCCGAAACGGCCCCGGACGCAGCCGGCGAGGCATAGCAGGTCGCATGTTTCGCCATTACCAGCTCGTCATCTTCCGCGACCATCACGGCGCGTATCGCAAGCTGCGCTTTCGGGGCTGGCTTTTCGCGCTGATGCTCCTGGCCCTGGCGGCGCTGGTGGCCGGCGACGTCTATCTTGTGAAATATTATTATAATTATAAACGGATGGAGCACGAACTGACCGAATGGGAGGCCCGGGGCCAGGACCAGAACGCCCAGCTTGTCAGCCTCTCCGACAAGGTCAAGGCCCTGGAGACCGACTTGGCCCGCATTCGGAGCTTCGACGCCAAGCTGCGGCGCATGGTCAATCTCGATCAGGAACCCCGTGACGTGTCGCCCGAGGGCGAGCAAAAGGACTTCGACAAGAAGTACCTGCCGCTCTACCGCCAGGAGATGCTCGGCCGAAAGCTCCACCAGTTCCTGGCCGAACTGCGCGACCAGACCGCCCTGGAACTGGCCCGGCAGCAGGAACTGGCCACCCTGGTCGAAACCGCCGGGGTACGTCTGGCCGCCCTGCCGACCAGATGGCCCGTGGCCGGCTGGATCGCCGCGCCCTTTGGCGAGCGAGTGTCGCCCTTTACCGGCAAGAAGGAATTCCACAAAGGCATGGACATCGCCGCCCCCGTAGGCACGGAAGTGCGGTCCCCGGGCGAGGGCACGGTCACTTTTGCCGGCGAAACCGAGGACGGCAGCTTTAGCGTGGTCATCGATCACCAGGGCGGCCTGGCCGCCTCCTTCGGCCATATGCGCGACATGCTCGTGACCAAGGGCCAGGCCGTGGCCAAAGGGCAAGTCATCGGCCATGTCGGCGACTCCGGCCAGGCCAGCGGACCGCACCTGCACTACGAAACCCGTCTCTATGGCGTGCCGGTCAACCCCATGCGCTACATCCTGGAGTAGCGGCCGGGACTTGGTCCGGCTTTTGCTTGCCCCCCGCCATGGACCTGTTCCATTTCAACCCGGCCACGGTCTTCAGTTTCCTACTGACCTTCATGCGCTTAAGCGTCGTGGTCTTCATGCTGCCCTTTTACGGGGCCACGCTCATTCCCAACGTCGTCAAGGCCTCGTTTTGCCTGGTGTTGTCCATGGCTCTGTGGCCGCGCCTGGCCTTTGCCGGCACGGCTCTGCCGGCCAGTCCCTGGACCATTGGCCTGATGTTTCTCGGCGAAGTGCTCATCGGTCTTATGCTCGACATCCTCGTGCGCCTGCTTTTTTCCGCCGCCCAGGCCGCCGGGGCCATCATGGGCTTTTCCATGGGCTTTTCCCTCATGAACAGCGTCGATCCCATGACCGGCGCCTCGGAATCGGGCCTGGGGCACCTCATGAGCCAGGTGGCCACCATGCTTTTTCTGAGCTTAAACGGCCACTTGTTCCTGCTTTCCGCCCTGGCCCAGAGCTTCGAGATGGTGCCGCCGGGGGGACTGCTCATCAACGCCGCCGTGGGCGAACACCTCATCGTCTTCACCGGCCAGATGTTCGTCATGGCCATCAAGATCGCCGCGCCCATCCTGGCTTCCATCTTTCTCGTCGACCTGGCCCTGGCCCTGGTGGCCCGGGCCGCGCCGCAGATGAACGTGCTTTTCATCGGCTTTCCCCTGAAAATCAGCGTGGGGTTCCTGTTCATGACCATGGTCTTCGCGGCCATGACCGTCGTCATCGAGAATTTCCTGATCGACCTTGAACCCATGTTCCGGCTCGTGCTCAAAGCCTCGAGCTGACGCCGTGAAGGGGCCTGCATGGCCAAAGATCCCAGTAAAACAGAAAAAGCCACCCCAAAACGGGAAAGCAAGGCCCGGGAAAAGGGGTCGGTGCCGCGCAGCCAGGAACTGCCCAAGCTCACCGTCCTCGTGGCCGGCCTGCTCACCGTGCGCTACACCATGGGGACCATCAACGAACAGATGCAGGAGGTCTTCCGCACCTTTCTGGGCGGCCGCCTGGACTTTGGCGGCACAACCGACGACGTGGCGGCCCTCATGTGGAGCCTTTCGGCCAAGCTGGCCATCATGCTCCTGCCTCTGCTCTTGGTCATGGCCGTGGTGGCCTTCGTCACCCAGCGCATCCAGGTCGGCGAGATCTGGCGTCCCAAGATTTTCGAGCCGGACTTCAGCAACATCATCAATCCCATGCGGGGACTGCAGCGCCTGCTCATCAGCACCCAGACCTTCGTGAACTTGGGCAAGCAAGTGGCCATGGCCTTCGCCATCTCCCTGGTGCCCTATCTGATCCTTCGCAAACGATTCAACGAATTCCTGCCGCTGTTCTATCAGAGCGTCGACACCATTGCGCTCTTTCTGTTGCAAAACGGCTTCGACATGGTCCTTTACACCCTGCTGCCCATGTTCGTCATCGCCATCCTGGACGTCTGGTACACGCGCTGGGATTTTGCCGAAAACCTGAAAATGACCAAGGACGAAGTCAAGGACGAGCAAAAGCAAGCCTACGGCGATCCGCATATCAAGCAGCAGCAAAAGAAAAAGATGATGGAAGTCATGCAGCGCCGTATGCTCCAGGATGTGCCCAAGGCCGACGTGGTCATCACCAACCCGACCCACATCGCCTGCGCCCTGCGCTACAATCCAACGGAATCCCCCGCCCCCATGCTCCTGGCCAAGGGAGCCGATTTCATGGCCGAGAAGATCAAGGACATCGCCAAGGAGCACAAGGTGCCCATTCGCGAAAACAAGCCCTTGGCACAGGCCTTGTATAAGAACGTGGAAATCGGCCAGGTCATCCCCGAGGACCTCTACCAGGCGGTCGCCTCGATCCTGGCCCAACTTGACAAGTTCCGGCGTTTCAACCGTCCGCGCTGAGGCGGCGGCGGGCCGAAAAGGGTGTCAAAATCATGGCGAAAGCAGCCCAAACACCGGTCCAGTTCAATTACGAACGGTTCACCAAGCAAGGCGACATCATGTTGGCCGCCGGCGTGGTGGTCATTCTGTTCGTCATGCTGGTTCCCATCCCGCCGGCCTTCATCGACCTTATGCTCACCTTCTCCATCTCCATCAGCCTGGTGGTCCTGGTCACGAGCATGTTCATGGGCTCGCCGCTGGAATTTTCCATCTACCCGACCCTGCTCCTTGTCACCACCTTGCTGCGCCTGTCCATGAACGTGGCCTCCACCCGTTTGATCCTCCTGCACGGCGACGAAGGCCCCTCGGCGGCCGGACACGTCATCCAGGCCTTCGGCCAGTTCGTGGTCGGCGGCAACTACGTGGTCGGCTGCGTCATCTTCCTGGTCCTTTTCGCCATCAACAAAAAGGTCATCGTGGCCGGCACCACCCGCATCGCCGAAGTGGCCGCCCGGTTCACCCTCGACGCCATGCCCGGCAAGCAGATGGCCATCGAAGCCGACCTCAACGCCGGGCTCATCAACGAAAAGCAGGCCACCGAGCGCCGTGACGCCATCCGCAAGGAGGCCGACTTCTACGGCGCCATGGACGGCGCGGGCAAGTTCGTCTCCGGAGACGTCACCGCCACCATCATCATCACCGCCATCAACATCTTCGGCGGCTTTTTCATCGGCGTGCTGCAAAAGGGCATGAACTGGAAGGACGCCGCCCAGACCTACACCCTTTTGACCATCGGCGACGGCCTGGTCTCCATCATCCCCTCCATCATCATCTCCACTTCGGCCGGCCTCATCGTCTCCCGGGCCGCGGCCGAGGCCAAGATGGGCGAGGAATTCCTGGCCCAGTTGACCTTCCATCCGCGCGCCCTGCGGCTGGTCTCGGGAATGCTGTTCCTGTTCGGCATCGTGCCGGGCCTGCCGACCTTCCCCTTCTTCGCCATGTCCATTCTGCTCTTCTTCGTGGCCCGGCTCTCCGGCAAGCAGCAGGAGCTGCTCCAGGGACAGGCCGCCGAGCAGGAGAAAAAGCCGGCCCCGGAACTGGAAACCCCGGAAGAGGTCCAGACCCTGCTGCCGCTGGACGCCCTGGAACTCGAAGTCGGCTACGGCCTCATCCCCCTGGTCGACGAGGAGCAAAACGGCAACCTGCTGGCCCGCATCCGCTCCATCCGCCGCCAGTTTGCCCTGGACATGGGCGTGGTCATCCCCTCGCTGCACCTGCGCGACAATCTCCAGCTGCGCCCCGGCCAGTACGTGGTGCTCATCAAGGGCAACGAGGTGGCCTCGGCCGAGATCCTCATCGACCATTATCTGGCCATGGACCCGGGCGACGCCAAGCACCGCATCCAGGGTGTGGAAACCCGGGAACCGGCCTTCAACCTGCCGGCGCTTTGGGTGCCCGAGCTTCACAAGGAAGAAGCGATGCTGGCCGGCTACACCGTGGTCGATCCGGCCACGGTCATCGCCACCCATTTGACGGAGGTCTTCAAGCGCCACCTGCACGAGTTCCTGGGCCGCCAGGAAGTGCAGACGCTTCTCGAAACCCTGTCCAAGCGCGCCCCCAAGGTCGTGGAAGAGCTGGTGCCCGGCGCCATGAATCTGGGCGGGGTGCAAAAGGTGCTGCAAAACCTCGTGCGCGAAGGCGTGTCCATCCGCGACCTGCTGACCGTGGCCGAAACCATGGCCGACTACGCCGGCTCGGTCAAAGACCCGGACCAGCTCACGGAATACGTCCGCTCCCGCATGGGCCGCACCATCGTAAAGCCGTATCTGACCGGCGAAGGGGCCCTGCCCATCATGACGCTGGCCCCCAAGGTCGAGGGAGCGGTCCAGGAAAGCGTGCGCCAGACCGACCACGGGGCCTATCTGGCCATGGAGCCGGGCCTGGCCCAGCGTATCATCCAGGCCATCCAGAAGGCCATGGACAAGGCCATGCTCGGCGACGGCCAGCCGGTGCTTTTGACCTCGCCCCTGGTGCGGCCGCACCTGGCCCAGCTGCTCTCCCGGTTCATCCCCAATCTGCCGGTCATCTCCCAGGCGGAGATTCCGGCCGAGATCAAGCTGCAATCCATTGCCAACATAGGACTGACCAATGCGGGTTAAGACCTTTCGCGGCGAAAACATGGCGGCCGCCCTCGCCATGATCCGCCAGGAACTCGGCAAGGACGCCGTGATCCTCGGCACCCAAAGCGTGCGCGAGGACGGCAAAACCCTGTGCGAGGTCATGGCCGCCCTGGAATATCCGGCCCAGGAAGCGCCGCCGCGCCCGGCTCCGGCCACCCCGGCCCAAGCGGCCGCGGCCAAGGGACGTCCCGGCAACGGGGCCGCTCCCAAGCCCGGCGCCAAGGTCGCGGTCAAAGCCGCCGCCGCAACCATGGCCTCCTCCCCGCAGCCGGCCGACTGGAACCGGGAATGGACCGAGATCAAGGGCCACCTGCTGGCGCTCATGCGCCCCCGCCTGGACCTTTCCTCCCTGACCCCGCGCCAGCGCCTGGCCCTGGAATACCTGGAGCGCGAAGGCGTGGACGAGGCCACCATCTTGGCGCTCTACCGCTCCATTGTGGAGCGCGGCGAGGACGCCGTCATTCCGGCCCTGTCGCGCCTGATCGCCGTCAAACCGCTGACGCCAGCGCTGTGGCCGGGAGTCGCCCACATGTTTGTCGGCCCAAGCGGCGTGGGCAAGACCACCATTTTGCTGCGTCTGGCCCTGGACGCCAAACGGCGGGCCAAGGACGGCCCGGTGACCGTGGTCAACGCCGACGCCGGACGCGGCAAGGGCCGGCTGATGCTGCGCCACTACGCCGAGCTGTCCGGCCTGAATTACGCCGAGGCCGACGGCCCGGAAGCTTTTGGCCGGTTTCTGGACGGCGCGGCCAAGGGCGAAGCGGTTTTCATCGACACGCCAAGCCTCACCCACGGCGGCGGCCCGGAAGCCTGGCTGGCCCAGTGGGGCCTGGTCGGACGCGACCAGCTGGCCGCCCATCTGGTGCTGTCGCCCACCTATTCCAGCGCCCAGTCCGAGCACTATTTGCGGCTGGCGCGCTGCGAGCAACTCTCCAGCATCATCTGGACGAAGCTCGACGAAGCCTGTAACTACGGAAGCCTTGTCAATATGGCCCACGCCTCCGGCCTGCCGGTCTCGGCCCTGACCTATGGGCCGGAACTCACCGGCGGCATGGCGGCGGCCTCGGGCAAGGCGCTCTGGAAACTGCTGTTCAAACGCCAGCTGCCCGGCCAATACCCGGACGCCGACGCCGCAGCCTGAGGACGACCCATGTCTGACCGCATCTCCTCCGCCCGCCCGCCCGCCGGCCCCGGCCCGGAACTGCCCCTTGTCCTGTCCGTGACCTCGGGCAAGGGAGGCGTCGGCAAGACCAACCTGTCTGTCAATCTGGCCTACTGCCTGTCCAAGATGGGCCGCAAGGTGGTGCTGCTCGACGCCGACCTGGGGCTGGCCAACGTCGACATCCTTTTGGGACTGGCCCCCAAGATGAACCTGTTCCATCTTTTCCACGAGGGCGTGGAACTGCGCCAGGTCCTTTTGGAGACGCCCTTCGGCTTTTCCATCCTGCCGGCTTCCTCGGGCATAAGCGACATGCTGGCCCTGTCCACCGGGCAAAAGCTCGATCTGCTGGAGGCCATGGACTACCTTGAGGGCAAGATCAATTATTTGATTGTGGACACGGGCGCGGGAATCAATGATAATGTCATATATTTCAATCTGGCCGCCCGCGAACGTCTGCTGGTGCTGACCACCGAGCCGACCTCGCTGACCGACGCTTACGCGCTGATCAAGGTCATGCACTTAAACCACGACGTGCACCGTTTCCGGGTCGTGGTGAACATGGCCCCGAGCGTCAAGGCGGCCAAGGCGGTGTTCGCCAAGCTCTACGCCGCCTGCGACCATTTTCTTTCGGGCATTTCCCTGGACTTCACGGGGTATGTGCCCGTCGACGCGGCCGTCAAGAACGCGGTGATCCGGCAAAAACCGTTTTGCCACTTGACCCCGGACTCGCCGGCGGCCAAAAAGGTTATGGATCTGGCCCATGTGATCGACTCCTGGGAAGTGGATGCCAAGCTCGATGGAAACATCAAATTCTTCTGGAAAAAGCTCCTCTTCCAGGAACAGCCCCTGGCTTAAGCTCGAGTCCGGGGCGTTTCGATGGGATGATTTTGATGCGCGCGATCGGCAGGAGATCGTGCGCCATTACTCCCCCAAGATCAAAATCGTGGCCAGCCGCCTGAAGGTCAAGCTGCCGCCGTCGGTGGAGATGAACGAACTCATCAGCGCCGGGGCTATGGGCCTGCTTGAAGCGCTGGGCCGGTTTCGGCCCGAACTCGGCATCAAGTTCGAGACCTACGCCGAGTCGCGCATCAAGGGGGCCATGCTCGACGACCTGCGGCGCATGGACTGGTTCTCCCGAGGCCAACGCCAGCGGGTGCGCACCCTGGAAGAAGCCAGCCGGCGCATCGAAAACGATTCCGGCGGGCCGGCTAGCCTGGAACAACTGGCCGAGGCCACGGGACTGACCGAACGCGAAGTCTCCATGGGCCTGGAAGCGCTGCAAAACCAGCTGTGCCTGAGCCTTGACGCCATCACCGAGAACATCTCCTCGTACCAGAAAAACCAGCTCGAAAACGAACCGTATAAATCGGCGGAATTCAAGGAACTCGTCGACAAGCTCGCATCGCTCATCGATGATTTGACTCCCCGGGAAAAGCTGGTATTATCACTCTATTACGGTGAGGAATTGAACATGCGGGAGACTTCGGAAGTCATGGGCATCACCGAAGGCCGTGTCTCCCAGCTGCATTCCCAGGCCCTGGCCCGACTGCGGCAGAAGTTCAAGTCCCAGTACAACATTGAGCAACATTGACGATACCCTGGGCACGCCGAGGCGGCCGCGTCCAACCGGCCAAGGGCCGGAGCAAGCGGATGCTCCAAGGCGACGAGTGAAGCGAGCGAGACAAGGAGACGAGCCATGGCCGCCAATAAGGAAATGCGCATTCTGGTCGTAGACGACTTTTCCACCATGCGCCGAATCATCAAAAACATCCTGCGCCAGTTGGGCTTCAACAACATTCTTGAGGCTGACGACGGCAGCACGGCCTGGGAAACGCTCAACAAGGACAAGATCGACTTCATCATCTCCGACTGGAACATGCCCAAGATGCCCGGCATCGAACTGTTGCGCAAGGTGCGGGGCAGCGAAGAGTTCGCCAACCTGCCCTTCCTCATGGTCACGGCCGAAGCCCAGCAGGAGAACATCATCGAGGCTGTCCAGGCCAAGGTGTCCAACTACATTGTCAAGCCCTTCACCGCCGAGACCCTCGGCCAGAAGATCGACAAGATATTCGACAAATAGCCTTTCCGGCCGAGAGGGCGGCCGTTTGCTCCGGGCAAACGGCCGCCGCCGCCCCAGCGCGCTGGGCTGCTCCCGCGCCCGTGCCCATCAAGGCCGTTTCGACGCCGCACGGCGTCTCCTTCCCGCCGTCCGGTTGACGAGGCCCGACCATGGTTGACGACGACAGCCTCGACGCGCCCATAAAAGCCAAACTGGACGACTCGGAACTCTCCGACGATCTCCCCAAGGCGTTGCAAAAGGTCGATCTCGACCTCGACGACGCCCCATTCCTCGAAGACGAACCTGAAGAGACGCCGCCTCCCGCCGAGGAAGCCGGCTCGGGCGACGCCGCGGTCGAGCAAGCCCCGGCCAAACCCAAGAGCAAGAAAAAACTCTTCCTCATCATCGGGCTTGTCGTGCTGCTCCTGGGCGGCGGCGCGGCGGCCTATTTCCTGTTTCTCAAAA
>ALAO01000145.1 GCA_000307955.1 Solidesulfovibrio magneticus str. Maddingley MBC34 | reverse complement strand
CCGGGGGGATTATCCCCCCGGCGGGTGCAGGGCAGCGCCCGTGCAGGTCCAGGGCAGCGCCCTGGCGTGAGCATGGAACGCCCCAGCTTGTTATTATTGTCTATTGCCGGTGCCGCAGCCGGAGCGGACGGACTGGCAGTAGGCGACGCAGGCTTTGTCGCCGCGGCATTTGGCGACGCAGGACTGGTATTGTTTGGCGCAGAATTCGGGTGTTTCGGGGGCGCCGTTGCCCAGGGAGTTGAGCATTTGCTGGGTGACCTGGATGGTGGGCAGGTTGGGTTGGACGGCGACGCCGTTTTGGACTTGCATGACGGCCCCGCAGGTCAGGTAGCATTGGGGCACGGCGGCGTTGCACACGACGCTGGGATCGTGGTTTGCGCCGTAGGGCATGACGATGGCGGCCAGGGGCATCCCGTCGGGTTTGACGCAGTAGAACTGGGTCTGGGCGTTTGCGGTCGCGGCGACGAGCAGCAGGCCGACGAGGATGGCGGGAGCGAAAAGACGTTTCATGGCGTTACCTCCTTGCGGAAACGGTTCTCCGCTATCCGTGGGGTACAACAACTTCTGGCTGTTGTCATGGATTTCGGGTAGGGGAAACGGGTTCCCAGCGGGAGCGGGCGCTCGTTCAAAAATGGGCAAGCCCCGTTGACTTTTGGCAGGCGACCGTGCTAGGCCGTCGGGACTTGTGAACTTGTGCACGAGCGCCGGCCGGACGGGCCGCGGGGCGTGTCGCCTGTCGCAAGGCAGGAGCCTTTGAAATGCTTGGCAAGTTGATCAAGGACAAGGCGGTTCGGGAGTCCATCGCCTCGGCATCGGTGGTGGGCCTCAATCTGGTGTCGGCCACCTTCGTGGGGCTGCTCATCGGCTGGTGGCTGGACCGCTGGCTTGGAACCAGCCCTTGGCTTTTGCTGACGTTTTTGATTCTGGGCATTGCCGCCGGATTCAAGAACATGGTGCTTGAGGTTCGAAAGATTCAGAAGGCCGACGCCGAGGAACACCAAGAGCATGGGCAAGATGACGCAAAACCTTAGGGATGGGCTGGACCGCTGGTTGTACCGGCGCGGCTACGTGCATCCCGAGGTGCGGGAACTGGTGCGCAACCAGATCCTCTTGACGGCGCTTATCTGCGTCGCCTGTCTGCCTTTTGCCGGGGTTTCGGTCGATGCCTGGTCGTTCGCGGCCGGCACGGCCATCATCACGGCCAATTTCTGTTCGCTGGCTAAGTTCGGCCAGCGGATCACTGGTTTTGGGAACAAGCGCGAGGCCATAGCGGCGGTGCTGGCCCGGTTTTATTTCCGGCTGGCCCTTACCGGCCTTGTGCTTTTCGGTTTGATCGTCTGGTTTGGGGCTACGCCGTTGCCGCTTTTGGCCGGCATCGCCACGGTGGTGGTCAATTTCATCGTCTGGGGCGTCGCGCGCCACGCCGGCTCCAAGACGCACCAAACGCTTACGGGAAAGGAGGCATAGGACATGGCTGGTGGGTTGCCGCATCCGGTTCTGCTCGTCGACGAGGCCGCGAAGGGCGTTGGGCTGTATAAGCTCAACGAAGTCTTCCACGCCCAGGTCATCGATTCCAACGTGATTTACGCCTGGTTTGCCATGGTCCTGCTCATCATCCTGGGCATGCTGGCCACGCGCAAACTGGCCATGGTTCCCAGCGGACTGCAGAACTTCTTTGAAGTCGTGGTCGGCGGCCTTGAGTCCTTCGTCGTCGAGAACATCGGCGAGAAGGGCCGCAAGGTCTTCCCGTTCCTGTGCGCCCTGTTCCTGTTCATCATCACCGGCAACCTCATTGGTCTGGTTCCGGGCCTCGATTCCCCGACCAACAACGTGAACACCAACGCCGCCATGGCCTTGACCGTGTTCGCCTACTACAATTTCTGGGGCATCCGCATGTGGGGCGCCGGCTACATCAAGCACTTCATGGGCCCCTTCTGGTGGCTCGTGCCCCTGATGCTGCCCATCGAAATCATCTCGCACCTGGCCCGGCCGCTTTCGCTCACGCTGCGTCTTTTCGGCAACGTTCGCGGCGAGGAAATCGTTCTGGTCCTGCTCTTCGCCCTGGCTCCGGTGGTCGGCACCTTCCCGATGTACTTCCTGTTCTCGCTGGCCGACTGCATCCAGGCCTTCGTGTTCTTCATGCTGGCCATGATCTACCTCAAGGGCTCGCTGGAACACGCGCATTAGAATCGTTGGGGGAAATGGTCCTTAGGACCGTAACTTTAAACACCTGTTTTTCAGGAGGATCGACATGCGTAAGGCTTTCATGACCATCTTCTCGACCGCTGCCCTGCTCGCCCTTGCTTCCGTGGCCTTCGCCGCCGACACCGCCGGCGCCATGGGCGCCATCGGCACCATCTCCTGGGCCACCGCCATCGGCATGGGCCTGGCCGCCGCCGGCTGCGGTCTTGGTCAGGGCCTGGGCCTGAAGGCCGCCTGCGAAGGCACCGCCCGCAACCCCGAGGCCGGCGGCAAAATCACCGTCACCCTGATCCTCGGCATGGCCTTCATCGAATCCCTGGCCATTTACGCCCTGGTCGTCTGCCTGATCCTGCTCTTCGCCCACCCCTTCGCGAAGATCATCACCGGCTAATGACGGTTTGACCGAAAGGAGGCCGGGAGCCCCGGCCTCCTTTTTTTTTCCCAGCAACCTGCACGCGCAAGCGAGTGACGCCTTGAAAAGCGAACACATCCCCAAGGCCACGATCAAACGGCTGGCCATGTACGTGCAAGTGCTCGAGACCCTCAAGCGCGAAGGCTCCCAAGTCGTCTCCTCCGAGCTTCTCGCCCGCACCTGCTCCGTCAATCCGTCCCAGATCCGCAAGGACCTTGCCTACTTCGGCGAATTCGGCGTTCGTGGCGTCGGCTACCACGTCCAGGACCTCATCTATTCCATCAAGCACTCCCTGGGCGTTGACCGCGTCTGGAAGTGCGCTCTGGTCGGCGTCGGCAATTTGGGCAAGGCGCTTTTGCGCCATCAGGACTTCAAATTTCGCGGCTTCGACATCGTCGGGGCTTTCGACTGCGATCCCTTCAAGATCGGTGAAGAGATCTCCGGCCTGGAAGTGGTCTGCACCCGTCGTCTCAAGGATGCGGTCAAGGAACTGGGCATCGAGATCGGGCTCATCACCACGCCGGTCAACCGGGCCCAGCGCGCCACCAACTTCCTCATCGAAGCCGGGGTCAAGGGCATCATCAACTACTCCCCGGCCATGCTCACCGTACCGCCCGACGTCTACGTGGAATACGTCGATTTCTTCCACCACTTCTATTCCGTGGCCTTTTCCATCACCCTCGACCGCCATCAGGACCGCATGGGCGGCGACGGCGACGAAGACGACTAGCTGCCGCGCTCCCGTAGCCCAGGCGGCTTGGAATTCCCGGCTTCGGCCGGGTTTCTTTTTGGCGAAAGCTTGTCATTGCAGCCCAATACCATGCAGCACCCGGTAGCATCCCTTCCCGCCCAAGGCGTCTTCAAGGCCGCCGTCTCCCTGACCCTGCCCATCGCCATGGGCTATGTGCCTGTCGGCATGGCCTACGGGGTGCTGGCCGGCAAGGCGGGTTTGTCGGCGGTGAACGTGTTGCTCATGTCGGTGCTCGTCTACGCCGGTTCGGCTCAGCTCGTGGCCGTGGGCCTTTTCGCCTCGGGCGCGGCCTTGGCCTCCATCGTGGCCACGACCTTTGCCGTCAATCTGCGCCATGTGCTGTTTGCCGCCGCCATGTCGCCCTTGCTTCGCGGCTGGCGCAAGCGGGAGCTGGCCGCCTTCGCCTTTGAACTCACCGACGAGAGCTTTGCCCTTCACGCCGCCCGGTTCGGGCGCGGCGACCGGGACAAGGCCCTCACCCTGACCATCAACGTCCTGGCCCAGGCTTCCTGGGTCGGCGGCACGGCCCTTGGCCTTCTCGTCGGCGACGTCATGGGCGACGGCCGGGCCTTTGCCTTGGATTTCGCCTTGCCGGGCATGTTTCTGGCTTTGCTGGCCGGCCAGTTGGCCGGCCCGTCCCAGGTGGCGGCGGCCGTGGCCGGAGCCGGGCTGTCCCTGGGCGCGGCCGCCTTGGGCATTACCGGCTACGGCGCGCTGGCGGCGGGACTGCTTGGCGCGGCCTGCGGCTTTGGAGTGGAACAGTGGATGACGCGAAAGCCTGCCTGACCATCATCGCCATGGCCGGGGTGACCTACCTCACCCGCAGCGCGCCGCTTTTGGCCCTGGCCGGGCGGACGCTGTCGCCCTGGGCGATCCGGCTTTTGGCCCATGTGCCGGCGGCGGTGCTGGCCGCCCTGGTCGCGCCGGCCTTGCTGCGGCCTGACGGCCGGCTCGATCTCGGCTTTGGCAACGTCGTGCTGTGGGCGGGGTTGGCCTCATTCGCCCTGGCCGTGCGCACGCGGGGCTTTTTCGGCCCGGTAGCATTGGGCATGGGAATCGTGGCGGCGGCGCGTTTTTTTCTCGGCTAAAGGCCCACCTGGCCAAGTCCCTTGCGCACCACGCCTGGTCCGTCTGGCCCAAGGGCCTGCCCTGCTTCTGCCTCGCCACGCCGGGTGACGCCTCCAAGATGATGCCCTTCAGCCGTTCTCCCCTGCCGTAACGACCGCGCCAGGACCGGACGTTTCCGGCACGCCCCCCTCCTACATCGCAGCCTTGGCCCGCTCACGCAAGGCCAGACGCGGTTTCGCCAACGCGCGCCCCGATCCATCGCGGCTCGCCAGCCTCGGCCAGCCCGCCCATTCCAACGCTTATCAGTCTAGGAAACCGTCTCGCGGTGGCCGACAAGGCGGTAGCGGGTGGACGGGCCTTTGCCTTCCTTGACCACGATGCCTCGGGACACGAGGTCCTGGAGATCGTGCTGGGCGGTGCGTTGGGGCACGTCGCTGCCCCCGGCGTCCTGGTAGTCCTTGCGTGAAAAATTCGGCTGATCAAGCAGTTCGCGCAGGGCCTTGCGCTGGCGCTGGGACAGGGGCGCGTCGAGAATGTGGGGCTCCTGGGCCGTTTCGGGCTGCGTCGTAATCGTGCCCGTGGCCGGATGTTCGCCGGACATGGCGTCCTCGAAATGGATGTCCTCGGCCAGGATGAGTTCCCGCTCGGCCAGGGCGGCCGCCCGGATGATGCAGTTCTTGAGCTCCCGGACATTGCCCGGCCAGGCATGGTGCAAGAGCTTGTCCAGGGCGCCGCGCGAAAGCGACAGTTCGCCCTTGCCCATGCGCCGGCTGGCGAGCTTCAGGAAGTAGCCGGCCAGGACCGGTATGTCGTCCTGGCGATCGCGCAGGGCCGGCGTGCTGACGGCCAACACCTGGAGGCGGTAGAAGAGGTCTTCGCGAAATTCGCCCGAAGCCACCAGATCCTTGAGATTGACGTTGGTGGCGGCGATGACCCGGGCGTCGAAGGCCTGCTCCTCGTCGCTGCCAAGGGGGCTGATGCGCCGCACCGACAAGGCGCGAAGCAAGGCCTGCTGGACGCGCGGCGAGGCGTTGCCGATCTCGTCCAGGAGCAAGGTGCCGCCGTCGGCGGCCAGGAAAGCGCCCTTGCGGTCGCTCTTGGCTTCGGAGAAAGCCCCTTTGACGTGGCCGAAAAGGGCGTCCATGAGCAGGTTTTCATCCAGCGCGCCGCAGTTGATGGAGATAAAGGGCATGTCCTTGCGGCGGCTCAACCGGTGGATGGCCTCGGCGGTCAGCTCCTTGCCGGTACCGGTTTCGCCGATGATGAGCACATCGGCATCGGTGGCGGAAATTTTTTGTATGCGGGAGAGCAAGTTATCCATGGCCGGGCTATTTCCGACCAGATCTTCCAGCGCTTCGTCCCGCAAAACCTGGCGCGATGCTGGCGCGACCAATTGCACGCGTTCCCGATCGCGCACCGAGCGCAACCGCTCATCGCGCACCTTGATTTCCATCTCCTTGGACAGCAAGGCGGCCACCAAACGGTTGATGGCCCGCTTCAGCGTGGCCGTGTCCAGGTCGCTGTCGGGCAGGTCGATTTCGTGGAGCCGACCTTCCAGACGCATGGACCGGACTTCGTCGGCCAGGCGCAGGATGGGCTTGGTGATGACCCGGGCCAGGATGATGATGCCGCCGGCCATGGCCAGAATCGCACCCAGGGTGGTGACGAAAAGGATGTTGAATTGGCCGAACTCGGCCGCCCGGGGGAGCAGGCTGCGGTCGATGTACACGACGCCGCCCACGGTTTCGGCGTCGTCCTCGCCAAGACCACGGAAGCGGACCGGGGCGTAGCCGATGAAATCGTCGCTGCTGGCGATCTTGGACGGGCCGAAATCGGCTTCGCCGCGCTCCAGCCCGGGTTGGCCCTGCTGCATGGCCGTCACCATGCGCCAGAAGGTTTCGTGGCGGGGGCCGGGGCGAAACGCGCCGTCATAGCCGGGCTTGCCGTGGTCGCCGGACAGCCCGGCCTTGGCCGTTTCCACGGACAGCTCCCGTACCGGATCGTCCACGGTCTCGGACTGGAACAGGATCCAGCCCCGCTCGTCGCAAAAAAAGCTGAGCCGGTTCTCGGCCGTGCGGTTGAAGCCCGCCAAGGGCGAGCGCGGCGAATTGTACAACGAGAGGACATTTCGCAACTGCCGAACGTCAATGGACAAAACAAGATAGCCCAGCACTCGGCCATCCTCTTCCACCACTGGCGAGGTCAACCGCAGCAAGACCAGATCGCGCTGGCGGGGTTTGCTGCCGAAACCGGTGGGCGGATAGTAGACCTCCACCAATTCCGACAAGGCCGTCTGGCCGCGCTTGAGGTCAATGGCCTTGCGCGACACCACCAGCGGGCTGTTCTTGGCCTGCTGGATCACCTCCGGGGGGACTTCCTCCACCCGATCCCCGCTCTTGATGAACACGTACTGGTTGTCGGGCCCGTCGCCGACATAGGCAGCCTCGGCATAGAGTTGCCCCCGGGCGGCGGCTGAGGCTTCCATGAAGTGGCGCAGCCGTTCCCGGGACATGGCGCGATAGCTCATGGCCACGATGTCTTCCCGGCAGCCTTCGAGCAGGATCTCGATTTCATGGGCCTGGGCCAAGGTCAGGGTCAGGGTCGTGCGGCCCAGGGCGATGTCGATGTAGCGGTTGGAGAAGACGTTGAGCACGACTCCGGTGGCGGCCAGGACCACCACCACGGGAGGGATGAGGAAGACCAGAAGTTTTTTGCGGATGCTCCAGTCGGACAGGCCTTTGACATAGGCTTCCGAGGGGCCGGCGCCGCTTGAGCGTCGAAACAGGCTCAGCATGGAACCTCCTGACCAACACGATATGTTGCGCGTTTGGCGCGATCAGTCGTTTCTTGCGGTATTACTACGCAAAAAAAGCGCAACCTCGTCAAGCGCTTTTTTTCACGAAAATACTTTCTCCTGCAATTTAAAACAGATAATCACGCCGGCACAGCCCTTGCTGTTAAGAAGCGCGAAAACAACGCGGCCAAGGTCGCCCGAAACCGGCAAGGAGGTGTTCTCATGAAAATGCTCGTCGCTCTCGATCAGTCACCCTACGCAGTGACCGTCCTGGAAAAAGCCATCGCCCTGGCCAAGCTCGAAGGCGCCACGCTGTCCATCATGACCGTGGCCGAGGACTACATGGATCTCGGCGACTACCTGGACGTCAATTCCATTACCGACAAAGTGTTCGCCGCCACCAAGACCGCCGCCCAAGAGTACGGCAAGGTCGCCAAGGCCGCCGGCATCGACGCCGAGGTCATCGTGGAACAGGGCGTCTCTCCGGCCGATCTCATCATCGCCCATGCCAAGAACAAGGGCATCGACATGATCATCATGGGCCATCAGGGAAAGAAAGGTGTGGCGCAGTATCTGATCGGCTCGGTCGCCACCAAGGTCGTGCGCCACGCTCCGTGTTCGGTTCTCGTCGTCCGTTAACTTTTTGGAGGGGAAACAGCATGTTCACGAAAGGCAAGGCTTTACTGGCAATGTTCGTCACCGGTCTGCTTCTGGCTCCGACCATGGCTTTCGCCGCCGGCGGCGGCGGCGCGCCCATCGTCATGGTGGCCGATACCCGCAAGCTTACCGGCATCATGGCCTGGTGGGCCAATCTCTATAACGAGTCCCACCTCTACTTCACCATCATGACCGTCATTCTCATTCCGCTTATCGGCGTGATCTTCGGCGTGCTGGCCGACATCATCATGCACTTCATCGGCATCGACCTGAAGTCCCGCGACCTGGCCGAACACTAAACCGAAACGCCAAGGCAAAAAGGAGATCCCCATGGAATGGCTTTATATCCTCATGCCCATCGCCGGCGTGAAAATTTTCTGGCCCGGTCTTATCATCCTCGGCATCGGCGTCGGCGTCATCGGCGGCTTCTTCGGCATGGGCGGCGCCTGGATGGTCACCCCGGGCCTGAACATCCTCGGCTTCCCCATGGCGTTTGCCATCGGCACCGACATCGCCCACATGGCCGGCAAGTCGCTCATTTCCACCATGCGCCACGGCAAGTTCGGCAACGTCGACTACAAACTCGGCTTCATCATGCTGTTCGGCACGGTGGCGGGCTTTGAAGTCGGCGCGCAAATGATCATGTGGCTGGAGCGCATCGGCAAGGTCGACATGGTCGTGCGCTGGATCTATCTCCTGCTGCTGGCCTTTATCACCTGGATGGTCTTCACCGACGTGGCCCGCCGCAAGGCCAAGGACCGCGCCGCCATCGCCGCCGGCCAGGAAGTGGACAAGAACGCCACCGGCCTCGAGTGGCACAAGGCCCTGCACAAGATCAAGATCCCGCCCATGGTGCACCTCAACGTGGCCGGCATCTACTGCTCCGCCTGGCTGCCCATCGCCGTCAGCTTCTTCACCGGCTGGCTGGCCGGCATCCTGGGCATCGGCGGCGGCCTCATCCGCATGCCCTCCCTGATCTACCTCGTCGGCTGCCCGACCCACGTGGCCGTCGGCACCGACCTGTTCGAAGTCGCCATCTCCGGCCTCTACGGCGCCGCCTCCTACACCTACAAGGGCCGCACCGAACTCGTGGCCGCCATCATCATGCTCATCGGCGCGGCCATGGGCGCTCAGGTCGGCGCGGTGGCCACCAAGTACATCAAGGGCTACGGCATCCGCATCGCCTTCGGCCTGGCCGTCATCGGCTGCGCCATCTCCGTGTTCTTGAAGCTTCTGCCGGTCTACGTGCCCTCCGTGGCCACCATCTGCGACGTCATCGCCACCTACATGATCCTCGGCCTGGTTTCCGCGCTGGCCCTCTACATCACCGTCAAGATGGTCCAGGGCGCCAAGCACGAACTCGCCATGAAGAAGGCCAAGGCCTAGACCGCAACAGCCAAAGGAAAGGAGAACGCCATGCGAAACATGCTCAAGAATATGCTGCTGGCCGCCCTGCCCGTCGTCTTTTTGGCCGGCTGCGTGGATTACGGAAAGGTTGACCAGGGTCGCACCGTGGCCGTGGACAAGGAAAAAAAGACCGTCACCTTCATCCGCGACAAAGCCAATGACGCCCAAAAGCCCGATTACACCTATCTGCCGGCCCTGACCTACGCCATCCCGACCAATCCGGCGGAAATGGGCGCCGAACCCAAGGCCGGCCTGCGCATGAAGCTCGACGCCGACAAGTCCCAGATCGTGCTGTACGATCCCAAGAAGCAGAGCTTTGAGACCATCAACATTCAGATCGTGGACAAGCAGGAAGGCATCGACGGCAAGCACCCGCTGGTGTACGACGCCGCCGCCGATAAGGCCAAGCAGTTCCCGGCCCTGGACAAGGACAAGAAGACCGTGTCCATCTACTCCGGCCGCCAAAAGCTGCTCGTCACCTTCCTCGTGCCCGAACAGTACGAGTCCCTGCCCGCCTCCGCCTGGGATTCCGGCGACGAAGTGCGGGTCTACTACAAGGAAGACGGCAAGGCCATTCGCCTGATGAACGTCACCAAGACCAACATCTTCAAGAAGTAGCGCATCGTAACCCCACACCCCGCCCAAGCCTCCTCGGCCCGGCCCTCCCCGGGCCGGGGAGGCCCTTCAAAGGAGCCGCCATGTTCTTCCGCAACGACGAAAGCCGCGCCCCCGAACTCAACGGCCGCCAGCGCACCGCCGTCATTCTCATGGACCTGGCCATACTTGCCGAAGTGACCCTTTCCGTTTACCTTGCCTCCAAGCAGCCGGACGAATTCACGCCGGTGTTCATGAAGGCGTTTTTCTCCATGTTCCTCCCGACCCTGGCTCTGGGCATCTACGCCATCCGTCGCTACCGCGACCGCACCGTCCCGGACGCCGGAGTCCAGGCGTGAACGAGCGCGGCCTTGTGCGACTGCGCGCCGCGCTGGGCTGGCTGGCCGCCGGCCTGTGCCTGGCCGCCGCCGTGGGCTTGGCCGACAGCTTCGTGTCGAGCGTGCGCACCGGCCCGAACACCTTCGCCGTCCCGGCCGGCGGCACGGAGAGCCTTTCCGGGCCGCTGCCCATCGAGGCCAAGGACGCCGGCGACATGGTCGTGTCCATCGACCGCCCGGGCGTGTCGCTGAACATCACCACCCAGACCCAGGGCTTCTGGATGGGCAACCGCATGTGGCAGGGAACCCTGACCGCCGCCCAAGACGCCGCCCCGGGCATGGCCACCGTGGTCCTGCGCGGCCCCGGCGGCGACGCCGCCGCGCCTCCCCAGCCCTTTTTCATCAACATCTTCGCCGACGAGGCCGCCCTCAAGGCCGCTTCCCAGTCCAACTTCGTGCGCCTGGCCGGCCTGTCCCCCATGGCCGCCGCCGGCTACTGCCTGGCCGCCGCCTGTCTGGTCGGCTTCAGCGTCTACCTTGCCTCCCGTCGCCTGGAAGCCCTCTGGGCCGGCCAGGGCAAGGCCGTGGTCTACATGACCAAGAAAACCCCCGACGGCCTGCTGATTTCCTTTGCCCTGGGTTCGGATCAGGGACTGGCCACCGGCTGCGCCGTGGACGTCCACGACGAGTCGGGCCTGCCCGTGGCCAAGGCCTCGGTGGTGCGCTGCTCCCCCGCCGACGCCGCCGCCTTGGTGGTCGGCCAGGACAAGGTGACCCTTGGCAACATCGTAAGTCTGGCCGCCGCGCCGGCCAAGACCACCGACGCTCCCCACGCCTGAAGCCTTTCAGCCCGCCGACCACGGCCGCCGGCTCCCGCCCACGAAAAAGGGACCGCGGCCGAAGCCACGATCCCTGTGTTCCTTGTCGCGCCCGTTTCCGGGCCATGGCCGGCTAGCCCAGGTTCTTCGAGGCGAACTCCCAATTGACGAGCTTTTCCAGCACGCCCTTGACGTAGTCCGCCCGGCGGTTCTGGTAATCAAGATAGTAGGCGTGCTCCCAGACGTCGATGACCCACAGGGGCTTTAAGCCCTCCTGCAAGGGGTTGTCGGCGTTGCCGGTCTTGACCACGGACAGTTTGCCGGCCCCATCGGCCACGAGCCAGGCCCAGCCGCTGCCGAACTGGGCCACGGCCGCCTCGGCCAGGGCTTTGTTCAAGGCTTCCTGACCGCCAAAGGAGGCGTCGATGGCCTTTTGCAGCTTGGCCGAGGGCTTGCCGCCGGCGGCCGACAGGCCGTTCCAGTAAAACACGTGGTTCCAGGCCTGGGCCGTATTGCGGAAAAGGCCCACCAGCTTCTGGTCCTTGGCCGCTTCCAGAAAGACCTTTTCCAGGGGTTGGCCGGCCAGCGGCGTGTCGGCCACGAGTTTGTTGGCGTTGTCGAAATAGCCCAGGGTGTGCTTGCCGTAGTGGAAGCTCACGGTCCTGGCCGAAATGACCGGTTCCAGGGCGTTTTCGGCGTAAGGCAGCTTGGGAGCCTCGAAGGTCGCGGCGGCGGCGGCCGACGACGGGCGCAGCATCCCGCCGGCCATAAAGAACAGACCCGTGCCGGCGACCAGACGCAGGGCCTGGCGGCGGGAAACGGTAAACGGACTGGGCATGGCGCATCCTCCTTGCGCGGGGCGGCGGACGGACACCCTGGCGCGTTGGCGGTTGGGCGGGCCGACGCCGGGTCGGCCCGCCTGGGGATTGCGCCCCTTATGCCACAAAAGACCAGAGAGGGGAACGGGGAAAGGCTACTTGACCGGCGCGTCGCCGTTTGGGGACGGCGTCTTGCCCGGCAAATCGGCCGCCGGCGGGACATCGGTCGCCGGGGGGAGGTCGCCACCAGCCGGAGCGAGGGCTGGGCCGGGACCGGTCTTGTCCGCCGGCTTGGCCGTTTGCTCCTGGCGAGGCGTTTTCTCCGGCCAGGCGTCCCAGCGCGGCGGCGGGCCAAAGCCCGGACCCGGGCCGCCCGGGCGCGGCGGACCGAAGCCGTCCGGCGGCGGCGGGCCGAAGCCGCCAGGCGGCGGCAGATCCCACTCCGGATCGAACAGGTCCGGCGGCGGCGGCGGCGGGCCATGGCGAGGCCCAAAGCCGTCGGGCGGCGGGCCAAAGCCGTCGGGCGGCGGCGGCGGGCCGAAGTGATCCATGGCCTTGCGCCGGGCCTCCAGCCTGGCCATGACGTCGACGAATTTTTCCCGCTGCTCCGGCGTCAGGAGCGCCTTGGTCAATTCGATGCTCGTGTCGATGAGCTCCTGCATGCGCGGTTCCTGCTCGCGGCGCAGGGCAATGATCTGGCGGGTCGTGTCCATGATGATGGGCCGCAGCTTGTCCTGCTGCTCCTGGGTCAGATCGAGATCGCTGGTCAGACGGCGCATGGCCATGACGGCGAAATGGCGCGGATCGCCGTGCATGAGGGCCCAGGGGCCGCGTTCCCCGAGCAGCCGGGAGCCGACGACGCCGACCACCGCGCCCGAGGCGAAAAGCACCACGCCGGCAATGATCTTGATGAATTTCGGATGCATGCCCAAGCCTTACACGCCAAGCAGCGACACGACGACCTGGCCGCTGGGATCATAAAAAAGCAGCCGTCCCAGTTCGTCTTCCAGACCGGAACCAAAGGCCAGGGCGAAAAGCACCGTGGCCGCGGCCAGAAATCCCGCTCCGGCGGCCATGCGCCACAGCATCCGGGCGTCCTCGGCCTCCGGGGCGACATCCTCGGCCTGGATGGCGGCCACCACCGAAGCGGCCAATCCGGCCTCGACGGGCGGGGCCTGACGACCGGCATGGGCGGCGCGCAGCACGTCCTCCAACCGGTCGATCCGCTCCTGGCGCGACGGCGCAACGTCGGCGACGCCGGTCTCGCCGGCCTTGACGGAAGCCAGGACGGCCTCGGCCAGGCCAGGGTCGGCGACCGGCGTCCGCCGGCCGGCATGGGCCGCGCGCAACACGTCCTCCAACCGGTCGAGGCGCTTTCCGGCCTCGGCGGCCAGGGGAGCGGAGGCGGACGGCGCGGCCTTGAGGGCGGCCAGCACCGAGGCGGCCATGGCCGCGTCCTCGGCCTGGGCCGGAGCCGGACGACGGCCGTGGGCCGCCCGAAGCGCCGCCTCCAGGCGGTCTATGCGCCGGGAATTGTTTCCGTCCATGGCTACCTCCTCCTTACGCGCCAATCACGTCGCCGAGCAGTTCGCGAAGCTTCTTGCGAGCCCGGAAAGCCCGCACCTTCACGTTGGGGACGCTTAGTCCCAGCATCTCGGCCGCCTCGGCCACCGGCCGCTCTTCCAGGTGGGTCAGCGTCACCACCATGCGATCCGTGGCCGAAAGCTTGTCCAGAGCCCAATGCAGCAGTTCCTCGGCCTCGCGCCGGGAAGCCGTTTCCTCGGCCGCCTCGCCCGTGGCCAGGGCCGCGACCTCTTCGGCAAAGGCCCGGCACTCGTCGGACAGATCGGACTCCGGCCGCTCCTTGATCCGGTACTGGGCCCGCCAGAAATCGTGGCAGGTGCGCACCGCCACCTTGGCCAGCCAGTGGCCAAGGGGACTGTCGCCCCGGTAGCCGCCAAGGGACTTGTAGGCCCGCACGAACGCCTCATGGGTCAGCTCGCCGACCCGGTCCCGGGGTGCGTGCCCGGAAACGATCCCGGACACGCGCCCCTGGTACTTGGTCACGATGGCGGCATAGGCGTCCACCTCGCCGTCCCGGATCGCCCTCAGCGTCCGGGCATCCTCGATGTCCAACACCGCCTCGCCCATAACGCCCCGGAGTTTAGCTGTTCTTGCCGGCGTGGGAATCAATCCACTCGTTGACCAGCTCATGGCCGGCATGAAAGCGCTCCTTGGCCTCGCGCGGCGGGCGCGGCGGCATGGTTTCCTCCCACAGCTTGCGCTGCTCGGGCGTCAAAAGGGTCAGCACGGCGGCTTCGACCTTGCCCCGCAACACGGCCAGATCCTCGCCGGCCGCGGCCACGGCCCGGCTGGCCTGGCGCACCCGCTCCTCGTTGCCGGGCTCGGTGCGCATGACCAGGCCCATGGCGTCGAAGGCCTGGCGCATGGCGGCCATGCCGGCGTCGAAGGCCTGGCGGTTGTTTTTAAAGACCACGGCCACGTCATGCTTCTGGGCGTCGGTGAGCTTAAGCGACAGCAGCCGGTCAAGCAATCCTTCGGGTCCGGGGCCGCCGGGACCGCCAGGTCCGGGGCCGGCGGCCACGGCATAGGCCGAGCCGACCAGGATGGTCAGGGTGAGCAGTCCGTAAAAGAGCTTCTTCATGGAGATGACCTCCCGCGTGGAGTGGGACAGCGGAGCCGTCCGTTTGCGCGATTGGTCGGGGGGGGCGGCCGGCTGGTTACAGATTCGGGACGGACCAGGCGGCCCGCCCCGAACAATGCGGGACATGCCGGCGTTTGCCGTGTCCGCAATAAGCGTCGCCGTCCCTTGGCCGGCGACGGCGAGGGCGGGCTTCCCGAGAAACCCGCGCCCTCGCCGCAAGGCACGCGCCCCTTAGGCGATGGTGACCTCGGGGCACAGGTAGACGTCCTGGATGGCGTTTAAGAGCTTGACCCCCTCGGCCATGGGCCGCTGGAAGGCCTTGCGCCCGGAAATGAGCCCCATGCCGCCGGCCCGCTTGTTGATGACGGCCGTGGCCACGGCCTCGGCGAAATCGGCCGCCCCGGACGCGCCGCCGGAATTGATCAGCCCGATGCGCCCCATGAAGCAGTTGGCCACCTGATAACGGGTGAGGTCGATGGGATGGTCGGTGGTCAGTTCGCTGTAGACGCGCTTGTCGGTCTTGCCGAAGCCCACGGCCGTGTAGCCGCCGTTGTTGGTGGGCTGCTTCTGCTTGACGATGTCCGCGCCGATGGTGGCGGCCAGGTGGTTGGCCTGGCCGGTGAGGTCGGCTGAGGTGTGGTAGTCCACGCCGTTTTTGACGAAAGCGGGATTGCGCAGATAGGCCCAGAGGATGGCGGCCATGCCGAGCTCGTGGGCCCGGGCAAAGGCTTCGGAGATCTCCTGGATCTGGCGGCGGCATTCGGGCGAGCCGAAATAGACGGTGGCCCCCACGGCCGCCGCGCCCATGTCGTAGGCCTGCTCCACCGAGGCAAAAAGGGTCTGGTCGTGGATGGCCGGCAGGGACAGCAGCTCGTTGTGGTTGATCTTGAGGATAAAGGGAATCTTATGGGCATATTTGCGGGCCACCGAGCCCAGCACGCCCAGGGTCGAAGCCACGGCGTTGCAGCCGGCCTCGATGGCCAGTTTGACGATGTTCTCCGGGTCGAAATAGATGGGATTGGGGGCGAACGAGGCTGCGGCCGAATGTTCGATGCCCTGGTCCACGGGCAGGATGGACAGGTAGCCGGTCCCGGCCAGGCGGCCGTGGCCGTACATGGCGGCCATGGACCGGATGACCGGCACGGGTCGGTCGGTGGCCGTGAAAATCGTATCCAGATAGTCCGGGCCGGGCAGGTGCAGGGACTGTTTGGGAATGGTCCGGCAGACATGGGCAAGCAGACTCTCGGCCGAGTCGCCGAGGTATCCGGTGATGGCTTGGATCATACGGGCCGCCTCCTTTGGCAGGTTACGGGCAACACTAGGGCAAACGCCGCCCTGTTCACAACCCCTTTGCGCCTTTTTCCCCTGCCCGGGCCGGGCGTCGGGGACAAGGCGGCCCGGCGACGACCCCATGGCAAACAGCCGGCTTGCCCCCGGCCCCGGGCCGATCTATAGCCAAACATCCAAGGAGGTCCGCCATGCTGCTCGAAACCGTCCTGACCCTGGCCCTAGTTCTCACGCTTAGCGCTCCGGCCGTGGCCGCAGCCCCGGCCGACACCCCGGGGACCGCCCCCAAGGCCACGCCCATGCCCAAGGAAGACACCATCGAGACCAGCGCCGGCCCCCTCACCCTGCGCTTTATCGGCCACGGCTCCCTGGCCTTTGCCTTTGCCGGCAAGACCCTCTACGTCGATCCCTACGGCAAGGCCGGCGACTACGCGGCCATGCCCAAGGCCGATCTGGTCCTTATCACCCACGAGCACAGCGACCACCTGGACCCGGCGGCGCTGTCCGCCGTGGCCGGGCCGAATACGCCGCTGATCGTCAGCGAAGTCGTGCGGGAAAAGCTTGGCCGGGGCACGGCGCTTAAAAACGGCGAACAAATCGAGGTCCTGGGCATCCCCATCGCCGCCGTGCCGGCCTACAACATCAAACACCATCGCGACACCGGCGAGCCGTTTCATCCCCAGGGCCGGGGCAACGGCTACGTCCTGACCTTTGGCGACGTGCGGGTCTACGTGGCCGGCGACACCGAGGACATCCCGGAGATGGCCGCCCTGGCCGGGGTGGACGTCGCCTTTGTCCCCATGAATCTGCCCTATACGATGACGCCGGAAATGGCCGCCGCCGCCGCCCGGAGCCTGCGGCCGAAAAAGGCGCTGTACCCGTATCACTACGGCGACACCGACCCGGCCCGGCTGGTGGAGCTTCTGGCCGGCTCGGGCATCGAGGTGCGGGTGCGCGACCTGCGCTAAGGCGGCGTTCAAGGGCGCGACGCCGGGCACGGCGGCCGGAGCGCGGCCGAAACGGATGACGGCACGGGATTTGCTGTTCCCCGGGACGGAGGTCCGGGACCATGTTCGCTGTTTGTCGTCTCGCCCTGCTGGCCTGCTTCGCCCTCTTCCTTGGCGGCTGCGCCTTTTCCGTGGCCGACAGGTCTCCAGCCGTGCCGCCGCCGGCCTCGGGCACAGTGCTGGAAACCGCCCAGTCCCTCATCGGCGTGCCCTACCGCCCGGCCGGGGAAACCCCAAGCGACGGCTTTGATTGTTCGGGCTTTGTCAAATGGGTCTACGCCCGCCACGGCATCCGCCTGCCCCGGCGTACCCAGGACCAGCTCATGGCCGGACGGCCGGTGCGCAAAGAGGAGCTGCGGGCCGGAGATCTGGTCTTTTTCGCCCCTTCCGGGGCGCTGTCGAGCCTGCATGTCGGCATTTTCGACGGCCACGGCGGATTCATCCACAGCCCGTCCCGAGGCGGCCGGGTGCGCCAGGAAACGATCTGGGCACCGTACTGGAAATCCAGTTATTACGCGGCCAACCGGGTCACCCAGTAACGCCGGGGGCCGCCGGGAAAGCCTTTGACAGTTTTTCCGGTTTGTCTTTAAGAAAGCTAGAAATTCATACTGCCAGCCGCCACGGCGCGCCCGGTCCGCCGCCAGGCCCCCGGGTTCCGGGCCGGCGGCGGGAAGCCCATGCGCCGCGCATCCTTGCGACTCAAACTCAATGCAGCCATCCTGCTCGCTTTTTTAGCCGCCGCCGCCGCCTTTGGCGGTGTGCTGCACCTGTCCATCCAGGATCGTCTGGAGGCCGCCCGCACCCGCACCCGCACCCTGCTCGGGGTGTTGGCCGCCCACCGTCTGGAGGCCCTGGCCCCGCTGCTCCAGACCGCCCAGGCCGTAAGCGCCGCCCAGGTCATCTTGGAACGCATGGTCCAGGTGGACGGCGTCATCGAGGCCAGCCTGTTCTCCGCCGCCGGGGTCCTTTTGGCCGACGCCGGCGCGAGCGCGCCCGCCCCCCTGGCCAGCCAACCCGGCGGCAATCTGCCCGAGGCCAGGGTCTTCAGCGTCACGGCCGAAAACGACCGCCTGCTCGCCACCCTCATCGAACCGATCCAGGGCGAAGGCGAGATCGCCGGCTTCCTGCGCCTGCGCTACGCGCTCAAAGACAGCGCCCTGACCGGCGGCCGGGTCTGGACCATCTTCGGCCTAGCTGTGGCCGGGGCCTACGTTTTCCTGGCCCTGGTCCTCAACGCCATGCTCCACCTGTTCGTGCTGCGGCCGGTCAATACCCTGCGCCAGGCCCTGGAAGCGGTGGAAGCCGGCGATTTGGACCAGACCGTGCCCGTGGCCGGGGCCGATGCCCTGGGTCGGCTCGGCGCGGCCTTTAACGCCATGTCGGCCCGGCTGCGGGAGACCTCGCGCTGGCTGGGCGAATCCCGGGCCGAGGTGGAGGAACACCGCCTCCTGCTGGCCCGACGGGTGGAGGAGCGCACGGCTGAACTGGCCCGGACCAACGCCCGCCTGACCACGGAAATCGAGGCCCGCTGCCGGGCCGAGGACAGCTTATCGCGCCATCTGGCCCTGTACCGGGCCACCCTGGAGTCCACGGCCGAGGCCGTCCTTTGCGTGTCGGCCAACCCGGAGCGCGAGGTGCTGGTCTGCAACCGCCGCTTTCTCGACCTCTGGGGCCTGCCCGAGGATTGGGCCCAACGCCCTGAGGCGGCGGACCGCTTCCAGCCGTTTCTGGAGAAACTGGCCGAGCCGGACGCCGTGGTCAGCAACTTTCGCACCCTCATGCTCGACAGCACATCCATGGCCGAGACCTGCCACGCCACCCGCGACGGCCGCTATATCGAACGCCGCAGCGGCCCCATCCTCCAGGACGGCGTCTACATCGGCCGGGTGTTTTCCTATGTGGACGTCACCGACCGCCGGCGCACCGAGGCCGAACTGCGCCAGACCCTGGCCCAGCGCGACGCCCTGCTCGGCAACACGCGCATTGGCCTGGCCACCACGGAAAACGCCGTCTGCACCGACATCAACACCCAAGGGGCCGCGCTGCTCGGCTATGACCGCGAAGCCATGCTCGGCCAATCCATCGCCGTGCTCTTCCCCGACGCCGCCGTCTACCAAAGCCTGGCCGACTTAAGCGACCATGACTTCGTGAGCCAGGGCTACACCCGCCGGGAATGCCAGGTGCAACGCGGCGACGGCGAAATGATCTGGCTGCGCGCGCACGGCAAGTCCGTGCGGCCAGAAGATCCCACCACCTCCGTGGTCTGGGCTTTCGACGACATCACCGAGGAAAAACGCCGTCAGCAAAGCCTGGAACAGGCCCGCGACCAGGCCGAGGAAGCCTCCCGGGCCAAGGGGGCCTTCCTGGCCGTCATGAGCCACGAGATCCGCACGCCCTTAAACGCCGTCATCGGCCTGTCCGACGCGCTCCTCGAAGGCCAGGCCGCCCCGGAACAGATCGACCACCTGCGGGCCATCCGCGAATCGGCCGGACATCTGCTCGGCGTGGTCAACGACATCCTCGATTTTTCCAAGATCGAGGCCGGCAAGCTCGTCCTCGAACGCCGCCACTTCGATCCGCGCGCCCTGGTGGCCGAGGCCGTCCGGGCCGTGGAACTGGCCGCCAGCCAGAAAGGCCTGGCCTTACGCGCGACGGTGGCCCCGGACGTGCCGGCCGCCCTGCGCGGCGATCCGGGCCGGCTGCGCCAGATCCTGCTCAACCTTCTTGGCAACGCCGTCAAATTCACCGCCGCCGGGTCGGTGTCCCTCACGGTGGAGACCGTGCCGGCCGAGCAGACACCGCCCGGCCGCGTCGGCCTGGCCGCGGCCGTGGCCGACACCGGCATCGGCCTGGACCCGACCCGGGCTTCGGAACTCTTCGAGCGCTTCAACCAGGGGCCGGGCAACGCCGCCCGCCGCTTCGGCGGCACGGGCCTGGGGCTGGCCATCTCCAAGGAACTGGTGGAACGCCTGGGCGGCCATATCGGCGTCACCAGCCGCCAAGGCGCCGGCAGCCGCTTCGCCTTCACCGTCTTTTTGCAGCCCGGCGACCCCGCCGCCGTGCCGCCCGCGCCCCAGCCGGCCGTCAGGGACAAGGCCGCCCTTGGCCCCTTGCGCATTTTGCTGGTGGAGGACAATGCCCTCAACGCCGCCGTCACCCGGCTGCACATGGGCCGCATGGGCCATGACCTCACCGTGGCCGAATCCGCCCGGGAGGCCTTCGCCTGCCTGGCCAAGGACCGCTTCGACGCCGTGCTCATGGACATCGAGATGCCGGAGATCGACGGCATCGAGGCCACCAGCGCCATCCGGGCCGGCGCGCCCCTGGGGACGCCGATCCTCGACCCCACCGTGCCCATCATCGCCGTCACCGCCCACGCCGTGGAGGACGTGCGCCAGCAATGCCTGGAAGCCGGCATGGACGGCTTTGTGACCAAACCCGTCAACTACCGGGCCCTGGAAGCCACCCTGGACGCCCTGCGCCGCGAAACGCCCCGACTCCCGGCCCGCATGCCCTCTCCGCCCACCTGCCCGCCGCCGGAGACGGAACTCTTCGCCCCGGGGCAGGCCAAGGAAAACATGGGGCTTACTTGGTCGCAGTTCCAGGGGCTTTTGCGTACGAGCTTCGACGAGGCCAACCGACGGTTGGGCGAAATCCGCCAGACCATGGCGGCCGGCCAATGGGACAAAGCCGCCCTGGCCGTCCATACCTTCAAGGCCACGGCCGCCACGGTCGGCGCGTTTGCTGCCCGCAACGCGGCCAAGGCCCTGGAAAAGGCCCTGCGGGCCGAGCGGCGGCAAGACGCCGACGCCCTGTTGGCCGATCTTGAGCAGCTGTGGAAAAAAACCCGGCAGGCCCTGGACGATTGGCGCTGCCCGCCGGAATGACGACGGTTTTCCCGCCAGACCGGGCTCATCGGCGTGACCCGGCTCGGCCACGACGTTTGCCCGCCTGACCCGCTCCCGGCCGCAATGGCCCAGGCGGCCTTCCCGCCGCCCTCCAAGGCCCAAAAGGCCGCTTCCCGCCCCGCCTCAACGCAGGTCAAAAGCCACCTTGACGCTGCCCGAGGCGCGCTTGTCAAAGGCCGCGCCAAAAGCCTCGCGCCAGCGGGCCAGCGGGAACAGATGGCTGAGCAGCCCGGCCGTGGGATAGGCCCCCGAAGCGAGCAGCTCCAGGGCCAGGGCATAGGTGCGCACACGCGCCCCGTCCCGTCGCGGGTCCGGCCCGGTGGCGCAGCCCGACGATCCGGCCACGGTCAGCTCCCGAAACCACAGGCTCGACACGTCCACGCCCGTGAGCCTGGCTCCGGCCCCCACCATGACGTAGCGCCCGCCTGCCGCCAAGGCGACCAAGGCGTCGGCAAAGGTGCGCGACCCGCCCACGCAGTCGAACACCACGTCCGCCCCGCCCTCGATGTTGCCGCCGCCAAGGGTCGTCGGCAGATAGCGCGCGCCAAGGGCCTCGGCCAGCTCCCGACGGGTGCGGGCGGAGACGATCTCGTCGGCCCCGCCGGCCCGGGCCAGCTCGGCCTGCTTGCCGTGGCGCGCCGCCACGAGCACCCGGAAATCGCCGCCCAGGGCCTTTAAGCAACGCACCACATGCTGCCCGACGATGCCTGCGCCAATGACCAGCACTGTGGCCCCGTCGGCCGGATAATGGTCCAGCACCGGCTGCAGCGCCGAAGCCAGGGAGTCGGTCAATACCGCATCCTCGTCGCCAAGCCCCTCCGGCACGGCCAGGATGCGCGACGGATGGGCCGCCGTGCGCGTGGCCATGGCCCCGCCGGCCCGGCTGGTGAAGCCCAGAAACGACCCCGGCGGCAGATCGCCGTCCAAAAACCGCTCGCAACGGTTGTAGCGCCCCTCCCGGCAACTGCGGCAAGGGGGCAGGTTTCGCGTCTCGCACGGCAACCCCGGCTCCACCACCACCCGCGCCCCGGCGGCCAGCCCCAGCTGCGGCGCGTCCTGCGCCAGGGTCGCCACCATCTCGTGGCCCAAAATAAAGGGCAGACTGGCGTAGGGTTCGAGCAAGGGCGACTCGGCCCCGCGCAACAGCCCCAAATCGGAACCGCAGATGCCGCACAGCCGGGGAACAAGGGCCAGCCAGCCTTTTGGCGGGTCAAAGGGCACGGTTTCCAGGGAAAGTGGGGCCAGGGAAGGGAAAAAACGCCGAGGAGCCAGTCTGGCGGCGGCGGCGCAGGCCAGATAGCGCCAGACGCTGCGACGATAAAGGAGGGCCTGCATGGATATTTTCCTTTTTGGGCTGCCTGGAATGGCTTGAAATAATGGCGGAAACACGTATAGCTGAAACCAAGTGTCCCGACGCCGACGCGCCGCGCGACCTCCGGGCCTTATACCACAAACGGCCCGCCCTCAAGGGACCGTCAAGGAGACGCACATGCTGATTAAGGATTGGATGAGCAAGACCCCGGTCACGGCCAAGGCGACCACCTCCATCATGAAGGCCGCCAAGCTCATGAAGGAAAACGGTTTCGGCCGGCTGCCCGTGGTCGACGACGACGGACGCCTGGTCGGCATCATCACCGACCGCGACGTCAAGGAGGCCTCGCCCTCCAAGGCCACCACCCTGGACATGCACGAGCTGTACTACCTGCTGTCCGAAATCAAGGTCGGCGACATCATGACCAAGACGGTCATCACCGTCGGCCCCGACGACACCGTGGAAAAGGCCGCCGTGCTGATGCTGCGCCACAACGTCGGCGGCATGCCCGTGGTCGACGACAAGGGCCTCGTCGTCGGCGTCATCACCGACAGCGACATCTTCAAGGTCCTCGTCAGCATCACCGGCGTCTTAAGCGGCGGCCTCCAGTTCGCCTTCGAACTGCCCAACGTCGCCGGCAGCCTCAAGTCCATCCTCGACGACCTCAAGGCCCATGACGTGCGCATCTTGAGCATCCTCACCAATTACGACGACGACGCCCCGGAAACCCGCAAGGTCTACATCCGCGTGCGCCCCATGGACGACGCCAAGGCCCAGGAAGTGGTCGCCCGCTTAAAGGCCAACCACAACCTGCTCTACTGGGCCAAGGACGTCATGTAAGCCCCCACGCTTCCCGCCCGAGCCAGCCGGTCCCGCCGCCGTCGCCCCATGGTTGACGGCGGCGGGATCATGCTTATTGTGCCCATGGGTTACGGCAATCGCCGGGCCACGCCGCCAAGGAGCGACCCCATATGCTTGAAGACCGCTATTGCCCCCACTGCCAAGCCAAACTCCAATCCTGGATCGGACCGCCGGAATCCGGCTGGGGCGAGATCCTCGTGTGCAACAACAACGAATGCACCTTTTTCCGCAATTCCAATTGCGATATCCGCAACAAGGACGAAGACAACAGCCTCGGCTGCCGCTACGCCGAAGACCCGGACAACGGCTACCAGTCCTTCAACCTGCTGGCCTGGTACAAGTTCTAAGCCGACCGCCGGCCCGGCCGGCGGTCCTCTTCCCCCAGCCCAGGTGAACACTCTTTCATGATCCGGCCTTTCCCCTTGCGCGCCACGCCGGCTTGCGGCTATCCTGCCCCATCGACGCGGCCGACACGGCCAGCCACGGACATACCCAGATCATGAGCCGCATAGCCATTACCAACCGCCACGGCGTCCTGTGGGCCCGCTCCGACGGGCCGCTGGGCAACCCCGCCGCCCTGGAACTCGAAACCGCCGTCCTCGAAGCCGCCACCATGGGCCGCTACGCCGTCAGCGTCCTCGACCTGACCCAAACGCCCAGCATCGACAGCAGCGGCGTCGGCGCGCTGGTGCGGCTGCAAACCGCGCTGGCCACCAAAGGCCGCCGCCTCATCCTGGCCAACCCCACCCCCGCCGTGGCCGACGAACTGCGGCTGCGCGACCTGCACGCCTTCTTCCAAATCGCCTACGATTTACATCCCGACATGGACCAGGAAGAACTGCTCCTGGCCAGCGACCTGTAATATAGTGTACAGACAAGACGAAGAGGCCTCCGGCGGCCAAAGGGGCTGAGCCCCTTTGG
>ALAO01000144.1 GCA_000307955.1 Solidesulfovibrio magneticus str. Maddingley MBC34 | reverse complement strand
GGCGGGTGCGGGCAGAGCCCGCTCTTCGTCTTTCTCTTCCTTTCTTCCTCTCTCCCTCTTTTACCCTTTCACCCTTACGACCCCGCGCCCGCAGGCGGCGCGGGGGGCGGCGGGTTGGGGCTGGCTGGGGGCGGGGCTTTGTAGCCGTAGTTCCAGTTGGTGATGGGGCTGCCCATATCCATGGCCAGGGTAGCGGTGATGGCCGAGAGGGGTTCGGTGGGCATGCGATTTTGGCGCAGGAACAGGATATAGTCTTCGGTCAGGCCGGTTTCCATGGTGCCGCCGTGGGCCATGGACCAGAGGCGTTCGCCGCTGCGGGCGTCGATGACGTCGAAGGTGAAGGAGACGCCGGACGCGCCGCGCGAGCCGCCGGACATGATGTAGGTGAATTTGCCGACCACGACGGTGTCGATGCCCATTTTGCGGGCCAGGGCCACGGCCTGGGGGGTGGAGGCGTTTTTGAGGTTGGCTTCGTAGAGCAGCTTGGGGAACACGCGGTCGCGGGTCCAGGTTTGCCAGACGACGCGGGTGAGTTGTTCGCCGAGGTCTTGCCCGTAGGGGATGTCCTGGGTGACCTGGAAGGGCACGATGAGGGCCGAGACGGGCACGGGCGGGGCTTTTTGGGGCTCCACGTAGACTTCGGGGTTGTTTCGTTTGGTCCAGTTGTCGATGTAGAGAGTGTGTTTGTCGGTCATTTTGGGTTCGACCGAGCAGCCGGCGAGCCAGACGCCGGCGAGGATGGCGAGGAGGCAGGAAAGCGTGGCGTGGCGCATGGGACCTCCTGGGGGCAGCCCGTTATTGGGGCGTGGTGGTGACCACGGGGGCGTCGGAGAGGGTTTTGAGGAGCTGTTCGCGGGAGGAGAGCAGGCTGACCCGCAGTTCGTGGCGTTTTTTGGCCGAGAGCAGGCGGAATTCCGGGCGTTCGGCCAGGCGTTCGAGTTCGCGCATTTCCTGGCGGATGCGGCGGATTTTGAGCAGGAAGGCTTGTTCCTCGGGGCGGACCTTGGAGGCGACTTCGGCCAGTTCGGCCAGTTCGCCGGCCATGGCCCGGAAGGCGTCGGGGTGGAGTTCCCGAACTTTCCGCCGCCATTCGGACAGGGCGCGCCATTTGGTCTGAAGCCATGACAGCATGGTCCACTCCGGGAAAGAAACCCAGTGGGGCTACATCCCTTATGGGCGTTTCGCGCCGGCCCCGTCAAGGCCGCGCCGGGCCTACATGCCCGGGGTGAAGCTTTGCAGCATGGCCAGGAGCAGGAAGAGGTAGATGGACCATTTGATGAAGATGGCGGCCAGGGTCTGCGTGTAGGCTCCTTCGTGGCATTTCTTGAGGCCGATGGCTTGCAGGGCCATGTACCAGACGAGGATGACCGGGGACAGGAGCTGACCGGCCACGGGCACGGCAGTGAGCACGGTCGGCGCGGCCGAGTAGCATAGCACCCGGAAGGTCTCGTCGAAGCTTTTTTTCGTGCTGCGGAACAGGATGAGCAGCAGGTGGGTCACCCAAGCGTCGAGGTAGATGCCGACGGAGATGAACAGGGGCACGAGGAGCAGGGCCAGCAGGAACGACAGCGGCGAGCTGCCGAGCATGTTTAAGGCGTCGTGTTCGCCGGGGCTGCCGATGCGGGCGCGCAGGCCGGCCAGGGACCACATGAAGTCGATGAGCAGCAAAAATTCGCTGATGAGCAGGTTGAACACCAGGGCCTTGGACTTGGGCCGGCCCTCGGGAAGGTTGCCGAAGAAGTCCAGGGGCTGGAAGAGGATCTTGCGCAGGGTGAGGATGAGCGCCGGGAAAAAGCCGTAGACGTCCTGGCGTTCCCAGGGAACGGGGTCGGTGACGATTTCCCGGGCCGGTTCCTCGGGTTCGTCCTCGGCCGGGCGTTGATGATCCAGGCGGGGGCGGGCGGCCTTGCGGTCGTCGAGGGCTTGCAGCCTGGCCCAGATGTCGCGCACGCCGTCGGCGCGCACGGTGGTTTCCTGGGGCTGGTCGTCGGCCGGGGGCGGGTCGTCTTCGGGGGCCGGAGCCTGGGGCTGGGAAACGGCCGGCGTTTCTGCTTTGGGAGCCGCGGCGCGCGGCTGGGGCGTCGATTCCGCTTGGGGCTTCGCGGCTCGCGGCGCGGCCGGAGCCGGTTCGGGCGCGGCGGCGGCCACGGGTTCAGGCTCTGGGGTGGGGTCAAGCCCTTGTTCGACCCGGGCGCGGATGCGTCGGGCGACGTCGGAGGGGGCTTCGTCCGGGAGGTTGGCGTCGGAAAAATCGGGTTCCGGCTTGGGTTCAAGTCCGGGTTGGCGGGCCGGCTGGGGCGTCGCGGCCAGGCTTTCGCGGGCGGTCGGGGCCGGTTGGCGTTTGGCGGCGGATTTGGCCGGCCTGGTCGGGGCGGGCGGCTCGTCCTGTTCATCCAGGGCGTCGAGGCGGCGGCGCTGGACCAAGGGCTGGCTCGGCTCGGGTTGCTGTTCCCAGTGGGTGGGAGGTGGCACGGCTTCGTCGTCGGCCGGGATTTCTTCCGGCTGGGGCACGGCGCCGACTCGGGGGGTGGGGTCGGGGGCGAAGGTGGCGTCGGCCACGGGAGCTGGGCCGGACGGCGCGAGTTCTTCCGGGGCGGCCTCCACGGCGGGTTCTTCCAGCGATTCCCAGGCGGCCGGGGGCGTGGCGACACGCTCCTGTCGGGCGGCGGGGCGACGCCAGGAGGATACGCCGGGTTCGGCCGCGACGAAGGATTCTTCGGCGGCCGGGGCCGGTTGGGGACGGAACCGGAACCGGTGGCGGCATTTGGGACAGGTGGCCATGGTCGGGGTGACCGGGGCCTTGGTGTCGGGGATTTCCCGGAAAAAGCCGCATTGAGGACAGGTTATGCGCATCATGTACCTTCGCGAAACGCCCGGCGAGCTATGGCAGGGCCTGCATGGACGAGAAGGAGTGTAACTTCTCCACGCCGCCAAGGCAACCTCGGCCAGGCCTTGCCCAGACGCGGCGGTTTCGGGGCGCGGCTACAGGCCCGGGGGCAGCAGGAGGCAGCGGCCGGGGCCGCCGCTTGGGGCCAGGGAAGCGAAGAAGTCCAGGGGCAGGGTCGGGTAATCGGCGCTTAAGTGGTGGCGGGCCGCTCCGGCCACCCGGCTGAAGGCTTCGAGCTTGCCGGCGACGCCAGCGGCGTCGGCCAGAAGCCGGTTGAAGTGGAGGATGGGAGCGTCCAGGGCCAGGACAGTGGCCCCGGGATGGTTTTCCAGGCGTTCGTGCAGGGGGCGGACGTAGCGTGGTCCGGGTACGGCGTCGGTACGAAAAAGGCGCAGTTGCCAGTCCGGCCACAGGCCGTGGCTGACCTTGGCCCGGCCGGGATCCGGATAAAGGGTCAGGCGCGGGAAATAGGCGGCTCCGGCTTCCGGGCAGGCCATGATCCGGGCCACGGCGGCGGCGAACCCGGGGCCGGGCCGTTCGTCGGGGTCCAGCGACAGCACCCAGCCGGACGGGCAGGCGGCCAGCAGCGCATTGCGCTGGGCCGCGAAATCCCCGGCCAGGGGCCGGGCCAGATGGCGCACGGGAACGTCCAGAGCGGCGGCGGCTTCGGCGGCCGGCGGAACCTCGGGGGCGTCCCAGACAATGACCGCCTGGGAGGCCAGCCCTCGGGCGGCCTCGAAAAATGCTCCGAGGGCCGGTTCGTCGGACCGGGCCAGGAGGGCCAGGGTCGGGAGAAACGGCCTGGCCGGCGTCGGGGCGGGATCGGGCAGGCGTCGGCCGGCGGTCAGCAGCCGTCGGACCAGGGCCAGTCCCTTGACCTCGGCGGGGTCGGCCGGTTCGGGGTTGACCGTGACCAAGGCGTTTTCCGGGGTCAGGCCGTTTGCCCACAGCAGTTGGCAGGCGGCCTGGGCCGAGGCGTCGGCGACGAGCTGGGCCGGGCTGTTCGGGGCGAGCCAAGACAGTCGGCCGGCGGCCAGGGCTTGCCGGGCCGTTTCCGGAGCGAGGCAGATGGCGTCCAGTATGGTGTCGGGCGGCAGGGCGGCAGCCAGGGCGGCGGCCAGATCGCCGCTGCCAAGGCCGAGCAGCGCGATGCGCCGCCGTGCGCCCAGGGCGCGCAGGACCCGGGCGGCCCGGGCGGCGGTGGCCTCGGGCGCGGCGGTCGGCGGCAGGGGGGAGGCCTGGCCGCCGCCGAGCCGCCAGACCAGCACTTCGGCGCTGTACGTGAAAAACGGATGGGGTGCGGCGGCGATCATGGCCCAAGCTAGCGTGGCGTCGGTCCGGCGACAAGCCCTGGCGCATCCTCTCGGCCCGTTGGGCACGGGCTGAGGCGGCGACCAGATCGCCGGGCCGGCTGCCTTTGGGAAGGGCCTGGGAATGCCGCAATCCGCCGCGACGGTTTCGGGCGGCTAGCTGGTGGCGCGTCCCTGGGAATAGGCGGCCATGGCCCGGCGCACCGGGGAGATGGTCGGCCGGGGCGTGGCGATTTCGACCAGGGGCTCTTGGGCGTCCGCCTGGACGGCTTCGGTTTCGACGGCTGCGGCCTGAGGCGGCGTGGCCGAGGCCACGGGCACTTCGGGACGCGTGGGCGCGGCCGGGGCCGGCGTCATGGCTGCGGCCGCGGCGACGGCGGACACGGGAGCCACGGGGGCGGCCGGCCGGACCTGAGCCATGGGCCGCGTTGTCAGGCCGGGGTGCTGCATGGACGCGCCGCCCATGACCGCGCCGAGGTGGTCGCGCCCAAGGGGCGCGGCGGTGATGCCTATCCGGGTGTTCTGGGTGGCTTCGGTGGGCACGGCCTTGGTCGCCACCATGGCGTTGGCCTCGACAAAGGCCTCGCGCAGGCCGTTTAAGATGCCCACCACCTCGTCGATCTTGGTCACGTCCATCTTGAGGTTGGCGGTGAGCAGGCGGGAGCTGCAATAAAAATACAGTTTCTGCAGGCGTTCGGCCAAGTCCCCGCCCTTGTTGACGTTAAGCGACCCTTGCAACTCGGACAGGATGTCCAGGGCCTTGGAGATGAGGATGCCCTTTTGGGCATAGTTCTTCTCGGCGATGCGTTCCTTGGCCCGGTGCAGGAACTTGAGCGCCGCGTCGTAGAGCATGATGACGAGGTCGCCCTGGGTGGTGGTGGACACCTGGGTTTGCAGATAATTTTTAACGGCGCTTTGCATGATGCCCTCTCCCTTTGCGTTCCTATCGGCCGAAATCGAATTTCCTGAAGAGGACGGGACGAGATTTGCCGCCCCGGGGCGTCAAGCCGCTAGCTCGACGACGAGGACAGCTGCTTGATCTGCGAGCTGAGTTGGGTTTGCATCTGGTCGTAGGTGCCAAGCAGGGCGTCGACCTTGGCGAACCGCTTGCGCAGATTGGAGGCGTAGGTGGATATTCGCCGCTGCTCGTAAGCGATCTTGTCGTCGATCATGGCGGTGATGTCGTCGTAGTTGTCGTCGAGAATGTGCAGCGGGCCGTCCTGGCTGTCGGTCAGTTCTCCAAGCAGATCGCTTAATTGTCCGGCCTTGCCCTGCTTGAGGCCGACCTCGCCGGTATGGGCGCCCGGGGTGGTGTCCACGATCCGGATGACCATGCCGGCTTCGTCGTAACCGTGTTGTCCGGTGATTGTATTGGCATTGCTGCTAAATATGGCGGGATGGCCGTTGATGGTGGCCGCCGTGATGTTGCCGCTGGCATCGGCGGTGTAGGACAGTTGGTAGGTGCCGCACTTGGTGGTGTTCTTGATGTAGGAGGAAATGGAGAAATCCGTTGAACTGGTGCGGCCTACATACTGGGCGGAAAAAAGTTGGCCCACGGCGTCGGCGTTGGAGGCCAGGACGGCGTCAAGGACAGTGTCGTCGATGACGAGCAGGCCTTCGGTGGTCGATCCTTGCTGCGCGTCGGTGAGGATGCCAAGCTGGGACAGGGTGGAGTACTTGTCCTGGTCGTAGTTGAAGCCCACGCCCAGTCCGGCCACGGCGGTCTTGAGATTGGTGTCGATGAGCTGGATGCCGTAGTTGCCGGTGAGCAGTGAGGCCTGCTTGGTGGTGGAGTCCACCTTGCTGATCTCCTGGATCATCGTGCGCACGCTGTTGATCTGTTCGACGAAGGTCTTGATTTTATCCTTGATGGCGTCGGTGTCCGTGGTGGTGACCACGGTGGAAGACCCTGTGCTCTTCAGCGTCATGGTCAGGCCGGGAACGAGGTCCGTGACGGTGTTGGTTTCCCGGGTGATCCAGGACCCCGAGGCGGTCGGCCAGCCGTCGAGCTTGAGCTGGGCGCTGGCGTTGGAGGTGATGGTGCTGAAATCGCTGTTGCCGAAGCCGGACAGGGAGGTGTTGCTGGCGACGACCAGGCTTGCCGTGGAACCGGTGTCCATGCCGCGCAGTTGCAGGTAGTACTTGGAGCCGTCGTAGGAAATGCTGGCCTTGACCCCGGGGTTGCTCGGATCGTTGTTGATGATGCTGGCCAGGTCGGTCAGCGTGCAGTTGGCCCCGACGGCGTTGGAATAGGACACGCCCTTGTACGTATAGGCGAAGACGACGTCGGAGCTTGAGGAATTGATGTCCGTCGTGACGCTGGCATAGCCGGTGGTGGTGACCATGGCCTTGGCCGTGGCCAGCCGGTTGACCACGACTTCGTGGGAAGCGTTTTCCGCGCCGGCCCCGGCCACGGCCGAGACCACGGTGGAATTCGAGGAGTCCACGGCCTTGGTCATGAACTCGTCCATGCTGTCCATGCCCTCAAGGCTGGTCTTGAGGGTCAGCATCTGGGTGTTGAGTTCCTGGAAGGCGGCCTGCTTGTCGGTCCAGGATTTCTTCCAGGTCTGGAGGCTCGTGATGCGGGATTGCTCGACTTGGACGAGCTTCTTGATCATCGAGTCGAAGTCCGTGCCGTTGCCCAGGCCCGAATAGGTGATCTGCCCCGAGGTGGTGATCGGCTTATAGCTGCTGACGGTACTCGACATGATGCTCCCCCGGCGGCAAAAAATTCCTGGCGGCAGGACTTCGTCACGTCAGGAGCAAGGCGGATGCCAACTGCGAGGGGCCGGACCGCCCTGGGCGGTCCGGCCGGAAACGTCGATCATTAGCCGCCGATGAGCTGCATGGCCATCCGAGGCATGGAATTCGCCTGGGACAGCATGGCCACGGCCGACTGGGTCAGGATCT
>ALAO01000143.1 GCA_000307955.1 Solidesulfovibrio magneticus str. Maddingley MBC34 | reverse complement strand
GGGGGCCTGAGGCCCCCAGACCCCCCACCCGAAGAAAGGGTGAAAGGGAAGCTTGTTGGGGTGTACTGTTTGACCGGCCCCTGACACTCGTTGCCGTTGCCGCCGTCCCCGCACACGCAATTCCGCCACGTTCTGGATGGGCTTCGGCCCGCAGGCCGATATTTTTTTGCCGACTTAATTGACAATGATTTTCAATTTCGCCTAAAAGGGGTGCAACGGCCACGCGGACGGCCCAGGAGCACCCCCCATGCAACGTAAGACGCTCAATGATAACGCCGAATTCGCCTGCCCCATCGTGGGCACCTGTCTGACCATCGCCGAACTGCGCCGCATCTGCCGCAAATTCGGCGACGCCGTGCCCGAGGCCGCCTCGGACTACGAAGCCCACGTCTTCCTGGTCGGCCAGGCCAAGATCACGGCCAGCCCGGCCTCCAAATATCTCCAGAAATACCTGGACAAGAAATACCGCAAGGAATTGCGGATGTTTTGGAAGACCGAGGACGAGGCCGAGCTGCGCCGGCTGTGGCGCGAGCGGGCCGACGCCGGCGACGTGCCCGGTCCGTTTTGGGCGCTGATGTCCCATCCCACCGCGTCCAATGACCTGCTGCGCGACGTCTACGGCGAGGTCCACATGCTCTCCCACCGGGTGGGCGCGGCCAACCGGGCCGATCTGGCCAAGCTCTCCCGCCTTGAGGACAAGTTGGCTGAAACCACCGCCGCCCTGGAGGACAGCAAGGCCGTGCTGCGCCAGGCCGTGGCCGTCTGGAAGACCCGCTGCCGCCAGGCCATGGAAGAGCTCGCCACCGAACGGGCCAAACGCCAGGCCGCCGAACGCGAACGCGTCTCCCTGCGCGAGGCCATCGAAAATTCCGCCGTGGCCGCCGTGCGCCGCGACCGCGACATCCTGCGCGACCAGCTCGTGGAACTGGCCGACCGCCTGCGATCCACCGAAGCCGAAGCCGGACGCCAGGCCCTGCTCCTGGAGCGGATGCACGCCGACCTGGCCAAGACCCGTCAGGAACTGGCCGACCGCGACAGCGAAGTGGCCGCCCTGGAAGCGTCGCTGTTTTCCGCCCTGGGCGAAGCCGCCGCCGCCCATGCCGCCCATGCCGAGCACCACGTCGACGATCTCGAGGGCCTGGCCGCCCACCACGGCGAAGCCTGCGCCGGCGACTGCGCCGGCAATTGCCCCTGCCCGGCCGGCGGCTGCCGCCCGGGTTCGGCCGCCGCCGGCTCAAGCCCCCACCTCGTCGGCGGGAGCCTGGCCGGCAAACGCGTGCTCTACGTCGGCGGCCGGTCGTCCCTGGTCTCCCATTACAAGGTCCTGGCCGAGAAATTCGGCTGCGAACTCATCCACCACGACGGCGGCCGGGAACAGTCGGCCCATCGGCTCTGGGAACTGCTCGGCTGCGCCGACGCCGTGGTCTGCCCCGTGGACTGCGTCAGCCACGAAGCCTGCTCTTTGGTCAAACAAGCCTGCAAAGGCTGTCTCAAACCCCTTATCCTCGCCCGATCCTCGGGGCTTTCCAGCCTCGCCCGCTCCCTGGCCGAGCTTGGCGCGCCGGCGCAGTAGGCCACCCACCTCCCTTCCCGGGCCACGGTTGCGTCCGTCCGCCCGACCGGCTATTCCTTTCGGGAAGCGCTCCCCCGAGGAGCGCTCCCCCAAAGGAGATCCCCCATGACCCCTCGCCGCAACATTTCCTCCGGCTCCAAATGGGAACCCCTGCTCGGCTACTCCCGGGCCGTGGTCGCCGGCAACACCGTCTACGTGTCCGGCACCGTCGGGGCCAATGCCGATGGGACCATCCCCGAAGGCGCTTACGCCCAGACCAAACGCGCCCTGGAAATCATCCGCGACGCCCTGGCCCAGGCCGGAGCCGACCTGACCAACGTCGTGCGCACGCGCCTTTTTATGGCGAACATGGGCGACTTCGACGCCGTGGCCAAGGCCCACGGCGAAGTCTTCGGCGACATCCGCCCGGCCACCACCATCGTCGAGGTGTCCAAACTCGTGGACGCCGCTTTTGTGGTGGAAGTCGAAGCTTTGGCGGTCATTTAGAAGAAGGAAGATGCCTCCGGCGGCCGGGGGCCTGAGGCCCCCGG
>ALAO01000142.1 GCA_000307955.1 Solidesulfovibrio magneticus str. Maddingley MBC34 | reverse complement strand
GCGGGTCCAGGGCAGCGCCCTGGCAGGTCACGGGCAGCGCCCGTGCGGATGCAGGGCGGAGCCCTGCCTTCCCGTTCATCGGGAGACTTGAAGCGCGGCCTGTTTCGGCGTAAGGCGACATTTCGCCGCAAGGCATTCTATTGGAGGTTTCATGAGCAAGCGCAGCAGCGTCGCCCTTGGCACGATTCTCAAGCAGTCTGTCAAGGTGGCCCGTCATCCCTGGATCGCCGGCCGCCTGGCCGCCCTTGAGAAAGAGAAGTTCCTGTTTTCCTTCCTCAATCCCCAGGCCGAGACCGGCCATGCCCGCAGCATCCGGCAGCTCTCCATCCGCATCACGGACGTGTGCAATCTGCGTTGCCACACCTGCGGCCAGTGGGGCGACCAGGGTTTTCTCCACGGATGCGATCTCAAGGACCTGAAGAAAAAGGAAATCTCGCCGGAGCGCTATTTGGCGCTGCTGGAGGATCTGGCCCGCAACGGCCATCGTCCTTCGGTGTACCTGTGGGGCGGCGAGCCGACCATGTATAAAGGATGGTTGGAGATCATCGAGCGGGCCACGGAGCTGAAGATGCCGACGTCCATCGCCACCAACGCCACGCGGGTGGCGGCGGCGGCGGACCGTTTGGCGGCCGCGCCGATGTTTTTGCTCCAGATGTCCATCGACGGCCATTCGGCCGAGACCCACAACGCGGCCCGGCCTTCGGCCGGCGGCGGCGACAACTATAAGGTTGTCCAGGAAGCCTTGTCGGCCATCAAGGAAGCCAAGAAGGCCCACAAGACCCAGTTGCCGCTGGTGGCCGCCTTGACCACGATTTCCAGCGCCAACGTCCACCACTTGGTGGACATTTACGAGGCCTACAAGGACCGGGTCGATCTGTTCGTGTATTACCTGTCCTGGTGGATCGACGAGAAGAGCGCCAAGGCCCATGACGAGGACTTCACCCGTCGCTTCGGCTTCACGCCCAAGCTGCATTGGGGCTGGGTGGGCGATTGGACCATCAAGGACCATGAGACGCTCAACAAGCAGTTGGCCGAGGTGCAGCGCCGCTCCAAGGGCTGGAACAATCCGCCGGTCAACATCATCCCCAACGTGGCCGGCGTGGACAACCTGCGCGAGTACTACACCAACCACGAGTCGACGTTTGGCTACAACCAGTGCATCTCCATTTATCAGGCGGTGGAGCTGGATTCCAACGGCGACATGTCGCCGTGCCGCGACTATCATGATTACATCGTCGGCAACGTGCGCGACCACACCATCACCGAGCTGTGGAACAGCGAGTCCTATCGCCGCTTCCGGGCCAGCCTGCACACCGAGGGGCTGATGCCGTCGTGCACCCGTTGTTGCGGGTTGATGGGGTATTGATGGCGCGAGAGACTCCCGCCCGCGTCGTTTTTCTGTTGCAGGACCTGGAGTTCGGCGGCACCCAGCGTCAGGCCCTGGAGCTGGGGCTGCGTCTGGACCGGTCGCGTTTCGCGCCGGAATTCTGGATGCTGGCCGACGTCCGCGACTTCGCGGCCCGGGCCGAGGCCGGCGGCATTCCGCTGACTTGGCTGTCGCCCTATCCCAAGGTCGGGGCGCAGTCCCTGGCCGGGCTGTGGCGCAAGCTCAAAGCCAGCCCGCCCGATCTCTTCGTGCCGCTGACCGCCGTGCCCAACATCTGGGGCCGGGTGTTCGCCAAGCTGCAAGGAGTCGGCCCCGTCATCGGCACCTGCCGGGGCGGCGGGGCCATCAAGCGGCAACACGAACGGTTGCTGAAAGGGTTGTGCGACCGCCACATCGTCAACGCCGCGCCGCTGGCCAAGGAGCTTATGGCCCTTGGCCGGCCAGCCAAGCGCGTGGAGGTCATCCCCAACGGCGTGGACACCGACCATTTCCTGCCGCCGCCCGACGACCTGCGTCCGGTGCGCGAGGTGGTCTTGTGCGTGGCCCGGTATTGCGAGGACAAGGACCACGAGACGCTCATCCGGTCCTTTGAATACGTCGTGGCCAGGCGTCCCCGGGCCGAGCTGTGGCTGGTCGGCGACGGGCCGTTGCGCACAGCAGTGCGGACCCTGGCCGCCCGCAGCCCGGTACGCGGGCTCATCCGCAGCTACCCGTCCACCCCCGATCCCCGGCCGTTTTTCCAGCAGGCTTCGGTGGCCGTGCTGTCCTCGGTGCGCGAAGGGCTGCCCAACGTGCTGCTCGAAGCCATGGCCATGGGCCTGCCCGTGGCGGCCACGGCCGTGGGCGGCATCCCGGATCTGGTCGTGCCCGACGTCACCGGACTGTTATGCCCGCCGCGCAACCCCGAGGCCCTGGGCGAGACCATCGCCGGCCTGCTCGCCGACGAGGACAAGCGTCTGGCCATGGGCCGGGCCGCACGGGAACGCGCCGTGGCGCTGTATTCCATGGACGCCATGGTGCGCCGCCACGAAACCGTCTTCGCGCAGGCGTTAGCCGGGAAACGTCCCCCGGCCGCCGCCCGCCCCGACGCCGAGGCCTAAGCCCGCCCGCGCGGCCGTCCGCGCACTGGAGTCCGACCATGCCGCACATCCTTCGCGCCGCGGTTTTCGCCTGTCTCGCCCTGCTGTTGCCGGCCCTGGCCGCCGCCGAAGCCAACGTGGCCGGCATCTGGCGCGGCTCGCTCTACGGCTCGGACCTGCAAGCCGTGGTCGAACAGGACGGCAACGCGGTCAAGGCCCAGGTCGTCGTCAGCGCCCTGACCGGCGAAACCAACGTCTACCATGTGGTCGGGGCCATCTTTAACGGCCACCTCTACATGCTCCACGGCAGCGGCCACATCTTCGAGGGCGACGCCAAGGGCAACGAACTGACCGGCGTGCTCACCACCAAAGGCGGCAGCAAGGTTGAACTGCGCGCGGTGCGAACGCCGTAGAAGGAAGAAAGGAAGAGAGAAGATGCCTCCGGCGGCCAAAGGGGCTGAGCCCCTT
>ALAO01000141.1 GCA_000307955.1 Solidesulfovibrio magneticus str. Maddingley MBC34 | reverse complement strand
GGGAGGGAACCCCCTTTTTGCAAAAAGGGGGTTCCCTCCCCCGGGAATTCACGTCCCGTAAGGAGGATCGCGATGAGTGAAGCGTTTGACGCGCTGAAAGCGCGGGAGCAGGCGTCCGTCATGAGCACCTATGGCCGGTATCCGTTGGCCGTGGCCTTGGCCGGCGGTTGCCGTATGCGCGATCTCGACGGCCGCGAGTATATCGACTTGCTGGCCGGCATCGCGGTGTGCAACCTGGGGCATTGTCATCCCGAGGTGGCCGACGTGGTGGCGCAAAAGGCCCGCGAACTCGTGCATGTGAGCAACGTGTTTTATCAGCGCGAGCAGGTCGAGCTGGCCGAGGCCCTCAAGGCCACTTGCCACATGGGCAAGGTGTTTTTCTGCAATTCCGGAGCCGAGGCCAACGAAGGGGCCATCAAGCTGGCCCGGCGTTATATGCGCACGGTGAAAAACCGCGACGCCTACGAGATCATCACCCTGACCAAGTCCTTCCACGGCCGGACGCTGGCGACCCTGACCGCTACCGGCCAGGACAAGATCAAGTTCGGTTTTGACCCCCTGCCCGAGGGCTTTACGACGGTGGAGGCCGGCGACATCGACGTCTTGGGCGCGGCGGTCAGCGACAAGACGGCGGCGGTGCTGTTGGAGTGCATCCAGGGCGAGGGCGGCGTGAAGCCGTTCCCCAAGGCCTATCTGGAGGCGGTCCAGGCCCTTTGCCGCGAGCGCGACATCCTGTTCATGATCGACGAGGTGCAGACCGGCATGTGCCGCACCGGCAAGTTCTGGGCCTTCCAGAACTACGGCCTGACGCCCGATGTCTTCACCTGCTCCAAGGCCCTGGCCAACGGCCTGCCCATGGGCGCGGTGCTGGCCACGGACGAGGTCGCGGCCGGGTTCGCTCCCGGTTCCCACGCCACGACCTTCGGCGGCGGGGCGCTGGTTTCGGCGGCGGCGTCCAAGACCATCGAGATCATGAACCGCGACAAGCTGGCCGAGCGGGCGCAGCGCCTGGGCGATTTCGCCAAGGCCTTGTTCGCCGAGGTGGCCGAGCGCCGGCCGGGCAAGATCGCCGAGATCCGGGGCCTGGGGCTGATGCTTGGCATCGAGCTGACCTTCCCGGGCGCGGACGTCTGGAAGGCGCTCATGGACAAGGGCTTCGTGTGCAACCTGACCCAGGACACGGTGCTGCGCTTGCTGCCGCCGCTGGTGGTTGAGCAGGACGACTTGAAGGCCTTCGCCGAGGCCCTGGAGGCGATCCTGGCCTGAGACGGGCTGGGAACGGACAGATGATTCTTTTGCGAAATTAGCAAAAAACCAAATATCGGCCGGCGGCGAAGCATTTTTTTCGTCGCCTCATCCGCCGCTCGTCCAGGAGGCAAACGCCTCCCGGATGGGCGGCGGATTGTTGTTTTTTAGACTTTTTTGTTAAGGATTTCAGAGCGCTTTTTATTCTTGACCACGATCCGGGGGCATTGTCGGGCCAAGCGGTAACCCAACGGACTCCCTGTAAATTTCCCCTTTTTTTTCTTGTGATTTTTTCGTATAGAGTCAATCCCATGGCCCACCTGTGTCTAACCGATGTCAGTGTCCACTTCGGCGGGCTCCAAGCCCTCACGGAAGTGTCCTTCGATCTGCGTCCCGGCGAGATCGTGAGTCTCATTGGCCCCAACGGCGCCGGCAAGACGACGATATTTAACGTCATAACGGGCGTCTACAAGATTTCCGGCGGGGTGGTGGCCTACGACGGCCAGACCATTTCCGGCTTGCGGCCCCACCATATCCTGGCCCGGGGCATTGCCCGCACGTTTCAGAACATCCGCCTGTTCACGGCCATGACGGCCCTGGAAAACGTCATGGTGGCGCGCCACTGCCGCACCCGCTCCGGGGTGATCGGCTCGGTGCTGCGCACGGGATGCCAGCGGGCCGAGGAACGGGCCGTGCGCGAGCGGGGCATGGCCGCCCTGGATTTCGTGGGCCTGGCCGCCCATGCCGACGCCGTGGCCAAGAACCTGCCCTACGGCCTCCAGCGCCGCCTGGAGATCGCCCGGGCCTTGGGTTCCGACCCCACCACCATTCTCCTCGACGAGCCGGCCGCCGGACTCAATCCGTCCGAAAGCCGCGAGCTCATGGAAATGATCCAGCGTATCGCCAAAACCGGCGTCAACGTGCTCCTGGTCGAGCACGACATGAGCGTGGTCATGAATGTGAGCCATCGGGTGGTGGTCCTGGACCATGGGGTGTGCATCTGCCAGGGCGCGCCGGCCGAGGTCCGGTCCAATCCGGCCGTCATCGAGGCCTACCTGGGCTCCGAGACCGATTGACGACGTATTTTGGGAAACGATTACAGAATAGCGTTAGAGAATGTTTGTCACGCTTGAGGCTTTTTGAAGCCCAGTCGCGGCGGGTTCGCGCGACAGGGCTAGCAGGCCGCGAAACGCCCGGGGAGGCCGCACGTCGCGGCCGTTAGGGCGACACCATGAGCAAGGAGGTTTGCGGAACATGAGTGCGAAACGTGTCATCCTGACCCTGGTTGCGATGTGTCTGATGGCCGGCACGGCCACGGCCGCCACCCTGAAGATCGGCAGCTTAAGCCCGCTCACCGGCTCCTACGCCGCCGACGGCAACGACATCGCCAACGGCACCCGCGCCGCCATCGCGGCCATCGAGAAGGAAGGCGGCATCCCCGGCTTCGACAAGATCGAGCTTTTCGCCGAGGACAGCGCCTGCGATCCGCGCCAGGCTGTGGCCGCCGCCAACAAGCTGGTCAACGAGAAGGTCGTCGGCGTGGTCGGCGCGTACTGCTCCTCGGCCACCATCCCGGCCTCCGAAACCCTGGCCGAAGCCGACATCCCCATGTTGACCCCGGCCTCCACCTCGGAAAAAGTCACCGAGCGCGGCCTGCCCTACATGTTCCGCGTCTGCGGCCGTGACGACGACCAGTCCATCGCCGCCATGAAGTTCATCAAGGACGTGCTGAAGGCCAAGACCATCTTCATCGTCGACGACAAGACCACCTATTCCCAGGGTCTGGCCGACAACGTCGAGAAGCTGGCCAACAAGGAAGGCCTCAAGGTCATCGCCCATGACCACGTCAACCAGGGCGACAAGGACTTCTCGGCCGTGCTCACCAAGATCAAGGACGCCAAGCCCGACGTGCTCTACATGAGCCTGCAGAACTCCGCCTCCGGCGCGCTCATGCTCATCCAGGCCAAGCGTGCCGGCGTCACCGCCGCCATCATCGGCCAGGACGCCGTCTACCATCCCCAGCTCATGGAAATCGCCAAGGACGCCGCCGAGGGCATGTACCTGACCTTCGGCTACATCGACGAGGAAACCCCCTCCTACAAGAAGTTCCTGGCCGCCTACGAGAAGTTCGGCAAGCCCGGCGCCTATTCCGCCTACGCCTACGACGCCGCCTACTCGCTGCTCTCGGCCATCAAGGCCGCCAAGAGCACCGATCCGGCCAAGATCAAGGCCGAGCTGATCAAGGGCGACATGCAGGGCGCTTCCAAGAAGATCAAGTTCCAGGCCAATGGCGAGTCCGGCTCCAACTACATCATCCGTGTGGTCAAGGACGGCAAGTTCGCCAATTTCTGGGACCCCCAGACCGGCAAAAAGTACTAGGACACGATCCTCAAGCAGCAGGGGGGAGGGCCGTCCCTCCCCCCAATGGCGGCCCCGACGCATGGACTATCTTTTCCAGCAGCTCATAAACGGACTGACCCTTGGCGGGGTCTACGCCCTGGTGGCCCTGGGCTACACCATGGTCTACGGCATCATCCAGCTCATCAATTTCGCCCACGGCGAGATATTTGCCGCCGGCGGCTATCTCGGCGTCATCCTGCTCAGTTACATGGCCTCCCAGGGCCTCATGGACAGCCATCCCTGGTTCGGGCTGGCCTTTGCCCTGATCCTGGCCATGGGCTACTGCGCCATGCTGGCCATGGCCGTGGAAAAGGTCGCCTACAAGCCCCTGCGCCAATCCTCGCGCCTGTCCGTGCTGCTTTCGGCCCTGGGCATGTCGATCTTCCTGCAAAACGGCCTCATGCTCACCCAGGGCGTCTACGACAAGGCCTACCCCACGGAGTTCACCCACGGCGGCTTCGAGTGGCTGGGCGTGCGGGTGAGCTACATGCAGATCGGCATCCTGGCCGTCACGGCCCTGCTGCTGGTGCTGCTCAACACCCTTGTTTTCAAGACCCGCATCGGCAAGGCCATGCGGGCCACGGCCCAGGACAAGGTCATGTCCGCCCTGGTCGGCATCCACTCCGACAAGGTCATCAGCACCACCTTCGCCATCGGCGCGGCTCTGGCCGCCGCCGCCGGCATCATGGTCGGCCTCTACTACGGCTCGGTGCGCTACGACATGGGCTTCGTTCCCGGCATCAAGGCCTTCGCCGCCGCCGTGCTCGGCGGCATCGGCAACATCACCGGGGCCATGATCGGCGGGCTCATCATCGGCATGGTGGAGATCCTGGCCGCCGCCTACATCCCGGCCGGCGGCGAGTACAAGGACGTCTTCGCCTTCGTCATCCTCATCGGGGTGCTCTATTTCATGCCCACAGGCATCATGGGAGAGAATGTCGATGACACGCGGGTCTAGGAAATCCTGGCAGTATTTCGGCCTGGGCCTGGCCTGGTTCTACCTGCTCCTGTGGCCGCTTCTGGGCATCCGCGACGGCGAGCTGCATTTCGCCGCCACCTTTGCCGTCTGGCTGCGGGTGGCCGTGGGCGCGACCATCTGTTTCGCGCTCTACCGCCTGGGCAAGGCCGGCCGCCTCGACGGGGTGCTCAATCCCCTGGCCGCCGCCCGGGACGCCGTGGGCGACACCCTGGCCCGCGCGCCGCGCTGGATGCTGCTGACCCCGGTCATCGTCTTCGCCCTGGCCTACCCCATGCTCACCAACCGCTATGCCCAGGACGTGGCGATAAACGTCCTGGTCTACATCTGCCTGGGCCTGGGGCTCAACGTGGTCGTGGGGCTGTGCGGCTTGCTCGACCTTGGCTACATCGCCTTTTATGGTGTTGGGGCCTACACCTACGCGCTGCTCTCGGTGCACTATTCCGTGCCGTTTTGGGTCTGCCTGCCCATCTGCGCCACCTTTGCCGCCGTGGCCGGCTGCTTCATCGGCTACCCCACGCTGCGGATGCGCGGCGACTATCTGGCCATCGTGACCCTCGGGTTCGGCGAGATCGTGCGTATCGTCATCAACAACTGGATGGCGCTCACCGGCGGCCCCAACGGCATTCTCGGCATCAAGTCCCCGGGCATCTACATCCCGCATTTTGTGGACGGCTCCTTTTCGTTCGAGTACCTGCTGCTGCGAAAGCTCGAATACCTCTACTACGTCATCCTCGCCCTGGCCGCGTTTACCATCGTGGCCGTGCACCGCATCAACTTCTCGCGCATCGGCCGGGCCTTCGAGGCCATCCGCGAGGACGAGACCGCGGCCGAACTCATGGGCGTGGACACGTTTCGGTTCAAGCTTCTGGCCTACGCCCTGGGCGCGGTCTTCGGCGGCCTGGCCGGAGCCTTTTTCGCCGCCCGGATGCGTTTTGTCAGCCCCGAGAGCTTCACCTTCATCGAGTCGGCCATGGTGCTGGCCATGGTGGTGCTCGGCGGCATGGGCTCCATCCCCGGGGTCATCCTCGGCGCGCTGGCCCTGGTGGCCCTGCCCGAGGCCTTCCGCGAATTCGAACTCTACCGGATGCTGGCCTTTGGCGGCGCCATGGCCGTCATGATGCTGGTTCGCCCGGCCGGACTGTGGCCGGCGGCGCGCATGGGCAAACGTTCCGACGATACGGAGTAGTCGTGGCCGCTATTTTGGAGCTTGAGGGCGTTTGCGCCCATTACGGCCGCATCCAGGCCCTGCGCGACGTGTCGCTGCGGGTGGAGGAAGGCGAGGTCGTCACCATCATCGGGGCCAACGGCGCGGGCAAGTCCACCACGCTCAT
>ALAO01000140.1 GCA_000307955.1 Solidesulfovibrio magneticus str. Maddingley MBC34 | reverse complement strand
GGGCCTCAGGCCCCCGGCCGCCGGAGGCATCTTATTCTTCTCTCTTCCTACTTACTCAACCGTGCCCGGACACGGGCATCGGCCAGCAGCGCCTCGGCCAGGGTCGGGGAGTGGCCGTGGGCCATGTCGTTAAGCGCGCGGGCGAAAAAGCGGGCAAAAGCGTCGGCCGGCGGGATGATTTCCACCGTGCAGCCCGTGGGGGTGTTGCAGGCCAGTTCCAGGGCGGCCCCGGGCGGCGGGGTGAAAGCCCGGTCCAGGGAGGCGGCCAGATTGGGGCCGAGCACGTCCAGGCGGTTGGCGTAGCCGGTGTCGAAGCCGAAGGTTCCGGTGAAACTGCGTCCGCCGGGGTAGGTCATCTGGCAGACAAAGGCGGTGTCGACTTCCGGGCCGCGCGAGAGGATTTGGCAGGCCACGGTGTCCGGCTGGCAGCCGAAAAGGACGCGGCCGGGGCTGGCGGCATAGGCCCCGAGGTCATAAAGCGCCCCGCCGCCCAGGGTGGCGACGTGGCGGAAGTTGCCCGGCGGCAGGGGCGGAAAGGAAAAAACGGCGGAAACGCGCGTGGGGACCGAGCCGGCGGCGGTGAAGGCGGCCAAGAGGGCTTCGACGCGCGGATGGTCGGCCCAGACCGTGGCCTCGGCCAGGGTGAGATCTTTTTGGGCGGCCAGGGCGGCGGCGGCCTCGGCCTCGGCCAGGGTCAGGAAGGCCGGCTTGTCCACGACGACGTGGCGGCCGCTGGCCAGGGCGGCCTGGACCAGGGCGGCGTGGCGGCTGTTTTCGGTGGTGACGTAAACGGCCTCGGCCGGGCTTTGGGCCAGGGCGGCCTCGGCGTCGTCGCGCCAGGTGACGGCCAGTTCGGGCGGCAGGGCCGGCCGGCGGCCGCTTCGGGAGACGACCTCGACCCCGGCCACGCCCAGGGCGGGCAAGTTCGGGGCCACGCGGCGGGCGAAGATGTCGGACGCGCCAAGGACGAGGAGCTTCACGGCAGGGTCTCCAACAGCCCCAGGCAGGCCATGAGGTTTCGGGCCTCGATATTGACGTGGCCGTGGCGGGCCATGCGCCACAATTGCCCGAGGGTCATCCAGACATAGTGGCCGGGCAGGTCGAGGTCTTGTCCGGGCGGCAACTCCACCACCATGTAACGGTTTTGGAAATGGTGGAAGCGCCCGCCTTCCTCGGACTGCACGGCGTCGTAGCGGACGATGCCCTGGCCGTGATCGAGGAAATGGGCAAGCAGCGGCGGGGCGCAGGTCCGGCAGGCCCTGGCGGCCACTTCGGAACAGGCGATGGTCGGTCCGATTTCCATACCGTCGCGGTTGCCGGGTTCAAGGCTTCCCCGGGCCAGGAAATGGAGCACGCCGCCATGGCGCTGGCACAAAAAGCCGACCAGCCCCTGGCCGCCATGGTGGAGCAGCGGCTGGGACCAACTGGTGGCCTCCCGAGTGTGGGCGCGCACGTCCACGCCGATGACGGAGAAATACAGCCCAGTTTCGTGGCGGATTTCCGCATCGGTCATGATCCAGCCATGCAGCCGGTCCAGAGGCTGGCGCGACACGCGCATGGCGTAGCGGGCCTTGCCGGCCGAGAGCCAAGCCATGAGTTCGTCCATGGTCTGGCGTTCCTTGTCCGAGCGGCAAAAGGACAGGTAGACGTCGAGGCCAAAGCCGCCCACGTCGCGGATCAGGCCGTAATCCGGCCCTTCGTCGGGGTCGGCCAGGGGGATGAGCGAGACCACGGTGCGGGCGTCCATGTTGACGATGTTGTCGTGGTGCAGGAGGGCCTTGATCTGGCCCAGGGTGAGCCAGCGGAAATCCTCGTGCTCGGGCACGGGGCCGTCCACGGCCACCACCATGTTGCGGTTGCGCTTGCGCAAAAAACGCGCTCCCTGTTCGGGCTGGAGCTGGTCCAGGAGCACTCTGGCCCGGCCGGGCTCGGTGAAATATTCAAGGTAGCGCGGCGTGGCCCCGGCATGGACCCGGGAATAGTTGCTGTGGGTGGCCTGGACCGTGGGCGAGAGCTGGAGGATGTTGACGTTGCCGGGTTCCATCTTGGCCTGCATGAGAAAATGGAGCACGCCGTCGATCTCGCGGGCCAGAAGCCCGAGGATGCCCACCTCGGGCTGGTTGATGATGGGCTGGTCCCAGGACGCCACCGGACCGAAGCCGGTTTCCGCCCGCAGGCCCTCGATGGCGAAAAACCGTCCCGAAAGGTGGGCCAGCCGCATGGGATTTGGCGCATAATGCCATTTATCCAGGGCGGTCAGGGAGGCGCGGCGCACCTCGAAGCGGCTGCGGTCCTTGGCGTTAAACCAGGCGAGGACGGCGGCCACGCTCGGCAGTTCCCCGGCCAGGGCTCGGCTGGAACGCAGAAAGGCCTGACGGACGGCGGCGGTGCTCATGGCTGGGCAACCGCTTCCAGAAAGGCTTCGTAGCTGCGAATCGAACGGCTCATGTCGTAGTGTGTGCTGGCCAGCACCAGACAGACGGCCTCGGGGGCGATGTCGCGGATATCGAGAAAGACCATGGCCGGAATGAAAAGCCCCTGGGCCGGGTCGGCCAGGCGCACGGACATCCGGTCACGGCCGTCGGTGAGGTCCAGGCGCAGGGAACCGGCCACGCAGACCACAAGCTGGTCGGTGTCGCGGTGGGCATGGCCGCCGCGCTCGGCCGTCATGCCGTGCATGTAAAAGACCCGGCGGATGGGAAAGGGCACGGTCTGCCCGGCCTCGACCACGGACAGCCAACCCCGGTCGTCGCCGACGGAGGGTATGGCCACAGGCCGCACCCGGCCAAGGGGGCCTACCATCGGCGCGGCTCCCGGGTCGGGGGGAAGCCGCCGCCGTGGACCTCGCGCACCACGAACTGGGGCGCGCGGTTGGCCTCAAGGAGCCCCCGGCCGACGTATTCGCCAAGCAGGCCGAGCATGACGAGCTGGATGCCGGCGAAGATGACCACCGTGACGTAAAGCGTAGTCCAGCCCGTGGGCACGTCCAGGCCGAGGAGTTTCTCCAGCAGGCTCCACACGGCCATGAGCAGCCCGAAGGCGCTGACCCCAAGGCCAAGCACGGCGGACAGGCGCAACGGGGCCACGGAAAAATTGACGAACATGGTCAGCCACAGCCGGATGAGCTTCCACAAGGTGTAGCCCGACCGGCCGGCCCGGCGGGGACAGTGCTCCACCTCGACCTGGGCGATGTTGTCGGTGACCCGCAGGATCAGGCCGTCCACGTAGGGCGAGGGGCCGGCGTAGGCGGTGATGCGTTCCACCAGGAACCGGGACAGGCACTTGAAGCTCGAAAGATAGAGATGGCGCGGCTTGCCAAGCAGCCAGGTGGCCACCTTGTCGTTAAATTCGCTGCCCCAGTTGCGTAGCATGCCGTGGCATTTCTCGCGGAAAGCGCCGTAAACCACGTCATAGCCGCCGGCCACGGCGGCTTCCACCAGCCGGGCCGCCTCGTGGGGCGGGTTCTGGAAGTCGTCGTCCATGACCACGACATAGTCGCCGCCGGCCTGGCACAGCCCGGCCATGACCGCGCCGTGCTCACCGAAATTGCGGGCCAGACGCAGGTAGGTGACCCGTCCGGGATGGCGGTCGCAACAGGCCAGGCATTCCCGGTGGCTGCCGTCGCGGCTGCCGTCGTTGACCAGCACCACGTCGGTTTCGGGCAGCGGCGGCTCGGCGATCAGGGCCTCCACCAGCCGGCCGATGGACTGTTCGGCGTTGTAGACCGGGATGACGATAGTCAGAGTGGGCGATGCTACAGCTTGGCTCATAACCCCTTGCCGACGGGTTGCAGGTTGCCGGAAACGCCCCGGCCGGGCTTGCGGGCCAAAGCGAAGACGGACAGGCCAAAAGGAAAGGCCAGGGTCTTGCCCACGACGACGGCGTTTTCGAAACGTCGCACGGCGGCCAGGGCGGCGTTTATCGGCCCGGGCAGCGGGGCCAGGTCGGAAACCGGCTCATGGTCGGGCCGGCGACGCCTGCGGGCCAGCCGCACCACGGCGGCGGCCGGAAACAAAATCGTATTGGAATAGGATAAAATGTCCAGGGCGAACCCGGCCCCGGCGAGCATTTCCCGAACTTCGCCGGCCCGGTAGCGCCGCACCACGCCCACAGCCCGGTCGTGTTCGGCGTAAAGCGCCTGAAACGCCACGAGATTGAGGATGAGCGCCCCGCCCGGGGCCAACACCCGATACAGTTCGGCAAAAGCGGCCGAAACCTCGCCTGGGGGCACGTTGGCCAGCACGTCCAGGGAAAGGGCCACGTCAAAGGCGGCGTCGGCAAAGGGCAGGGTCACGGCCGAAGCCCGGACCAACGGAAAATCCCCGCGCTGCCGGGCCAGGGACAGGGCCGTGGCCGACAGGTCGAGGCCCACGGGCTGCAAATCGGCCAAAAGCTCCAACACCTTGCCTGTGCCGCAGCCGGCGTCCAGCACCCGGCCCGGGCCGGACACCGCCCCCCGGCAGCGCGCCAGCGCCCGGCGAACCTGATCGTGCAGCCCCAAATACCACCAATGCCGTTCCTCGGCCTGGCGCATGGCGGCGTATTCGGCTTCCAGCATGGTCCAACGCACCTCGAAATATTTTCGGACCGTCTCCGTCGCAACGGCCGGGACGCGAAGGCCCTGTCTAGCGGTTTGCTCGGAAAAAATCTATTGCATCCAGGAAGTCCCGCCGCAACGAGGCCCCCATGTCGCCGCGCCGTCACCATTCCCCACTGTTTTCCGTGATCGTTCCCGTGCTGGGCGAAGCGCGCCGCATAAACGGCGTCATCGACAACATCCACGCCGCCGGCTACGGCACGCCGCTGGAAATCATCGTGGTCGACGGCGATCCGGCCGGCGGGACCATCCGGGCCATCGCCCGGGAGGGCGTGACGGGACTGACCGCCCCGCCGGGCCGGGGCAGCCAGCAAAACGCCGGCGCGGCCGCGGCCCGGGGCGAATATGTGCTGTTTCTCCACGCCGACACGCGACTGCCGGCCGGGGCCTTTGCCGAGGCGGCCCGGCTGCTGGAAACGCGGGCCGAGCTGGCCGCCTTCTCCTTGGCCATCCGCTCCGAAAAACCGCTCCTGCGGGCCATCGCCGCCGCCGCCACCTGGCGCTCGCGGCTTTTTTCCCTGCCCTACGGCGACCAGGCCCTGTGCCTGCGCCGCGAACTCTTTGCCGCCATGGGCGGTTTTTGCGACATCCCGGTCATGGAAGACGTGGAACTGGTGCGCTGTCTACGTCGGGCCGGCGGCCGGGTGGCCGTCTCCCGGCTACGGGTGACCACCTCGGCCCGGCGCTGGCTGGCCGAGGGCCCTCTTTTCGCCACGGCCCGCAACCTGGCCTTGCTTACCGGCTACACCCTGGGCGTGGCCCCGGCCCGGCTGGCCCGGTTCTACCCGCCCCGGCCGATCCCCCCAACCGGCGATTCCGGCCCGGCCTCCGGGGCCTGACCCATGGGGGCCGTCTCCCTGCATCTCCTGGCCAAGGCCCCGCTGCCGGGTCTGGTCAAGACCCGGCTGGCCGCCGTGTGCGGCGACGAACTGGCGTTGGCGGCCTACCGGGCCATGGCCGGCAACGTCTTTCGCGCCGCCCTGGCCTCGGGCCTGCCGGCCACGGTCCATTTCGCCCCGGGGGACGCCCAGGCGAGCATGGCCGCCCTGTGCGGCCCGGGATTCCGGCTTATGCCCCAGGCTCCGGGCGACCTCGGCGCGCGCATGGCCGCCGCCCTGGCCGGGGCGCTCACGGCCGGCGACGCGGCCGCCCTGCTCATCGGTGCGGACCTGCCCCTTGTCACCCCGGCCCTGCTGCGCCAGGCCGCCAAGGCCCTGGAGAAACAGCCGGCCGTGCTGGGGCCGGCCCAGGACGGCGGCTACTGGCTCATCGGCTTCACCCGGGCGGGTTTCGCGCCCGAGGTCTTTATCGACATGCCCTGGAGCACCGCCGCCGTGGCCGGGCTGACCCGGGCGCGCCTGGCCGCGGCCGGCCGGGACACGGCCGAGCTGGCGACCCTGCCTGACTGCGACGAACCGGCCGATCTGGCCCGGCTGGCCGTGCCGCCCTGGCGCCAAGCCCTTGGCGGCACGCCGTTTGGGGAATTTCTGGACGCGGCCCCGGTCGGGCTATTTGACCAATATCGCGCCAACCGTTAAGGTTGTAGGAAAATACAGGCGAGCCTGGGGCTGGCCGGCACGGCATGGAGGCGCGGTTGGGGACGCCTGGCGGAGAATTGCGCGCACGCACGCTTGTCAGTTGCTTTCTGCGCTGCTACCTGGTCGGCGCGGCCTTCAACACGCGCGGCCTGCAGCACGTGGGGCTGGCCTACGCCATGGAGCCGGGGCTGGCCCGACTCTATCCCGACCCGGTCCAGCGCGACGCCGTGTTCGAGCGCTACCTCAAGCTCTACAACACGCACTTTTTCTGGACCCCCTTGCTGGTGGGGCTTTTTTTGTCCCTGGAGGAAAAGATTGCCCAGGGGCTCGTGCCGCCGGAAATGCTTGACAACGTCAAGACCACGACGGCATTCACCCTCTCCGCCATAGGCGACACGTTTTTTTCGGCCAGCGTCATGGGCCTGTGGGGGCTTTCGGCCGCCTGCCTGGCCGCCGACGGGCGGTACGGGCTTTTGGCCGGGCTGACCGCCGCCCTGTTCCTGGCCGCCCAGGCCTTCAAGGCGCTGACCTTTCGCGCCGGCTACCGCGAGGGCTTCCAGGTGCTGCGCCGCCTCAAGCGCTGGGATCTGGTCAACCTGGGCCGGCGGGTCAAGGTGGCCAACGCCGTGCTCTTGTCGCTTTTCTGGGTGCTGGCCCGGCCCCGGGGCGAGACCGGCTCGCCCCTGGCCGACGCGGCGCTCATCGGCATCCTGGCCGCCTGGGCCGCCACGCGGCCGTCGGTGTCCCGGGAAGCGGCGCTTTTGGCCCTGGCCGCCGGCTGGGTGCTGGCCCGCTCCATGTGGCCGGCTTAGCGCCGGCATAACCGCCAGGCCCGCGCCTGGCCCGCCGCCCCCAAGGCGGCCGATACGACGGTGGACGATGACCGAGCCAACCCTTGCCGCCCCTCTGCCCGGGGCTGACGACATCCTGGCCGAAGCCGACGGTTTCGTGCTGCGCGTGCGCGTGGCCAACGAACAGGGCCTGCACGCCCGCCCGGCCGCCAAGCTGGCCCAGGAAGCCCAGAAATTCGCCTGCGACATCCAAATGCGCCAGGACGGCGGCGAAGCCGTGGACGCCAAAAGCATTCTCGACATCCTCACCATGGCCGCCGGCCAGGGCAGCGAACTGGAACTGCGCGCTGCCGGCCCCGACGCCGCGCAGGCCCTTGGCCGCCTGGGCGAACTGTTCCGCAACCGCTTCCGTTGACGCCGCGACCGGCCCCTCATGTCACGTCCACGAAAAGCAGGCAGGAGAATTCGCGGACAACAGACGAAAAGCAGTAATTTTTCTTAAAAAATACTATCGTATTTTTAAGGGACGCGACACTCGCCAGGACCGGACAACCCCCAACCCCGCCGCGCCGCGGATCGCCGCCGCGCCAAGGACCAGCCCGACATGGCAACCCTCAAAGGCATCCCCGTCTCGGCCGGCATCTCCATCGGACGGGCCTTTTTCTTAAACCGCTCCGGGGCCGGCCCCCTGCCCCGCCAGACCCTGCCCGAAGCCCTGGTCGCGCCGGAAGTGGCCCGCCTGGAGCGGGCCTTCGAGCAGTTCGCCCAGGAAATCGAACAGGCCCGGGAGCGCATTCCGGCCGATCTGCGCGAACACGCGCTCATCATCGACTCCCACCTCATGATCCTCAAGGACCCCAAGCTGGCGGGAGTCGCCAAGCGCTACATCCAGACGCTGGGCATCAACGCCGAATGGGCCCTGGACAAGGCCGTGGCCGACCTCGAAAAGGCTTTCGAGGCCCTGGACGACCAGTATTTCCGCGACCGCATCCAGGACGTGCGCACCGTTTCGGGCCGCGTCCAGGCCCGGCTCGCCGGCCAGACCGCCGAGATCCGGGCCATCGAGAGCCGGGTGGTGCTCATGGCCCACGACGTCTCCCCGGCCGACACGGCGTCCCTGGAGACCGATAAGATCATGGCCCTGGTCACGGTCCAGGGCGGCAAGACCTCGCACACCGGCATCCTGGCCCGGACGCTGGGCATCCCGGCCGTGGTCGGCGTCACCGAACTCGAACGCGAGGTGCGCGACGGCGACCTCGTGGTGGTGGACGGGCTGCGCGGCGTGGTGGTGCTCTCCCCGGCCGAGGAGGAACTGGCCCGGCTCTCCGACCTCAAATACCAGTTCGAGGCCTACCAGGCCGGCATCATGCGCGGCTGCCACCTGCCCGGCGAAACCATCGACGGCTACCGGCTCAAGGTCAAAGCCAACATCGAGATGCTTGAGGAAGTGCCCACCGTGGTCAACAACGGCGGCGAGGGCATTGGGCTGTACCGCACCGAATATTCCTATATGAACCGGGCCAAGCTGCCCACGGAAGAAGAACTTTACCAGGAATATCTGGACCTTGCCACGATTATGTCGCCGCGCCGGGTGACGCTGCGCACCCTCGACGCCGGGGCCGACAAGTTCGTCTCCACCCTGGGCAGCCTCGACGAGCGCAACCCGGCCCTGGGGCTGCGGGCCATCCGCCTGTGCATGCACCACCCCGACATCTTCAAGACCCAGCTGCGGGCCATGCTGCGGGCGTCGGTGGCCGGCAACATTTCGGTGATGTTCCCCATGATCTCGGGGCTTCGGGAAATCCGGCAGGCCAAGGCCATGCTGGCCGAGGCCAGGGCCGAGCTGCGCCAGGAAGGCCACCGCTTCAATGCCGACCTGCCCGTGGGCATCATGATGGAGCTGCCCTCGGCCGTGATGATCGCCGAGATCCTGGCCCGGGAAGTCGATTTCTTCAGCATCGGCACCAACGACCTCATCCAGTATTCCCTGGGCATCGACCGCACCAACCGGTTCGTGTCCCACATGTACCAGCCCCTGCATCCGGCCGTGGTGCGCAGCATCAAACACGTGGTCGACGCCGCCCACCAGGCCGGCATCGAAGTGAGCCTGTGCGGCGAAATGGCTTCCGATCCCTTTTGCGTGCCCATCCTCATGGGCATGCAGATCGACTGCATCAGCTTGACCCCCCAGGCCATACCGGGCATCAAGCGGATCATTCGCCAGGCCACCATGGACGATTGCAAAAACCTGCTTAAATTGGTTCTGGAAAGTCCGTCCGTGACCCGGACCAATGCCCTGGTCCAGGAAACCATCTTCCGGCAATTTCCGGACGAGCTTATGTTTTATTCCTCCCTGCTTGACCGGGAGGAATCCCCGGCCCATTGACCGCCCCGGCCGCCCGGCCTACACACGACACGGACGCGGCGGGGCTGGACGTGATGCCGCGCCCGGCCCGGTCCGGGCGCGAAACGGAGGCCGGAGAGCCTGCCAAAGGACGCCATGGCTGCGAAAGAATCGGGCGAGAAACTTGTCGCCCTGAATAAAAAAGCCCGCCACCTCTACGAATTCCTGGAAAAATACGAGGCCGGCCTGGTGCTCATGGGGTCCGAGGTGAAGTCGCTTCGCCTGGGGCGCATCAGCTTCAAGGACGGCTACGTGAAGTTCCAAGACGGCGAGGCGTTTCTCATCGGCGTGCACATCGCGCCCTACGAAAACGCCGGCTACGCCGGCCACGAGCCCGAGCGGCCGCGAAAGCTCCTGCTCCATGCGGCGGAAATCAACGCCATGCGGGTCAAGGTGGAGCAAAAAGGGCTGACCGTGGTCCCGGTGCGGGTGTATTTCAAAAACGGCCGGGCCAAGGCCGAGATCGCCCTGGCGCGCGGCAAGAAGGTGTTCGACCGCCGCGACGACCTCAAGTCCCGCGACCTCGACCGCGACGCCGCCCGGGAGCTGGCGCGGCATTAACCGGCTAAGGCCGGATCGGACGAAACCGCTGCAAGGAACCTTTTGATGGGTCGATTCCGACGCTTTTTCCTGACGCTCACGGCCGTGTTCCTGCTGGCCGCCCAGCCCTGCGGGGCCGCCGAGTCCGAGGAACGCCTGGAGGCGTTTCTCGACGAGACCGCCGCCCTCTACGGACAAACCGAGGCCGACGTCGTCCAAAAGCTCGGCCCGCCCCGGCAACGCCAGGCCGTGCCCTTCAGCAATCCCTACGACGCCACGCCCTACGAGATCATCACCCTCACCTACGACGGGCTGGTCGTGTCGCTGTACAGCATGGAAGAGGGCCAACGGCAATTCTTCCACCAGATCCGCATCTTCGCTGCGCCCGGCTGCTTCGCCCGGGGCGTCTGCCGGGGCATCCCCCGGGAACGCCTGGCCATCGCGCTGGGGCAGCCTGAGGAGGTCGAGGGCAACGTCTGGCGCTATTCGGACGTCAGCGGCTACAACGAAGTCTCCTTCACCTTTGACGCCGCCGGGGCCGTGGACACCATGACCTGGACCGCCGAGGCCGACTGATCCCATGAGCCCCACCCCGACCCTGCCCGCCGACGTCCGCCGCGCCCTGGAAAAGATCTTCCCCGGCGACGCCGCCGTGTTCACCCCGGAAGAGATGTTCGTCTACGGCGCCGACGCCTCGCGCCGCCACGCCCTGCCCTCGGCCGTGGTACGCCCCGAAAACCTGGAACAGGTCCGGGCGCTTTTGGCCCTGGCCCAGGACAAGCGCCTGCCCGTGCTGCCGCGCGGCCGGGGCACCAACACCGTGGGCGACTGCACCCCGGTTTCCGGCGGCGTCGTCGTCTCTGCGGCCCGGCTTAACCGCATCAAGGACATCGACGCCGACGACTTCGTGGCCGTGGTCGAACCCGGCGTGGTCACGGCCGATCTCCAGGCCGAAGCGGCCGGGAAGCGCCTGTTCTACGCCCCGGACCCGGCCAGCGTGAAATTTTCCACCGTAGGCGGCAACGTGGCCACCTGCGCCGGCGGCATGCGGGCCGTCAAGTACGGCGTCACCCGCGACCACGTGCTGGGGCTGACCGCCGTGCTGCCCGGCGGCGAGGTCGTCCACTGCGGCCGGCGCACCCATAAAAACGTCGTGGGCCTGGACCTCGTGCGCCTTTTTTGCGGCTCCGAGGGGACGCTGGGGGTCATCACCGAACTGACGGTCAAGCTCCTGCCCCTGCCGGCGGCCACGGCCACCCTGGCCCTGGCTTTTGCCGACGTGGACGCGGCCCTGAGCGCCGCCGGGGACGTGTTTCGGGCCGGCATCCTGCCCGTCGCCCTGGAATTCATGGCCCGGGAGGCCATGGCCGCCGTGGCCGCCATCAGCCCCGTGCCCTGGCCCGAGACGGCCGGCGCGGCCCTTCTCATCCGCCTGGACGGCTCCCCCGAGGCCGTGGCCGCCGACCTGGCCCTGCTCGAAGCGGCCACCAAGCCGGCCGGGCCGGTCTGGAGCCGCCGGGCCGCCACGCCGCAGGACGAGGAAGCCGTCTGGGAGCCGCGACGGCTGCTCAATCCCGCCTCCTTCAAGGCCGCCCCGGACAAGATCAGCGACGACGTCACCGTGCCGCGCGGCAAGCTTCGGGCCGCCGCCGTCGGCATCCGGACCGTCGCCGACGAACTGTCGCTCAAGATTCTCCTTTTCGGCCATGTGGGCGACGGCAATCTCCACGTCAACATCATGCACGACGCCGCTAACGCCGACGAACGCGCCAGGGCGCAGGCCGCCCGGGAACGCATCCTGTCCCTGGCCCTATCCCTGGGCGGCACCCTGTCCGGCGAGCACGGCGTGGGGCTGTCCAAGCTGCCCTTCCTCGACCGCCAGCTCTCTCCCATCGAGCGCGGGCTCATGGCCCGGATCAAGGCCGCCTTCGATCCCTACGGCATCATGAACCCCGGCAAGGCCTACTAGACGTGTCCACGGAACTCACCCCCGTCCATTGCCTCCACGGCCAGGGCCGCCGCCCGACCTGCATCCTGTGCGGCCGCTGCCTGCCCGTGTGCCCGCTTTTCACGGCCACCGGCCGCGAGGAACTCTCCCCGAGGGCCAAGTTTTTCCTGGCCAAGGCCGTGGGCGAAGGCCGGGCCGAGCTGTCGGCCAAGGCCGCCGAGATGCTCGCCACCGCCTGCCTGTCCTGCGGCCGCTGCGAGGACGCCTGCCCGCTCGGGCTGTGCGGCCCGGATCTGGTGGCCGAAATCCGCGCCGCCCATCCCGGTTTCGCCGGCATGTTGTGGAAACTGTGGGTCGAGCGGGCCGGGCTGGCCTGGCCCCTGGCCATGACGCTGGGCAAACTGCTGCCCGGCAACATTCCCATCGCGGCCGTGTCCCGGGCCAAGGGCGCCCTGGCTGCCCTTGGCGCGGGCAAGGCCCCGGCGCCCTGGCTGTTCCCCAAGACCTTCGACACCCGCCAGGCCGGCAAAAAAGCCGTCATCTTCGCCGGCTGCGTGGCTGAGCACGCCAACCCGCGCTGGAAGGCCGAGGCCGCCCGGCTCCTGGAAGGGCTTGGCGTCGAGGTGCTGCCCGATCCGGGCTTTACCTGCTGCGGCTGCACCCTGGGCCACGCCGGCGCGCCCCAGGCCCAGGCCGCCATGCAGCAGCAAAATATCGAGGCCTGGCGTCGGGCCGGCCGGCCGCTCATGGTGGTTTTTTGCGCCACCTGCCGCTGCGGGCTGCGGGCCTACGCCCGCAAGGACCTGGGGCTGGCCATGGACGAACTCGGGCCGTGGCGGGAAAACCTCGTTTCCCTGGCCGAACTGCTTGGCGACACCACCTTCGAGATCGGCCAGGCCGCGCCCCCGGCCGTGCGCTACCACCGCCCCTGCCACGGGGCCGGCGGCAACCAGGATCTTTCGCTTTTGCGCCGCATCATGGGCGAGCGCCTCGTTTTCCGGGAAAATGAAACCCCCTGCTGCGGTTTCGGGGGGCTGACCAAGCTGACCCATCCCGACCTGTCCGAGGCCGTGGCGAAAAACGCCCTGGCCATCTACGCCCCCAAGCCCGGCGAGCAGATCGTCACCGGCTGCTCGGGCTGCGTCACCCAGCTGCGCGCCGCCGCCCCGGACGGGGTGGGCGTGGGCCACTGGCTGGAAACCATCGGCTAATGTCGCGTCCTGCGGGAAAGCAGATGTCGCCTTACCGGCAATACACTAAAACCATTTGTTTTCTTAAAAAATACTCACGTATTTTTTAAGGGGCGCGGCTAAAAGCCATACGACCATTTTTCGGGGCCTTTTCCCATCGCCCCGCATCCATAAAGGAGTCCCTGTCATGCTCAAAGCCATTGCCCACAAGGTCTTCGGGTCGCGCAACGAGCGCTACCTCAAGGGCCTGCGCCCGCTGATCGAGGCCATCAACGCCTTCGAGCCGCAAATCCAGGCCCTGTCCGACGACGCCATGCGCGCCCGGGTGGCCGAGCTGCGCCAGGAGGTGGCCGACGGCCGCCCCCTCGACGACGTGCTGCCCGAAACCTTCGCCATCGTGCGCGAAGCCTCGGTGCGTTCGCTGGGGATGCGCCACTACGACGTCCAGCTCATCGGCGGCATCACCCTGCACCAGGGCAAAATCGCCGAGATGAAGACCGGCGAAGGCAAAACCCTGGTCGCCACCCTGCCCGTGGTCTTAAACGCCCTGTCCGGCAAAGGCGTGCACCTCATCACGGTCAACGACTACCTGGCCCGCCGCGACGCCGCATGGATGGGCAAGCTCTATGGATTCCTGGGCCTTAGCGTCGGCGTCATCATCCACGGCCTCGACGACCAGCAGCGCCAGGCCGCCTACGGCGCGGACATCACCTACGGCACCAACAACGAATTCGGCTTCGACTACCTGCGCGACAACATGAAGTTCTACCAAGAACAGCTCGTGCAGCGGCCGCTCAATTTCGCCATCGTCGACGAAGTGGACTCCATCCTCATCGACGAGGCCCGCACCCCGCTGATCATTTCCGGCCAGGCCGAGGATTCCTCGACCCTCTACGCCCGGGTCAACGCGCTCATTCCCATGCTGCACAAGGAAACCCACTTCACCGTGGACGAAAAGGCCCGCACCGTGCTCCTCACCGACGAGGGCGTGGCCCGCATGGAAGACGTGCTCAAGATCGACAACCTGTTCGATGCGGCCAACATCACCCTGCAGCATCACGTGCTCCAGGCGTTAAAAGCCCACCACATCTTCCAGCGCGACGTGGACTACGTGGTGAAGGACGGCCAGGTCATCATCGTCGACGAGTTCACCGGCCGCCTCATGCCCGGCCGGCGTTACTCCGACGGCCTGCACCAGGCCCTGGAAGCCAAGGAGCTGGTGGAAGTCGAGGCCGAGAACCAGACCCTGGCCACCATCACCTTCCAGAACTACTTCCGCATGTACAAAAAACTCTCGGGCATGACCGGCACCGCCGACACCGAGGCCGTGGAGTTCCGCGAGATCTACGGGCTGGAGGTCATCTCCATCCCCACCAACAAGCCCATGGTCCGCAAGGACTTTCCGGACCTCGTCTACAAGACCCAGCGGGAAAAGTTCGAGGCCATCGCCGCCGACGTCAAGGAACTGCACAAGCGCGGCCAGCCGGTGCTGGTCGGCACGGTCTCCATCGAAAAGTCCGAGCTGCTCTCGGACATGCTCAAAAAGACCGGCGTGCCCCATGACGTCCTCAATGCCAAGAACCACGAGAAGGAAGCCGAGATCGTGGCCCTGGCCGGCCACGCCGGCAAGGTCACCATCGCCACCAACATGGCCGGCCGCGGCACGGACATCGTGCTTGGCCCCGGCGTCACCGACCTCGGCGGCCTGCACATCCTGGGCACCGAACGCCACGAATCCCGGCGCATCGACAACCAACTGCGCGGCCGTTCCGGCCGCCAGGGCGACCCCGGCTCCTCGCGCTTCTACCTGGCCCTGGACGACGACCTCATGCGCCTTTTCGGCTCCGACCGCTTAAAAGGCCTCATGGACAAGCTTGGCATGGAAGACGGCGAGCCCATCGAGAACCGCATGGTCTCCCGGGCCATCGAAAACGCCCAGAAGCGGGTGGAAGCCCACAACTTCGATATCCGCAAGCAGCTGCTCGACTACGACAACGTCATGAACCAGCAGCGCGAGGTCATCTACAGCCGCCGCCGCGAGCTCATGGGCTCCAACGAGCCGGAAGCGTTCGTACAGGAGCATATCGAAGACATCGTGGACGAGATCTTCACGCCGTTTGCCGCGCTCAAGGGCGAACCCGATCCCGAGCTGCTGGAAGTCGCCGCCGCCCAGATCGAGGACATCCTCGACTACAAGATCGAGCTGGCCGACGGCGGCGAGGCCGAAAAGCAGGCCGTGCTGGAAGCCGTCACGAGCCGCCAGCGCGAACTGGCCGAGACCGCCGGGGCGCACTACAAGGAGGTGGCCCGCTACTTCCTCCTCGACAGCCTGGACCGCCACTGGAAGGAACACCTGCTCTCCATGGACCACCTGCGCGACGGCATCGGCCTTCGCGGCTACGGCCAGAAAGACCCCAAGCAGGAGTACAAGCGCGAAGGCTTTGAGCTTTTCCAACAGCTCATCTACAACATGCGCGACGCCTCCATCCGGGCGCTGTCCCGCGTGCGCATCCGCGCCGAGGTCCAGGAACAGGAATTCCAGCACAAGGACGAGACTTCCAACGTGCAGTATTCCGGCCCGGCTGACGGCGGCGAAGAGGCCAAGAAGGAACCCAAGCGCCGCGAAGCCCCCAAGGTCGGGCGCAACGACCCCTGCCCCTGCGGCTCCGGAAAAAAATACAAGAAGTGCCACGGCGCGAAATAGCGCGCCGCCACAAGGGGGCGGACTGCCGAGGCGGTCCGCCCCCCTTGCTCGTCGGGCCGGTTTTTTCTACATCAGGGGAAACCGCGCCTCGGGCGTCATTCCCAGACAGCACCGGCAGGGCCGTCCCCGCCTGCCGACGAATCGGCGTGCCCGCGCACGCCCCTGACGGTAAACCATGTTCGCGATTATCGGCATTGTCGTGGTTCTCGGCTGCGTCTTCGGCGGCTTCATGCTCGAAGGCGGCCATATGGGCGTGCTGTTCCAGCCCATCGAGCTGCTCATCATCGGCGGCGCGGCCCTGGGCTCGTTTTTCATCGCCTCGCCCAAGTCCATCGCCCTGGGCACCTTCAAGCACGCCATGCACGTGTTCACCGGCAAGGAACCCACGGCCGGCGATTACCAAGACCTCCTCACCCTGCTGTTCGAACTCATCAACATCGCCCGCCGCGACGGCATCGTCGCCCTGGAGCCCCACGTCTCCAAGCCCGAACAGTCGGCCACGCTGAGCAAATACCCGGCCATCGCCAAGAACAAGCAGCTGGCCCACTTCATCTGCGACAACATCAAGTGCCTGCTCTCCGAAGGCATCGACGCCCACCGCTACGACGACCTCATGCGCACCGACATCGCCACCATGCACCACCACGCCATGATCGCCCCGGGCGCCGTCACCAAGGTGGCCGACTCCCTGCCCGGCCTTGGCATCGTGGCCGCCGTGCTCGGCATCGTGCTCACCATGGGCAAGATCAACGAGCCGCCCGAAGTGCTCGGCCACAGCATCGGCGCGGCCCTGGTCGGCACGTTTCTCGGCATCCTCATGAGCTACGGCTTCGTCGGCCCCATGGCCAACAACCTGGAATACCAGGCCAAGGCCCAGCAGCACCTGCTGCACGTGGTCAAGGAAGTGCTGGCCGCCTTCAACTCCGGCTTCTCGCCGCTTTTATCGGTGGAAATGGGCCGCCGGGCCATCCCCGAGGACGTGCGGCCGAGCATGGACGACATGGAGGGGGCGCTGCGTGGCAAAAAATGACGGCAAGACCGTCGTCATCTACCGCGAATCCGACGGAGACCACGGCGGCCATCACGGCGGCTCCTGGAAGGTGGCCTACGCCGACTTCGTGACGGCCATGATGGCCTTCTTCCTGCTCCTGTGGCTGGTCGTCTCGCTCAAGCCCCAGACCAAGCAGGAACTCTCCCTGGTCTTCCAGGATAAAAACGTGCCCTCCAAGGAAAAGACCCAAAACCTCGAAAAGGTGCCCACCTTCATCAGCCCCGACGCCATCAAGGGCAGCCCGGAATTCAAGCTCTCCCAGGAAAACAAGCTCAAATACGAAATCGCCATCCTTATCAAGGAACTCATCACCTCCGACCAGAACGTCAAGAACAACTCGGGCGTGAGCAACGATTCCTCGGGTGTGCTCATGCAGGTCAACAACTCCGTCATGTTCAAGCCCGGCTCGGCCGAGATCACCCCGGCCGCCGCCAAGATCATGGACGGCGTGGCCAAGATCCTGCGCGATTTCAAGATCAACCTCACCGTGCGCGGCCACGCCGACGACGACGAAGGCTCCGGCCCCTATCCCTCCAAATGGGAACTCTCGGCCGCCCGGGCCGCCGCCGCCGTGCGCTACCTGTCCGAAAAAGCCGGCATCCCCTCCACCCGCTTGCGCGCCGTGGGCCTGGCCGACAGCCAACCGCTGGTGCCGCCCACCTCGGCCGAAAACAAAGCCCGCAACCGGCGCATCGAATTCTTCTACACCAGCCCTGACATGCGACCGTCCGAACGGGCGCAGGACGGGCCGTAGGGAGAGGGAGATAAGAGATAAGAGAGGATGCCTCCGGCGGCCGGGGG